>CAYYLR010000119.1:0-3888 GCA_964472485.1 uncultured Coriobacteriaceae bacterium
ACTGACGGCCGACGGCATCGTGCTGCCGGGCGTGGGCGCGTTTCGCGACGCGTCGGCCCGCCTGCGCGAGACCGGCCTTCGCGACCTGCTCCGCGACCGGGCCGCGGCCGGCGTTCCGCTGCTCGGCATCTGCCTCGGCATGCAGCTGCTCGTCGACATCGGCTACGAGGACGGCGAGTGGGAGGGTCTTGGGCTGGTGCCCGGCGTCTGCGAGCGGCTTCCGGGCGGGGTGAAGATCCCGCACATCGGCTGGAACACGGTGGACTACCCGCGCGGGAGCCGGCTGTTCGCCGGGATCCCCGAGGGGACGGCGTTCTACTTCGTGCACTCCTACCATGTGGCGCCGGCCGACCCCGGCGCGGTGATCGGGCGTGCCGAGCACGGCATCCCGTTCGTCGCGGCGCTCGGCGCAGAGAACGTCTTCGGCGCGCAGTTCCATCCCGAGAAGTCGTCGGCCGCCGGGCTCGCGCTGCTCGCGAACTTCGGGACGATCGCGGCCGAGCGGGGTGCGGCATGATCGTCTTCCCGGCCATCGACATCCTCGGCGGACGCGCCGTCCGGCTCGCGCAGGGCGACTACGAGCGCGTCACCGTCTACAACGAGGATCCGGTGGCGCAGGCGCTGATCTTCGCCGGGCAGGGGGCGACGTGGGTGCACGTCGTCGACCTCGACGGCGCGCGTGACGGCGTCCCCGGCAACATCGCGGCCGTCGAGCGCATCGCGCGCGAGAGCGGCCTGCGGGTGCAGACCGGCGGCGGCATCCGCACGCTTGAGACGCTCCGGCGCCTGTCCGACGCGGGCGCCGAGCGCATGGTGCTCGGCACGAAGCTCGCCACCGACGAGGGGTTCGTGCGCGAAGCGGTCGCGGCGTTCGGCGGAGCGATCGTCGCGGGCGTCGACGCGCGGGACGGGGAGGTCAAGATCGCCGGCTGGCGCGAGGGCACGAGCGTCCGTGCGGCCGACCTCGTCGGCGAGCTCGCCGGCCTCGGCGTGCGGCACCTCGTCTACACCGACATCAGTCGCGACGGCATGGGCACCGGTATCGCCGCGGACGCGTATCGCGACGTGGCGGGCCGGGCCGGGTTCCCCGTCGTCGTCAGCGGTGGCATGGCCACGCCCGCCGACGTCCGATCCGTGGCAGCTCTCGGCGGCTCGGTGGCCGAGGGTGTCATCATCGGCCGCGCGATCTACGAGGGCGCCATCGCGCTTCCCGAAGCGCTCGCCATCGCGCGCGGGGAGGGCTGAGCCATGCTCACCAAGCGCGTCATCCCGTGCCTGGACGTCCATGAGGGCCGCGTGGTCAAGGGCGTGAACTTCGTGAACCTCGTCGACGCGGGCGATCCGGTCGAACTCGCCGCGGCCTACGACCGCGAGGGCGCCGACGAGGTCGTCTTCCTCGACATCACCGCCACGCACGAGGAGCGCCCGTCGATGCTCGAGATCGCGGCGCGGACCGCCGAGGAGGTCTTCATCCCGTACACGGTCGGGGGCGGCATGCGCTCGGCCGCCGACATCCGCGCGATGCTCGCCGCCGGCGCCGACAAGATCTCGATGAACTCGGCCGCGGTCGCCGCACCCGCGCTCGTCACCGAGACCGCACTGATCTACGGCTCGCAGTGCATCGTGGTCGCCATCGACGCGCGGCGCGTGCCCGGCTCATCCCCGGCGCGCTGGGAGGTCTTCGTGGCAGGCGGGCGCACGAACACGGGTCTCGACGCCGTGGCGTGGGCAGCCGAGGCCGAGCGGCTCGGCTCGGGGGAGATCCTGCTCACGAGCATGGACGCCGACGGCACGAAGGACGGCTTCGACATCGATCTCACGCGCGCGATCACCGCCGCCGTCAACATACCGGTCATCGCGAGCGGCGGCGCCGGAACGCTCGACGACTTCGCCGAGGTGGTGCTGGAGGCCGATGCCGACGCGGTGCTCGCAGCGAGCGTGTTCCACTTCGGCGAGTTCTCGGTGCGGCAGGTCAAAGAGGCGATGGCGGCTCACGGGATCCCGGTGCGGCTGTGAGGCCGATGCGCAGGGAGAAGCAGCGGATGCCGGCGGCTGGGTGCGAGGCGCTGCTCCAACGCGCTGAGGTGCTCCGGCTCGGACTCCACGACGATGACGGGCCGTATGTGGTGCCGGTCAACTTCGGCTATGCGGAAGGACGCATCTACGTGCACGGGCCGCGCGAGGGACGCCGGATCGACGCGGTCCGCGGGGGCGTCCGGATCTGCTTCGAGGCCGACGAGGGCGAGATCGTCCGCGCCGACCGGCCGTGTGACTTCTCCTCGCGGTTCGCGAGCGTGATCGGCTACGGACGGGCACGGCTCATCGAGGATCCGGCCGCCAAAAGGCGCGCGCTCGACGCGATCATGCGGCACTATGGGAGCACCGGCGAGGGGATTGACGAGAGCGTCATCACGAGGACGTCGGTCATCGAGATCGTGATCGAATCCATGGACGGGAAGTGGCACGGCTACGGCTCAGACGAAGGGACGCAGGATGGATCGTGAGCGTGACGCGCTCGGCATCGAGGACCTCACGTACGACGCGAACGGGCTGATCCCGGCGGTGGTGCAGCAGGCCGGGACCGGCGAGGTGCTCATGGTCGCCTACATGAACGAGGCGTCGCTCGCCAAGACGCTCGAGACCGGTTACACGTGGTTCTGGAGCCGGTCGCGCCAGAAGTACTGGCAGAAGGGCGAGAGTTCCGGCCACGTCCAGCGCGTGGAGGAGGTCCGCTATGACTGCGACGCGGACACGCTGCTCGTCACGGTCGACCAGGCCGGCCCCGGCGCGTGTCACACCGGTGCGCGCAGCTGCTTCTACCGCACGCTCGGCGAACCCGCCGCGCCCGCGTCCCCGTCGCTCGGCGCGGTGCTCGAAGATCTCGCCGGCCTCCTCGAGCGGCGCAAGGTGGAGCGCCCCGAAGGCAGCTACACGACCGCGCTGCTCGACGGACCGCAGGACAAGCTGCTCAAGAAGATCGCCGAGGAGTCGGGGGAGGTCATCATCGCCGCCCGCGACCAGGACCGCGCGGCGCTCACCTACGAGGCCGCCGACCTGCTCTACCATGTGCTCGTCACGCTCGTGCGTGAAGGCGTGCCGGTCGCCGATCTGGCGGCCGAGCTGGCGAGCCGGCGAAAGTAGCGCACGGTGGACCGGCGTCCGTCCGGGGCGGTCATGGGGAGCGCGGCTCCCGGTGTGCGCATCGACCGCATCGAGCCGCTGTGGCGGCGCGTGGAGCGCAACCGGCTCCGGTTCGTCGGCTTCATGAGCGGTTTCGCGCTCTCGATCTCGCTCGGCGTGGCGCTCATCGCCGCGATCGGCTTCCCGTTGTTCGGGCTCATCTGGCTCGATGTCGCCTCGGCTGATCGCGCCGTCTCCGTCACGTGGGACTCGATGATCGCGACGTTCTGGTACACCGTAGGGAGCGCGTTCGCCCTGGCGTTCGTGGTGACGGCGGCGTGGTCGGCCGCCCGGCTCGCGCGCGCGGAGCACCGGCTCGTCTCGGCGCTCGGCGCGCGGATCCCGAAGGCTGGCGCGTATCCTGCGACCAGGAGCGCGCTCCGGGACATGGCCATAGCTGCGGGACTGCCGAAGACGCCGCGGTTCTACGTGATCGGCGACGACGCCGTCAACGCGTTCGCGCTCGGCCGGAACTACGAGAGCGCACGTGTGGGCGTGACGCGCGGGCTCATCGAGCGGCTCGCCCCCGATGAGCAGCGCGCGGTCTTCGCCAACCTCACCGCACGGATCCGGTCGCTCGATACGCTGTGGGCGACGGCGTCCTCGGCGGTCATGGGGCCGATCTGGGCGATACGCGAGCGCGATCTTCGGCTGAGCGGCGAACGGAGCCCGGCCGACGCGATGGCGCGGGTGCGGGCCGTGGCGCGC
>CAYYLR010000119.1:3986-4822 GCA_964472485.1 uncultured Coriobacteriaceae bacterium
CGCGCCGCCGCCGGAGTCGCGATCGCCATGCCGGTCATGGGCGTGGCGGTGCTGCTGACCGAACTCCTCATGTGGTTCCACAAAGAGGCGTCGTGGACGGCGGCCGAGAAGGCCGACGCCGAGGGGATGCTGCTGCTCAAGGATCCGCGTTCGATGCTGCGCGCGCTCCAGCGTGTGCTTGAGTGCGACAACCACGTGCCGAGCGCCGGTGAGACGCACTCGAGCCTGTTCTACTGCTGGGCCGGCTTCGGCTTCGCGCCCGAGGACGATCCGGAGATGCGCCGTGTCGCGCGGTTGCGCGAGGTGCTCGGCGTGGAGGGACAGACCTACGTCCCGGCGCCGAACGTGCCGTCGTGGCCCGTCGCTCCGCCGCCGCCGCGGCTCGAGTCCCCGGCCGAAGGAGGCCGGACCGATGCATCGTGAGCGTCCCGTCACGAGCTCGCCCCGCGTCCGCCGCCGCACGCGGGCGGCGCTGGCGATCGCGACGGTGGCGCTCACGGTCGCCGCGCCGGCCGTCGCGGCGACCGCCTCGCTCGAGCGCGCCACCGACGCCGTGGTCGCCATCACCGCCGGCGCCGACCGGATCGGCACGGGTGTGGTGATCGCCGAGGACCGCGTGCTCACGGTCGCCCACGTCATCGACGCCGCTGTGGGTAGCGAGGCTCGCGTGCTCGGGGGCGGGCGGCTCGCGACGTACCGCGTGATCGGTATCGACCGCGAGCGTGACCTGGCGCTCCTCGAAGCGGATGTGCCTGCGGACGTACCGGCGGTCGTGTGGGGTGACAGCGCCGCGCTCGTCCGCGGCCAGGATGTCATCGTGCTCGGCTTCCCGATCG
>CAYYLR010000120.1:0-4819 GCA_964472485.1 uncultured Coriobacteriaceae bacterium
CGAAGGCGGGGTGTTCCCCGCCTTCGTGTGTGCCCGCTGCTAGTTGCGGAGTCCGAGCTTCGCGACGATGGCGCGGTAGCGCTCGATGTCGTTCTTCTTGAGGTAGTTCAGGAACCTGCGGCGCTGGCCGACGAGCTTGAGAAGCCCGCGGCGGCAGTGATGGTCGTGCGAGTGCGTTCGCAGGTGCTCGGTGAGGTCTCGGATGCGCTGGGTGAGGAGCGCGATCTGCACCTCCGCGGAGCCGGTGTCGCCCTCAGTACGGGCGTGCTCGGCGATGATGGACGTCTTGACGTCCTTGGAAAGCGACATATTCGGTTCACCTTTCTTCTTGATCGTCACCGGGGTCCGAGACGAGCGTCGGTGGGTCGGACGTCCAAGACACCGGTCGTGACACAACCCGCGAAGTATAGCACACGGCTGAGCGTCCGCGAAAACGCGTGCACGCGGGGCGTCGTGCCGCAGTTGGCACCCCTACCCCGCTGAGCGCTCGAGCGCCTCGACGCTCGCGCCGTCGCGGTGCGCGGATGCGCGGATCACGCCGAGATCGTCCGCGATGGCGGCGGCGAGCGACGGCAGGTCATCGAACCGTCGCAGCGCGTGGAGCCTCCGCAGGAACGACACGCGGATATCGTGACCATAGAGGTCGCCGGCGAAGCCGATGAGGTGCGCCTCGATGGCGTCCGGGGCGTTCGTGAAGCTCGGCGCGGAGCCGACGGTGACACCCGCGAGATACGACCGCTCCCCGACCACGACCTCTGCGGCGTATACGCCGTCGCTGGGGCGCGCCATGACCGGATCGACGTCGATGTTGGCGGTCGGGAAGCCGAGGTCGGCTCCGACGCCGCGGCCGCGGGTGACGGTGCCGTGCA
The DNA here is from genome assembly GCA_964472485.1 of uncultured Coriobacteriaceae bacterium. Lineage (GTDB taxonomy): Bacteria > Actinomycetota > Coriobacteriia > Anaerosomatales > Anaerosomataceae > CAYYLR01. The sequence continues at coordinate 870 of CAYYLR010000120.1, forward strand.
GCCAGTGCGGTCGGTCGAGCAGGGTTCGGGCTTCGGCCACCTCGCCACCGGCGATGAGCTCGCGGATGCGGGTAGCGGTGACAGGCGAACCGCCGGCGGTGACGAGTCCATGCGGCACGACCTCGATGCCCTCCGGATCACAGAATCGCTGCAGGGTGGTCACATCGCCGCTCGCTCGCGCGCCGAAGCGGAAGTCGTGACCCACGGCGATGAGTGTCGGTTGTCCGGCGTGCAGGAGCACGTCCGCGAGGAACGCTTCAGGCTCAAGAGCGGCCATGTGGCGGTCGAACGGCAGCACGAGGACGTGGTCGGGCTTCTCCTGGGCAAGGAGTGCGAGCTTGTCATCGAGCGTGGTCAACTGCGCGCAGAACCGGTCCCGCTGGACGATGCACTCCGGATCGCGGTCGAACGTGACCACGCACGCGCCATGGCCGCGCTCGTGAGCGCGCGTGACGGTGTCTCGGACGAGCGTACGGTGGCCGATGTGGACGCCGTCGAAGACGCCGATCGCCATCGCGCACGCGCCGAGCGGCTCCATGCCCTCCTGGAAGTGGCGGATGACGCTCATCGGGTAACCCCCGGGCTGAAGACGGTCTCGGCCACGAGCCAGTCACGAGATGCCCGGTACACCGCCGCGAGGGTCTCGTCCGTGACGAGGGCGACAGGCGATCCGTCGGTCATCGGCGAGGACGGTTGCGGAACGGCGCGACCGGCCGAGACTGCGACGGGATCGGCGCTGAGCGCCGGGAAGCCGAGCAGGGGGACCGGGTCGATGAACTCACGCGCGAGCGAGCCGGCGGCGGCCGCATCGACGGCTCGGTCGAGGGTGAGAGCGGCGTCGAGCGTGAGCGACGCGATCCGGGTCCTGCGCAACGCGCCGAGATGCGCGCAGGTTCCCACGGCCGTGCCGACGTCACGAGCGAGCGAACGGACGTAGGTCCCCTTCGAGACGGTGAACGTCACATCCCAGGCGGGCGGGTCTGCGGAGATCGCTCCCAGGAGGGCCTCGGATACGACGATCGGCCGCGGTTCGAGCTCTATCGGCGATCCCGACCGGGCAGCACGGTGTGCGGTCACGCCGCCGCGCTTGATAGCTGAGTACGCCGGGGGCACCTGTTCGGCGGAGCCGAGGAAGGAGTCGAGGATCCGGCGCGCCGCCTCGGGATCGAGCGCGGTCTCAGGGACGGGAGCGTGTCCGGTGGCGACGCCGTCGGCATCAAGCGTGTCAGTGGCCGTGCCCAAGACGATGTGCGCGTCGTAGGTCTTGTCCTGGCCGGAGAGGTAGCGGCCGAGGCGGGCGGCGCTTCCCACGAGGACGAGCAGAAGACCGGTGGCGAGCGGGTCGAGCGTGCCAGCATGGCCGATCCGGCGCTCCCCCGTCGCCCTGCGGAGCGCCGCGACGACGTCATGGCTCGTCATGCCCGCCGGCTTGTCGATCGCGAGCACGCCTGAGAGTGCGGTGGCCCCCCGGGCCGCCCTCATCCCTCGCCTCCGGGCAGCAACGGCATGAGCGCGCGAAGGGTGTCGTCGAGCGAACCAGGTTGCGTGAAGCCCGCGGCGGCGCGATGGCCGCCTCCTCCGAAGGTTCGAGCGACGTGTCCAACGTCGAAGGAGCCCTTGGCGCGGAGGCTGACTCGAACCTCGTGCGCGCGCACCTTGGCGAAGAACGCGACCTCGATGCCGTCGACGGCGCGCACATGGTCGATCAGGTTCTCGGTCTCCTCTGGGAGCGCGCCTGTCTCCTCGAGATCGGTCTCGTCGATCCACGACCAGGCGACCGCGCCGCCCGTGATCGCCAGGCGCTCAAGCACACGGCCGATGAGACGCAGGACCCCCGCCGAGCGGCTCTCGTAGAGGGCGGTGTGTATCACGTCGGCACGCGCGCCAGCCTCAAGCAGGCGGGCTCCGGTGCGCAAGGCCGCGGGCGAGGTGTTCGCGAAGCTGAAGCGGCCGGTGTCGGTGACGAGAGCGGCATACAGGCAGGTAGCGATCGCCGCGTCGATCGTCACGCCCAGGCTGTCGATGACGTCAAGGACGAGCGATGCGGTGGCCGGCGCGCCGGGATCGACGTAGGCCGTCGCGACATCAGGCGACGGACCGGGGTGGTGGTCGATGACGATGAGCCCTCCGGCCGATCGGGCGAGTCCGGCGGCGTCACCCAGGCGCTCGACCACGGCCGTGTCGAGCGCGACGAACAGCGACGGCGGATCGAGGCGATCGGCGGGGAGCATCGTGTCCGCGGCGGGCAGGAACGCGTACGTCGAAGGGCACGACTCCCCGCTCGCGAGCACGACGGCCGAGGGTACCCCGGCCTTCTCAAGGGCCAGGTGGAGTCCGAGCGCTGACCCGATCGCGTCACCGTCGGGATCGACGTGTGAGCCGATGACGACCGACCGCGCGCGCGTGAGCGCGTCGGCGACCGCCGCGGCCGAAGTCGAGGGCACCCTCACTCCTCGTCGATGGGCGGACGCAGCGGGCCGGCCTCGATGGCGGCCTGGATGCGCATACCCTCGTCGACCGACGTGTCGATGTGGTAGCGCAGCTCCGGCACGTAGCGCATCACGACGCGCTTGCCGAGGCCGGCGCGCAGACGGCGGTCGGCGGACCGCAGCCCGTCGAGCGCGGCAGCATAGCGCGCTTCGTCGCCATGCGCCGTCACGTACACGTCGGCGACGCGAAGGTCGGTGCTGACCTCCACCGACGTCACGGTGACGAACTCGAGACGCGGGTCCTGGACCTCGGTGAGGAGGACCTCCGAGAGCGCCTCGCGCGCCAGTTCGCCGAGCTTGCGCGTGCGGGGCGTGCTCTTCATCGGATCACTCCTCGCGGGCGACCTCGACGATGGTGTACGACTCGATGGTGTCGCCCACCTTGAGGTCCTGGAAGCCTTCGATGCCGATGCCGCATTCATAGCCGTTCCTGACGGACTTCACATCGTCCTTGAAGCGACGGAGCGAGTGGATCTTGCCCTCATGGATGACGGTTCCGTCACGAACGATACGCACCTTGTCGTCACGAGTGACCTCACCGTCCTGGACGAAGCAGCCGGCGATGACACCGAGCTTCGGCACCTTGAACAGATCGCGGATCTCGATGCGGGCGGTGTCTCGCTCCTCGATGGTCGGAGCGAGCATTCCTACGCGCGCGGCGTTGATCTCCTCGATGGCCTGATAGATGACGCGGTAGAGCCTGAGATCGAGCTTCTCCTTCTCGGCGAGCGCACGAGCCTCGGGCAACGGCCGGACGTTGAAGCCGATGACGATGGCGTCCGACGCCGTCGCCAGCATGACGTCGCTTTCGGTGATGCCGCCGACGCCGGAGTGGATGATGTTGATGCGCACCTCGGACTGATCCATCTTGTCGAGCGCGTCCTTGAGGGCTTCGATCGAGCCCTGCACGTCGGCCTTGACCACGAGATTGAGGTCCTTGAGCTCGCCCTCCTGGATGCGGGAGAAGAGATCGTCGAGCGTGACGCGAGTGCGCCGGCCCTGGGCGATGAGCCGCTGCTTGAGCGCACGCTCCTCGGCCAGCGCGCGGGCGTCGCGCTCATCATCGAACACGCGGAAGTCGTCGCCCGCGGACGGAACGGCCGAGAGACCCAGGACCTCGACCGGATCGGCGGGGAGCGCCTCTTGCACCGTGACGCCCTTGGGGTCGACGAGGGCGCGCACGCGGCCGAAACACGTTCCCGCCGCGATCGCGTCGCCGACGCGCAGCGTGCCGCGCTGTACGAGCACGGTCGCGACAGGGCCGCGTCCCTTGTCGAGGTTCGCCTCGATGACGATACCGCTGGCGTGAGCCGATGGGTTCGCCTTGAGGTCGAGCACGTCGGCCTGGAGCAGGATCATCTCGAGCAGATCCTCGATGCCGATCCGCTTCTTGGCCGAAACGTTCACGAAGATCGTCGATCCGCCCCACTCCTCCGGCACGATGTCGTGCTCGGTGAGCAT
>CAYYLR010000121.1:0-4668 GCA_964472485.1 uncultured Coriobacteriaceae bacterium
GATCTTGTGGCTGAGCTTGAGACCACGGTGACGAAGGACGACATCAACGCCGCGATGAAGGCCGCGGCCGAGGGTCCGATGAAGGGCATCCTCGAGTACTGCACGGATCCCATCGTCTCGGTCGACGTGGTCGGGAACCCGGCGAGCTCCGTTTTCGACTCGCTCCAGACGATGGTCATGGGCGGCACGGGCACGTTCGTGAAGTGCGTCAGCTGGTATGACAACGAGTGGGGCTACTCCAACCGCGTCAAGGATCTGATCAAGATCGTGGGCTGAGCCCGATGACTCCGACGGGGCGCCCGACAGGCGCCCCGTCGTGCGCTCGGCCACCTGACTCCGGAGGACCGATGTTCACGAAGAAGACCGTGAAGGACGTCGACGTTCGCGGCAAACGCGTGCTCGTGCGCGTCGACTTCAACGTGCCGCTTGCTGATGACGAGGTCACCGACGATACGCGCATCCGTGCGGCTCTCCCGACCATTCGCTACCTCGTCGACCACGGGGCCAAGGTCGTGCTGATGAGCCATCTCGGTCGTCCGAAGGGTGAGCCTGATCCGCAGTTCAGTCTGAAGCCCGCCCGGCGCACGCTCCAGCGGCTCATCGGGCGCAACGTGGCGTTCTCGCCCGAGGCCGTGGGTCCGGAGGCCGCCGAAGCGGTCGACAGGATGATCGACGGTGAGGTTCTCATGCTGGAAAACGTCCGGTTCTACCCGGGCGAGAAGGCGAACGACCCCGCCTTCGGGCGTGAGCTTGCCGCACTCGGCGACATCTACGTCAACGACGCGTTCGGCGCGGCGCACCGGGCGCACGCATCCACGGCGGGCGTGACCGCCTACCTGCCTGCGTATGCCGGCATGCTGCTGCAGCGAGAGGTCGAGACGCTCACGAGCATCCTGACACAACCGGACCATCCGTTCGTGGCGATCCTCGGCGGAAGCAAGGTGAGCGATAAGTTCGGCGTGATCGACAAGCTCATCGACGTCTGCGATTCGCTCCTGATCGGCGGCGGCATGGCGTTCACATTCCTCGTCGCCAAGGGTCTCGAGGTGGGCGACTCGATCGTGGAAGCCGATTGGGTCGAGCCTGCCAAGGAGATGCTCGAGAAGGCACGCATCGCGGGAGCGGATCTCGTGCTGCCCACCGACTTCGTGGTCGCCTCCGAGATCGCGGACGACGCCGAGACGCGAATCGTAGGTCGCGAGGAGATCCCCGCCGGTATGATGGGCCTCGATATCGGCCCGAGCACGACGGAGTTGTACAAGGGGGACATCGCCCGGGCCAGGACGATCTTCTGGAACGGCCCTATGGGCGTCTTCGAGAAGAAGCCGTTCGAGGCCGGCACACGGGAGGTCGCCGTTGCGGTCGGTCGCAACAATCGGGCGCAGTCGATCATCGGGGGCGGCGACTCCGCCGCCGCGCTTAAGAAGTTCGGGCTCGAGGACCGCGTCACGTTCGTCTCAACCGGAGGCGGCGCGTCGATGAGGCTGCTGGAGGGGGCCACGCTTCCCGGCGTGGATGCCCTTCTGGATAGGGAGTGAAGGAGCGAGATGGAACGCCGAATGCTCGTCGCCGGCAACTGGAAGATGCACACGACCTCGGGTGAGGGAGCGATCCTGATCCAAAGGATCGAGGAACGGGTCGATTCGTACTGGGATCGTGTCGAGGTGGCGGTCTGTCCGCCATTCACGGGGCTCAAGGCGGCCTCGACGATCATCGAGCTCGACCGGCTTCAGCTCGCCCTTGGTGCGCAGGACGTGCACTGGGAGGCCGCGGGTGCGTTCACCGGGGCCGTCGCGCCGCGGATGCTCAAGGAGCTGCGGTGCGACTACGTCATCGTCGGTCACTCGGAGCGCCGCGACTACTTCGGCGAGACAGACGACACCGTGAACCGGAAGGTCAACGCGGTGTTCGCGGCCGAGATGGTGCCGATCATGTGCGTGGGCGAGAGCCTCGCCGTCCGTGACGCAGATGAGACGACATCGTTCGTTCGTGGTCAGGTGATGGCCGGCGCGGCGGGGCTTGACGCCGAGCGTGCGGGTCGGCTCGTGATCGCCTACGAACCCATCTGGGCGATCGGCACCGGCCGGACCCCCACTCCGGAAGCTGCGAACGACGTGTGCCGTACCATCCGTGCGACCGTCGGGGCGATGTACGGTCCGCCGGCGGCGATGCGGGTCCGAGTGCTCTACGGCGGGTCGGTCAATGCCGGGAACGCGTCGATGTTCTTCGCCGAGCCCGATATCGATGGTGGCCTGATCGGCGGGGCCGCCCTCGACGCGGACTCGTTCGCCGAGATCGTGAAGGCGGCGCTGTAGGTGGCGCAGCGCCCCGTCGCGCTCGTCATCATGGACGGCTTCGGGATCGCGCCGCCGGGGCCGGGCAACGCGGTGTCGCTCGCGCGTACCCCGAACCTCGACCGGCTGTTCCGGGAGCACCCCTGGACGACGCTTGAGGCGAGCGGGCTGCCGGTGGGACTGCCCGCCGGTCAGATGGGCAACTCCGAGGTCGGCCACCTGAACATGGGCGCCGGCCGCGTGGTCTACCAGGAGCTCACGCGGATCGATCGCGCCATCGCCGACGGCAGTCTTCGCGAGAACCCTGTGTTGCTCGACGTGTTCGATGGTGCGGTGACCGAAGGCGGTGCGGTGCACTTCATGGGCCTCGTGTCCGACGGCGGGGTTCACAGCCACCAGGAGCACCTCTACGCCCTTGTCCGCCTGGCCGCCGAGCGCGGAGCCGAGCGCGTCTACGTGCATGCGTTCCTCGATGGCCGGGACGTCCCGCCGTCGAGCGGGCTCGCCTACGTGGAGCGGCTCGAGGCCGCGCTCGGCGAGATCGGCGTCGGCGTCGTCGCGACGGTCATGGGGCGCTACTACGCCATGGATCGCGACAACCGTTGGGAGCGTGTCGAGCGCGCCTGGCGGGCGATCGCGCTCGGCGAAGGGGCCGCCTCCTCCTCGGCCACCGAAGCGATCGCGGCCTCCTACGGCGCCGGGGTCACCGACGAGTTTGTCGTCCCCGCGGTCGTCATGCGTGACGGGGCGCCGCTGCACGCGCTCGCCCCGGGTGACGCGCTCGTGTTCTTCAACTTCCGGCCGGACCGCGCGCGTGAGATCACACGCGCATTCGTCGATCCCGCCTTCAACGGTTTCGAGCGTTCCGCCGTTCCTGCGGTGCGGTTCGTCTGCCTGACCGAGTATGACCCCGCCATTCCCGCGAGGGTGGCGTTCCCCAAAGACCTGCCCTGCTGCGTGCTTGCCGATGTCGTGGCCGACTCCGGCCTTCGGCAGCTGCACATCGCCGAGACGGAGAAGTACGCGCACGTCACCTTCTTCTTCAACGGCGGCGTGGAGCCCCCGAAAGCTGGTGAGACACGCATCCTCGTGCCGAGTCCGAAGGTGCCGACCTACGACCTCCAGCCCGAGATGAGCGCGCCGGAGGTGACCGAGCGACTCGTCGCGTCGATCGGAGCGGGGGAAGCCGACCTCTACATCGCGAACTACGCGAACTGCGACATGGTCGGTCATACGGGCGTCCTCGCGGCGGCGGTCGCCGCGGTCGAGGCGGTCGATACGGGTGTCGGCGCGGTAGCCGATGCGATCGCGCGTCGCGGCGGCAGTCTGGTGATCACGGCCGACCATGGCAACGCCGAGCGGATGACCGATCCGGACGGGGGAGGCGCGTTCACCGCCCACACCCTGAGCCCGGTTCCGTGCGTCTGCGTCGCGGATGGCGTGACCGGGCTGCGTGACGACGGCGTACTGTCCGACATCGCGCCGACGCTGTGCGAGTTGCTCGGACTCGCCATTCCGCGCGCGTGGACGGCGAGATCGCTCATCGTGTGAGTCACGGCATTCGGCGCACCCTCCTGCCGGCTCTGACTTGCCGGTAGCGCGCCACTGCCAACCGCCGTCCTCTTGAGCCGGGAGGCATCAGGCGGGTATACTGACCCGGTTCGTCTCATGCTGACGGTCGCCGGTCTTCGGCGTAGATGAGGAGCTATCGTGGAAGTGCTCGCATATATCGGCATCGCGATTCACGTTGTATGCGCAATCGGCCTTGTTGTATTCGTTCTGTTGCACTCCGGCAAGGGCACCGGCGTGTCGTCCCTGTTCGGTGCCGGACTGCCGGCGTCGTCGATGGGGACCGGCATGATCGAGAAGAACCTCGACCGGATCACCATCGGCTTCGGCGCTGGTTACATCGCGAGCGCGCTCCTGTTGATGCTCGTCTACCGCCCGCTCTCGTAGCGCCCGAGCACTGTCAGAATGTCGCTGGTGGGGCCCGCCGAACCGGCGGGCCCCATGCGTGCCGACGTGTGGGCCTCGCTTGCACTTCCATGCAACAAGTCACAAACTAAAGTGTCGTGCGTACGGTGGGCGCATCGCCGGCTCGTGCGGCCGGGATGCCTGTGACCGTTGGGAGGGATGTGCGAGACAACACGCTGTTCTGACCGCAGTTTGCATGCACGTGCGATCCCGCATAAGCGGAGGGAGGCGTCACTTTGTCACATCGACATCGCAAGAACATCGCCCTGATGCTCGCGCTGGCATTGGTCGGTGCCATGTTCGCGGTGGGCGGCTGTACGCCCAAGGACGATGGCACCACCGAAGCGCCGGCCGACGGCATCCAGAAGGGCGGCACGTTCAACTTCTACATCAGCGAGCC
>CAYYLR010000122.1:0-4642 GCA_964472485.1 uncultured Coriobacteriaceae bacterium
CGTGTTCGTTCAACCGCATCACGGTCGACTCGGACACCTCGACCAACGACACGTGCATCCTCATAGCGAGCGGCGCCGAAGGCGGACCGGTGTTGAGCGCGGGCTCCGAGGCGTTCTCGGCGGTAGGGGCGGCTATCCGGGAAGTAGCGGTCGCGCTCGCGAAGATGGTGGTCCGTGACGGGGAGGGCGCCACGAAGTTCATCACCGTGACGGTGCGTGGCGCGGTGAGCGAGGCGGACGCCGAGCGCGCCGCGTTCGCCATCGCGGAGTCCCCGCTGTTCAAGACGGCGCTGTTCGGACAGGACGCCAACTGGGGCCGGGTCGCGATGGCGATCGGCAAGTCGGGCGCGTACGTCGACCCCGGCCAGTTCGACATCGTGTTCGCGGGAATCCCAACGTGCAGGGAAGGCACCGCGGTACCGTTCGACGAGACCGATGCCTTGCGCGCGCTCAGCGCCGCGGAGATCGATGTGCTCGTCGACCTGCACGTCGGGGAGGCCGAGGCCACCGTGTGGACATGCGATCTCAGCTACGAGTACGTGCGCATCAACGGGGAGTACCGCTCATGACGGGGGGCGAGATGAACGAAATGCTCTCAAAGGCCGCCACGCTCATGGAGTCGCTGCCGTGGATCAAAGCCGCGTGGGGGCGGACGGTCGTCATCAAGTACGGCGGCGCGGCGATGACCGACCCGGTGCTCCGCGACAGCGTGGCTGATGACATCGTGCTCATGAAGCTCGTCGGCATCAACCCGGTCATCGTGCACGGCGGAGGACCGGAGATCACCGCGTTCATGGACCGGCTCGGCATGCCGGTCTCCTTCATCGACGGGCTTCGCGTCACCTCCGAGGAGGCGATGGAGGTCGTCAAGATGGTGCTCATCGGGAAGGTGAACAAGGACCTCGTCGCCGCCATCAACAGCCATGGCCGGCTTGCGGTGGGCATCGCGGGCGACGACGCCAATCTGATCCGGGCGACCGCGAAAGACCCGCGCCTCGGGCGGGTCGGCCAGGTCAAGGAGGTCGACACGACCGTCGTGACACGGCTCATCGCCGACGGCTTCATCCCGGTGATCGCCTCGGTCGGCGCCGGTGACGACGGCGGCAGCTTCAACATCAACGCCGACCTCGTGGCCGGCGAGATCGCCGCGGCGCTCGGTGCCGAGAAGGTCATCTTCCTGACCGATGTCGACGGACTCTACGCCGACTTTTCTGACAAGTCGTCGCTCATCAGCGCGCTCGATCTCGAGACCGCCGAGCGCATGCTTGAGGAAGGAGCGCTCAACGCCGGGATGATCCCGAAGGTCGGAGCCTGCGTGCACGCGCTGCGCGCCGGCGTCGAGCGTGCCCACATCCTGAACGGCACGATCCCGCACGCGCTGCTCCTCGAGGTGTACACGAACGAGGGGGTCGGCACGATGATCACCCGCGAACCGGCCACGCTCGGTCTGTCCGATGACGCCGTCTACGCCGCGTGCGAGGATGGGGTGACCCTCTAGTGGGTGCGCTCTACGACCGGATCGTGGCGCTCGACGCCGCCTATCACCTGCCGACGTACGCACGCAAGCCGGTCGTGTTCGTCCGCGGCGAAGGGATGCGGCTCTACGACGACGACGGTCGCGAGTACCTCGACTTCCTCGCCGGCGTCGGTGTCGTCAACCTCGGTCACGCGCATCCGGCGGTGACCGAGGCGGTGCACGCACAGATGGCGCGGCTGGTCCACGTCTCGAACCTCTACCACGTCGAGCATCGGGCCACGCTCGCCGAGCGGCTCTCGGACCTCGCCGGCGGCGGCTGGAAGTCGTTCTTCTGCAACTCCGGAACGGAAGCCGTCGAGGGCGCGATCAAGTTGGCGCGGCGGTGGGGCAAGGCGCGGCGGGGCGACGCGTGCTTCGGCGTCGTCACCGCGGAGCGCAGCTTCCACGGGCGCACGTATGCGGCGCTGTCCGCGACCGGACAGGCGTCCAAGCAGGAGGCGTTCGCCCCGCTGCTCCCGGGATTCACCCACGTCCCGTTCAACGACCTCGATGCGCTCACGGGCGCTATCGACGAGCGCACATGCGCGGTGCTTCTCGAGCCCGTACAGGGCGAGGGCGGCGTGTACCCGGCCGACGAGGCGTACCTCGCCGGCGCGCGGCGCCTGTGCGACGAACGGGACGTCCTGCTGATCTTCGACGAGGTTCAGTGCGGTTGTTTCCGCACCGGAACGCCGTTCGCGTGGCAAGGCTACGGCGTTCGCCCGGACGTCATGACGCTCGCGAAGGGTCTCGCCAACGGGCTGCCTGCCGGCGCCGTGATGGCCTCCGGCAGCGCGGCGGACGCGTTCCATCCCGGCGACCACGGGTCGACCTTCGGTGGCGGCCCGGTCATCGCGGCGGCGGCGCTCGCGACGCTCGACGTCCTCGAGGCCGCAGAGCTCGGCGTGAACGCGGCGCGGACCGGCGCGGCGCTCGCCGGCGGTCTGCGCGCGCTCGAGGTGAAGCGGGACGCCGTCTGCGAGGTGCGCGGACGCGGACTTATGGCCGCCATCGGGCTCGCCGAGCCGATCGCCCAGCATGTCGCGGCGCGCTGTCTTGAGGCGGGTGTCGTCATCAACGCGATCGGCGACACGACGCTGCGCTTCCTGCCGCCGCTTGTATGCAGTACCGCCGAAACGGATATACTCATTCATGCACTGGATGACGTCCTGGGAGCCGCCTGATGCATGACTTCAAGGGGAGAGACCTGCTCACGCTCGCCGAGCTGACGCCCGACGAGATCTCGGCCGTGCTCGATGTCGCCGAGTCCCCGCCTGACGCCTGGGCGATGCACTCCGGCGCGCAAGCGGCGCTCATCTTCATGAAACCCTCGCTCCGGACGCGCGTGAGCTTCGAGGTCGGCTGCGTGCAGCTCGGCATCCATCCGATCGTGATGGGACCGTACGACGCCTTCTCGCGTCATGAGACCGTGCACGACACGATCAAGGTTCTGGAGCGGTACGTCGATCTCATCGTCCTGCGCACCTTCGACCACAGCCACATCGAGGAGGTCGCCGAACACGCCTCCGTGCCGGTGATCAACGCGCTCACCGACGACTACCACCCGTGCCAGGGCCTCGCCGACCTGTTGACGATACGGCAGCACAAGGGCGCCCTCGCGGGGCTGCGGCTCGCCTACGTCGGCGACGGCAACAACATGGCGCACACGTACCTTCTCGCCGGCGCGCTGACGGGCATGGACGTCGCCGTCGCCTCGCCGGCCGGCTACGAAGCGTCCGCCGTTGCGGTCGCGCAGGCGCGGGACCTTGCGGCGCGGTATGGAACCGGAGCGCGATTCTCGCTCGGCCACGACCCGTCCGAGGCCGTCGCCGGCGCCGATGTCGTCGTCACCGATACGTGGGCGTCGATGGGGCAGGAGGAGGAACATGCCCGACGCCTCATCGACTTCGCCGGTTACACCGTCGATGACGCGCTGATGGACACGGCCGACGCGGACGCGATCTTCATGCACTGTCTGCCGGCGCATCGCGGGGAGGAAGTCACCGACGCGGTCATCGACTCCGATCGATCCGTCGTCTTCGATGAGGCCGAAAACCGGCTCCACGCCCAACGCGCGTGGATGTCGCTCGTTCTGTGACAAAGGGGAGGGTACCGATGAGGAAGCGCACCGCGCGCCAGGAGGCCATCCGGACGATCGTGCGACGCGAGCGGATCCGCACGCAGCGGGAGCTCGTCGACCGTCTGCGGGAGGCGGGGTTCGTCTGCACGCAGGCGACCGCGTCCCGCGACATCGCCGACATGGGGCTGCGCAAGATGGCCGAAGGCGTGTACGTGCTCGCCGAAGACGTCCACCTGCAGCGCATGGTCTCCGAACTCGTCGAGCAGGTCATCTGCTCCCAGCAGCTCGTTCTCGTCAAGACGACCGCCGGAGGCGGTCAGGGAGTCGCGGCGGCGCTCGACGCGGCCGGCCTCCAGGGCATCCTCGGGAGCATCGCCGGCGACGACACGATCCTCGTGGTCACCGGAAGCGACGATGACGCGCGGACGGTCTGTGAGGGGATCGAGAAGTTCCGCGGCCGACGATGACGCCGGCGCGCGCCTCGGTATGGACAACGCCGCCGGCACGCGGGTAGCGCCGGCTTCGGACAGGAGGGTGATCGGTGGTACGGGAGAAATGCGTTCTGGCGTACTCGGGTGGCCTGGACACGTCGGTCGCCATTCGCTGGATCATGGAGCACAAGGGCCTCGACGTCATCGCGCTGGCGATCGACGTCGGGCAAGAGCGGCAGGATCTCGAGTTCGTTCGGACCAAGGCGCTCTCCATCGGCGCGGTCGAGTCGATCGTGAAAGACGTCCGCGAGGAGTACGTCGAGGAATTCCTGAGCCGCGCGCTCAAGGCCAACGCGCTCTACGAGAACAAGTACCCGCTCGTCTCGGCCATGAGCCGCCCGATCATCGTGAAGCATCTCGTGCAGGAGGCTCACGCGCACGGCGCGCGCTACATCGGTCACGGATGCACCGGGAAGGGCAACGACCAGGTCCGGTTCGAGGTGGGCATCGCCGCGCTCGACCCCGACCTGGAGATCGTCGCGCCGGTGCGTGAGTGGGAGCTCAAGACGCGCGAGCAGGAGATGGAGTGGGCCGAGGCGCGCGGCATCCCGGTAC
>CAYYLR010000123.1:0-4548 GCA_964472485.1 uncultured Coriobacteriaceae bacterium
GGCGCGGCCGTACGCGGCTCCAACGACGTGATCGGTGTGAACATGTTCCATGTCGGCGACACGATCGCCTACAAGGAGACGGTCACGAACACGAACAGCGAGAGCGCGCGCATGGGCGTGCGGTTCCGCTTCCCTGACCACCGCGAGGTGACGCTCGAGGAGACGCGCGAGTGGACCACTGGTGAGGTCGCGAGTCACCTGCCGACGTACGTCGTGACCGGTGAAGAACCGATCACGTCGAGCGCGGCCTCCGGGGACCGCATCCAGAGTATCCTGACGGTCGAGGGTCATATCGTCGGCAAGCCTGACGACGATATCTTCGGTCGGTTCGGCAAGACGTCGACCGTGCTCAAGCCCGCCATCGATGTCTCGATCCTCGTCGACTTCGACGATGACGGCACGTATTCGCCGGTTGAGACCCACTATCCGGGTCGGGCCGCGTGGAAGGTCGTGGTCGCCAACACGGGCAACTGCCCGCTCACCGTCGAGCTTGCGGACGCGAGCGATCACGACTTCGGGGAGCCGTTCGCGCTCAATCGGGGCGCCGCGCCGAAGGAGTTCTACTTCGAGACCGACGAGGCGGTCGACTTCGACAACATCGTGACCGCGATCGGCGTGGACGCGCTGGGCGGGGAGCGGGGTACCGTGAGCGACACGGACATCGCCTCGGTGCGCGTCATCAACCCGGACATCAGCATCGTCACCACGGTCGATTTCGACGGGGACGAGGTGTTCAACGACCACGAGACCGATGAAGCGGGTCTGGCGCACTGGCGCTTCGTGGTGACCAACACCGGCGACTCGCCGCTGACGGGTGTCGTTATCACCGGCAGCAACGGAGAGCGCTTCGAGGTCGGCTCGCTCGCTCCGCGGCAGAGTGCGACGCGCACGTCGCCGTACGGCGTGACTGCCGACATGACGACCATCGGCACCGCGGTCGGTGTCGACACCCTCGGCAACCCGGTCGGACCGGTGACCGACCCAGCGTCGGTCGACGTGGTCCCGTCGCTGCGCGTCACCAAGACCGCCGAACCCGACGTGGTGCCCGAGCCGGGCGCCGACGTCACCTTCACCTTCACGCTCCACAACGACAGCGGCGAGCCGGTCATGATCACGTCGCTTTCCGACTCGGTCTTCGACGGGTTGCTCGGCGACGATGACGCGCGTGTCGGGGCGATCATCCCGGCCGGCGGCTCGGCCGGATTCTCGATCACCCGCTTCGTCGCCGGAGGTGCGGGCGATCCGGCGCACCGGAACGTGTTCACGGCGTCGGTCCGCGACGACGAGGGCAACCCCGCGAGCTCGAGCGACGACGCCACGGTCGCCTTCGCCGACCTCAAGCCGATCATCAGCGTCACCAAGACGCCGAGCCCGGCCGCTCTCGAGCAGCCCGGCGGAACATTCACGTATACCTACATCGTCACCAACCATAGCGCGGAACCGGTCACGCTCACGAGCGTCGTGGACGACGTCATCGGCACGATCGAGTTGCCGACGACCGTCACGCTCGCCCCCGGAGCCTCCTCGGCACCGATGGTCGGGAGGTGGTCGTACTCGGCGGTCGGCAGCTACGACAACACCGTGATCGCGACTGCGGTCGACGACGACGGCAACTCGACGACGGCGCAGGCCACGGCCACCGTGACCGTCACTGACGTCAAGCCGCTGATCAGCGTGACCAAGACGCCGAGTCCGGCGACGCGGCCGGAGCCGGGCGGCGTGTTCACGTACACGTATGTGGTCACCAACGACAGCCACGAGCCCGTGACGCTCACCAGCGTGACCGACGACGTCATCGGACCGATCGCGCTGCCTGCGGCCGTCACGATCGCGCCGGGCGCCTCCTCGGCGCCGATGACCGGCGTGTGGACGTACACGCAGGTCGGCAGCTACCACAACGTCGTGACGGCTGCGGCCACTGACGACGACGGCAACACCGTCACGGCGACGGCCAAGGCCACCGTGACGGTCACCGACACGCCGCCGGTGGTCACGCTCGACAAGACCGTCGACATCGCCTCGATGCGCGAGCCGGGCGGCGTGTTCACCTTCACGCTCACCGTCCGCAACACCGGCGCTGAGCCCTTCACGATCACCGCGCTTTCCGACACGAACCTGACCGCGCCCTACCCGGCCGCGGTGGCCGCGCTCATCGGCCGGACCGTGGCCGTGGGCGGCGTGGTCTCGGCGAGCTACCCGCTCACCCACACCGACGCCGGCGTCTACCCCAACACCGCCGAGGTCACCGTGGCCGATGATGAGGGGACCACAGCGAGCGATCGCGATACGGCCACCGTGACCGTCACTGACGTCAAGCCGCTGATCAGCGTGACCAAGACGCCGAGTCCGGCGACGCGGCCGGAGCCGGGCGGCGTGTTCACGTACACGTATGTGGTCACCAACGACAGCCACGAGCCCGTGACGCTCACCAGCGTGACCGACGACGTCATCGGACCGATCGCGCTGCCTGCGGCCGTCACGATCGCGCCGGGCGCCTCCTCGGCGCCGATGACCGGCGTGTGGACGTACACGCAGGTCGGCAGCTACCACAACGTCGTGACGGCTGCGGCCACTGACGACGACGGCAACACCGTCACGGCGACGGCCAAGGCCACCGTGACGGTCACCGACACGCCGCCGGTGGTCACGCTCGACAAGACCGTCGACATCGCCTCGATGCGCGAGCCGGGCGGCGTGTTCACCTTCACGCTCACCGTCCGCAACACCGGCGCTGAGCCCTTCACGATCACCGCGCTTTCCGACACGAACCTGACCGCGCCCTACCCGGCCGCGGTGGCCGCGCTCATCGGCCGGACCGTGGCCGTGGGTGGCGTGGTCTCGGCGAGCTACCCGCTCACCCACACCGGCGCCGGCGTCTACCCCAACACCGCCGAGGTCACCGTGGCCGACGATGACGGCACGACCGCCATGGCGCGGGACACCGAGACGGTGACCGTGACACCGGGAATCGCCGCCATCGCGATCAAGAAGTACGTCGACTTCGATGATGACGGTACGTACTCCGATGACGCGGAGTACGGCACGTACGGCACGAACGCGAAGTGGCGCATCGTCGTGACCAACACCGGCGAGGTCACGCTCACCGATATCGTGGTGAAGGACTCGAACGGCAAGACGTTCAACGTCAGTTCGCTTACGCCCGGCGGATTCCGGGAGTTCACGTACACCACCTGCGTGAAGGCGGACGTCGTGAACATCGCGACCGTCACGGGGAAGGATCCGAGGGGCGCGACGGTCGGCCCGGTGAGCGACGACGCGGCGGCGCGTCTGAAGCCGCTCGTCTCATCGATCGCGATCAAGAAGTCCATCGACTTCAACGGTGACGGCACGCACTCCGATGTCGTGGAGTACGGCAAGGCGGGCACCACCGCCCGGTGGCGCATCACCGTCACCAACACCGGGGAGACGACGCTCACGCGCATCGTCATCACCGACACGAACGGGATGACGTTCAGCCTGAGCGCGCTTTCTCCCGGCGCGGCGAAGACCTATGACTACAGCTCGTGCGTCAAGCGCGACACCGTGAACGTGGCGACAGTGAAGGCCAAGGATCCGTCCGGCGGTACGGTCGGCCCGGTGAGCGACGACGCGACGGCGAAGATCGAGTCTCCCGAGGCGGGAGCGACCCGCACCATCGGGTACTGGCAGACGCGTCTGCCCTACTCGGAGCACGTGTTCGTCAAGCACCTCGGAGGGACCATGGATCTCGGCTTCGTCAGACTGGGCTCGATCGCGGAGGTGCAGGGTGTGCTCTGGGCGTCCATCCCGTGGAACAGCGACGGGACACCTCGTTCTCCGCTGTGTCAGGCGAGGATCCAGGCCGGGCAGCAGCTCGTGGGCGCGATCTTCAGTTCGGCGCTCGACAACGGCGCGTCTGTCCCGATCGATACGGTGACGGGGATCGACATCATCAGCGCCGCCCGCGCGGCGCTCAAGACCGAGGACCGCGGTGCGATCCTCAGATTGGCCGGCCTGCTCGACCGCTACAACAACAGCGGGACGTCGGTCGCGATCGTGGACAGTCACGGTGTCTCCACAGGAGGGACCTATCCGCAGCAGGCGCAGGCGACAGCCGACGTGACGGTGGTCGACTGCCCGAACTGACGACTCTCAGCTGAAGGGGCGCTTTGGGAGGGCCGTGCGCGCAGCGGCCCTCCGCTCATTCCTCCTCCGGCCGCGCCGGAGCCCCGAGCGCGATGACCGCGATGAGCAGCGCCGCCGCCGCCATGATGTCGGGGGCCAGGGCCGACGGCGCAACCGCGGCACCGCTGACCGCCGACCAGCCGACGTAGCCCAGCGCGAGGATCGAACCTCCCAGTACGGCGCCCGCGGCGGCCGCGCCGCGCGTCGCTCGGCGTGCCGCGAGCGAGCAGACGAGGCCCGCGACCGCCCAGGCCAGGCACACCACGAGCGTCCCCCCGGTGAAGAACGAGGACCACCCGCCCTGCGCGCCGGAGGCGAGGGACGCCGCGAGCGTTCCCCACGGATCGACGAACAGCCGCCAGCCCACCGACACAAGCGGTCCGG
>CAYYLR010000124.1:0-4521 GCA_964472485.1 uncultured Coriobacteriaceae bacterium
GACGAGGAAGATGTTCACCAACCCCGACGACAGCAGAACCGAGTCGTACATCACCGGGCGGTTCGGCTAGGGTCATCAGGGCGGCGGCATCGGATCGAGCAGGGGCGTGGATGGCCGCGATCCGACCTGACGCCGCAGTCCCCGGAAAGGTGAACGAGGCGCGTGGGGGGCGCGCCTCGTCTCGTTAGAGCGGCGATTCCCCGCGTCCGAGGGGGGAGGGATTGCGGGTCGCTCTGCTCTGAATGCAGTACTGCAACACACGTGCCAAATCTCGGCGGAAACCGTGGCTCCACGCGCATCCGTCGATGATGCGGGATTCGTCCGGAGCCTTCGGGTCACTGGCAGGTGTAACCGCCGTCGACGGCGACCTGGGATCCCGTCACGAACGAAGCGTCGTCGGAGGCGAGCCACACGATGAGATTGGCGACCTCGTCGGCCGTTCCGAGCCGGTTGACGGCATGCTTCCCCGCGATGAACGCGTGGGCGTCGCTGTCCTCGGTGATTCCTGCCTTCTCCAGCAGTGGCGTAGCGATGAAGCCGGGATGGACCGAGTTCACGCGGATGCCCTGCTGCGCGTACTCGACCGCCGCGGCCTTCGTGAGACCTGAGACGGCGTGCTTGGCCGCCACGTATGCGGGTGCCGAGCCCCAGCCGACCAGCCCGAGGATGCTGGAGATGTTCACGATCGAGCCGCCGCCAGACGCCAGGATCGCGGGGATGCCGAACCGCATGCCGTAGAAGACACCGTTCAGGTTGATGTCGATGACCTTCTGCCAGGCCTCGATCGAGTAATCGCCCGTGAGGTTGGCCTCTCCGCCGATCCCCGCGTTGTTGACGACGATGTTGAGTCCGCCGTATGCGTCGACCGCCGCCGCGACAGCGGCCTCGACCTCCGCTGGGTCGGCGACGTCGGCATGAACGAACATCGCGGTTCCGGCGGTCTGCTCGATCAGTGAGACCGTCTCGGCGCCTGCCGCGTCGTCGACATCGGATACGACCACCCGTGCTCCGCCGCGCGCGAAGCCGAGCGCCGCCTTGCGACCGATACCCGACCCCGCACCGGTGATGAGCGCCACCTTACCCTTGAAGCTTGCCACTGCAACTCCTTTCGCCGGAGAGATGCATACGCAAGCGATAGTAACAAGAGTTACAAGTGAATGCACTCACGTGTCGCTAGCAGCCGTTTGTGTCCCCCTGGCACAGTAGCGCGGGGCGCAGTTGCAGGTAAACGGCCCACCCGAGCAGCACGACGCCGCCAGCGACCACCGCGGCGCCCGGGCCGATCACGTCGCCAAGCGCGCCGAACGCGAGCGAGCCGAAGGGCATCATGCCCATGAAGGCGACGACGAACAGCGCCATGACCCGTCCCCTGAGGTGGTTCGGCGCCGCCGCCTGCAGGTTCGTGTTGATGCTCGACACGCACGCGAGGAACGCGACGCCGATGAGCACGAGCAGGACGGACGAGAGCGCGTAGGAGCCTGACATGCCGAGGGCGATCGAGCCGACCGCCATCACAATCAGGCTCTCGCGGATGATGCGCTCACGCCGGACCGCCTTCGGCAGGGAAGCGATGGTGAGCGCTCCGGCGAGCGCCCCGAGCCCGTTGTAGACCATGAGGGAGGAGTAGCCGGTGCTTCCAAGGCGGAGCGTGTCCACCGCGATGGCGGGCAGCAGGGTCATGAACGCCATGCCGAACACCATCAGCATCGACGCCGTCACAAGATGCATCGCTATGTGGCGGTTGGAGCGGGCGTACGAGAGACCCGCGACGAGCGCCTGGGTGGCCGTCTCCCTGCCGCGCGACGCGCGCTCCTGGTTCGGACGGATGACGACCAGGGCCCAGATCACGAAGATGAAGCTCATGGCGTTGAACGTGAAGATCATCGTGATGCCGAGCTGCTCATCCGCCGCGAACGCCGCCATGATGCCCGCGGTGACCATCGGGCCGACGAGCCGGGCGGCATTGAACTGCGCGGAAGACAGGGCTATCGCGTTCAGCAGGGATGAGCGTGGCACCAGATCGGGCACCATCGCCTGCCACGCGGGGAACATGAACGCGGAGACGACACCGCCGGCGAGCGTAAGCCCGTAGATCCAGCCGACGGTGATGTGACCGGTCTGATTCAAGTACGCGAAGGCCACGGCCTGACCCATCATGATGACCTGCGACCAGATGAGCAGCCGGCGGCGGTCCGCGTGGTCGACGAGCGAACCGGCGAGCACCGTGATGAAGATGATCGGGATGCCGGAGAGGAAGTTCACGATGCCGAGCGAGGACGACGAGCTCGTGAGCGCGTAGATCAGCCAGCCGAGCGCGACGGTCTGCGTCCACGTGCCGATGTTCGAGAGCAGCGCGCCCACGAAGAAGTAGCTGTAGTCACGGTGTTTGAAGGACTCGAACGTTCTCAGTCCGCGCAGCATGCGCCGCGGCGGGCTCGAGACGTCCGCCTCGAACGTCGGCGTATCGAGCGGCAGGGGCGCCTGCGGCTCTGGATACCCTTCGTGCCGGTCGCGGGTCATCGTGTGTTCAGCTCCTGCAAACGTGTCAGCGCCGCCCCCGGAAGACCCGGGAGCGGCGCTGCGTGCGCCGAGATGTCAGTCTACACCCTCGACGGCCCGCCTGAAGATCCTAGACGAGGCCCTGGTCCATCATCGCGCGCGCCACCTTGAGGAACCCGGCGATGTTCGCGCCGTTCACATAGTTGCCCGGAGTGCCGTACGCATCAGCAGCCGTGACGCACGATGTGTGGATGTCGCGCATGATCGTCCGGAGTCGTCCATCGACCTCCTCGCGTGACCAGCTCAGGCGCATGCTGTTCTGGCTCATCTCAAGACCCGAGGTGGCCACGCCTCCGGCGTTGCTCGCCTTGCCCGGCGCGTACAGGATGCCCGCCTCGACGAAGGCGTGGACGGCATCGGGGCTCGACGGCATGTTGGCGCCTTCGGCGATCAGCCCGACACCGCCGGAGAGCAGGTTCCTCGCGTCGACGCCGTTGATCTCGTTCTGCGTGGCCGACGGGAACGCGCAGTCAGCCGGTATCGCCCACAGCGGATTGTGGTCGAGCGACGGATCGACAGGGACGTACGTCGCGTGGGGATACCGCTCGACGTACTCGGAGATGCGCCCGCGGCGCACGTTCTTGAGCTCGATGATGAATGCGAGCTTCTCACGGTCGATACCGGCCTCGTCATGGACGAAACCGCCCGAGTCCGAGGCCGTGACCGGCGTTCCACCGAGGTCGAGAAGCTTCTCGATCGTGTACTGCGCCACGTTCCCGCTGCCCGAGACGAGGCACGTCTTGCCGTTGAAGTCGTCAGCGCGTGTGGCGAGCATCTCGGCGGCGAAGTAGACGCACCCGTAGCCGGTGGCCTCGGGGCGGATGAGCGAGCCGCCCCAGCCGAGTCCCTTGCCGGTCAGCACGCCGGTGAACTCGTTGCGCAGCCGCTTGTACTGGCCGAAGAGGAAGCCGATCTCGCGACCGCCGACACCGATGTCACCGGCCGGCACGTCGGTGTCCGGTCCGATGTGCCGTGCGAGCTCGGTCATGAAGCTCTGACAGAATCGCATGACCTCGGCATCGCTCTTGCCCTTGGGGTCGAAGTCGCTGCCGCCCTTGCCGCCACCCATCGGCAGCGTCGTCAGTGCGTTCTTGTACACCTGCTCGAATGCGAGGAACTTGAGTATCCCGAGGTTCACCGAGGGGTGGAACCGCAGCCCTCCCTTGTACGGGCCGATGGCGCTGTTCATCTCGATGCGGAAGCCGCGATTCACATGGACCTCTCCGGCGTCGTCATGCCACGGCACCCGGAAGATGATCACGCGCTCGGGCTCGGTCATGCGCTCAAGCATCTTGGCCCTGCGGAACTCGGGGTGACGCTCCAATACCACGCCGCACGATTCGGCGACCTCGGCGACCGCCTGCAGGAACTCCGGCTCTGCGGGGTTCTTGGCCCGCACGGCATCCATGAACTCCTGAGCGTACTCTGACACGGTAGTCCCCCTTCGGGATTGCGCCTAAGCGCGTTGGAATTCCCGCTAGTGTATCGTAGTGTGTTCGGATTGCGAGACGATGCCTCTGTTCGGTTTGTGCGCGTCGAGGAGGAACAATGCCCCAGCAGCTCAGGAACGACGTGATCAAGACGATCAAGGACCAGAAGATCGAGTTCATCCACCTGTGGTTCACGGACGTCCTCGGTTTCCTGAAGAGCTTCACGATCGATGTCGAGGAACTCGAGCTCGCCATGACCGAGGGCATGGGCTTCGATGGCAGTTCGATCCAGGGGTTCGCGCGCATCCAGGAGTCGGACATGATAGCCCTGCCCGACCCGACGACGCTGCAGATCCTGCCCTGGCGGCAGAAGGGCGTGCTCGTCGCGACCATGTTCTGCGACATCGTCCGGCCGGACGGCACGCCGTACGACGCCGACCCTCGCTACGTGCTCAAGCGGAACCTGGAGCGTGCGGCCGCGATGGGCTTCACGATGTACGTAGGTCCCGAACTCGAGTACTACTACCTCAAG
>CAYYLR010000125.1:0-4517 GCA_964472485.1 uncultured Coriobacteriaceae bacterium
TGGTTGAGCGGCGCGATTTTCAATCGCTGAACAAGTTCTTCTCCACAGAGAACTTTCTCTACTTCCTGCCGCGCCCCGGCGACAAGATGGGCCGCTTCGGGGAGCCAGGAGGCGCACGCGCTCTTCGTGGCGAAGGTGCCGTCGTTTCTCGGCAACGTCGAGGGGCGGGACATCCCGCGCGGTACGACCGACGTCGTGGTGACCGACGGGTTCACGGGCAACGTCGCGCTCAAGGTACTCGAGGGTCTCGCGGCGACGCTCTTCGGCGAGATCAGGGGCGCGCTCACCTCCGGCTTCATGAACCGCATGGCCGCCGCCGTCGTAGCCCCGTCGATCCGCGCGCTACGTGCCCGGATCGATCCGGACACGTACGGGGGCGCGCCGCTCCTCGGTGTGGATGGCGTGTGCGTGATCGGCCACGGTAGCGCGTCGGCCCGGGCGATTGCAAACGGCATCGGCGTGAGCGCGCGAGCGGCGCGCGGTCAGCTCACCGATACGATCGCGAAGGCCCTCACACAGGTCAGCGCCGGCTGAGCGGTGCGACGCGGGAGCGGCTGGTTCCTCCATCGGCGCGCTCCGTGTACACTACACCGACGTTCCGCAACCAGTAGCCGGTCAGGCCGCTCAGTAAGGGGTCACCGATCGACATGAGGCACGCTACAATCGCCGGGGTAGGGGCGTACCTGCCCGAGCGTCTGCTGACCAACGCGGACCTAGAGCTGATGGTCGACACGACCGACGAGTGGATCGTCACCCGTACCGGCATCAGCGAGCGCAGGATCGCGGCGCCTGATGAGGCGACATCGGACCTTGGTGTCAAAGCGGCTCAGGCGGCGCTTGCCGATGCGGGACTGACAGCCGGCGACCTGGACCTCATCGTCGTCGGCACCTCGAGCCCCGACCACATCTTCCCGTCCACAGCCGTTCTCGTGCAGACGAAGATCGGCGCGGCGTGCCCCGCCTATGAC
Source organism: uncultured Coriobacteriaceae bacterium (assembly GCA_964472485.1). Classification (GTDB taxonomy): domain Bacteria; phylum Actinomycetota; class Coriobacteriia; order Anaerosomatales; family Anaerosomataceae; genus CAYYLR01. Next base: position 969 of record CAYYLR010000125.1, read on the forward strand.
GCCATGGCCGCATGCACGAGCTTCGTGTTCGCCCTTCACGCCGCTACATCCGCGATCGAGAGCGGACGCGCGCGTACCGCCCTCGTCGTCGGCGCGGACGCCCTCACGCGCCACGTCGACTTCAGCGATCGTCGGACGTGCGTGTTGTTCGGCGACGGCGCGGGCGCGGTCGTCCTGCGCTCCGCCGATGAACCTGGCGTCCTGGGGATCGACCTCGGCGCGGACGGTTCGGGTGCCGAGGTTCTCATCGTCCCGGCCGGCGGCTCAGCCGCTCCAGCCACGCCCGAGCGTCTTGCCGCGGGTGAGCACTTCCTGAGGATGTCGGGGAGCGAGGTCTTCAAGTTCGCCGTGCGCGCGATACCTGAGACCACGGCGCGGGCGCTTGAGGCGAGCGGTCTTTCCGTCGCTGACCTCGACTGGCTCATCCCGCATCAGGCTAATCAACGGATCATCGATACCGTTGCCGAACGTCTCGGCCTCGATCACGGACGTGTCGTCTCCTCCATCGCGACGACCGGCAACACGTCGGCGGCTTCGATACCGCTCGCCCTGAACGACCTGTATACTGGCGGCTGTCTGCGCCCGGGCGACACGCTTGCGCTTGTCGGTTTCGGCGCCGGTCTGACCTGGGGCGCCGCCATCGTCCGCTGGACCAAAGGGGCACCACGATGAGAGTCTCCACGCGCGTGCCGGCCCTCCTGGGCATCGAACACCCGATCCTCCAGGGCGGCATGGCCTGGACGGCGACCGCGGAGCTGGCCGCGGCCGTGAGCAACGCGGGTGGTCTCGGGATCATCGGCGCCGGTCACATGCCGACCGACATCCTCCGGACCGAAGTGCGCAACGCGCGCGCGGCGACCGATCGCCCGTTCGGCGTGAACCTCATGCTCCTCACGCCTCATATCGACGAGCTGGTCGACATGGTGCTCGAGGAGCGCGTCCCCGTGGTCACCACCGGCGCTGGCAACCCCGGCAAGTACATGACCGCGTTCAAGGAGCGGGGGATCAAGGTCGTTCCGATCGCCCCCTCGGTGGCGCTGGCGCGGCGGCTCGAATCGATCGGCGCCGACGCCATCATCGGCGAGGGCTCCGAAGCCGGCGGGCATATCGGTGAGCTGTCAACGATGGTCCTCGTGCCGCAGCTCGTGGATGCGGTGGATGTCCCCGTGATCGCGGCGGGCGGCATCGCGGACGGACGCGGGATCGCCGCCGCGTTCGCCCTCGGGGCGGAGGCTGTCCAGCTCGGCACGCGCTTCATGTGCGCCACCGAGTGCACGATCCACCCCTCTGTCAAGGAGCGCATCGTCAAGTCACGCGATCGCGACACGATCGTCACAGGCCACTCGACCGGTCATCCTGTTCGCGTGATGAAGAACCGCCTCTCCCGGATGCTCGAGGAACTCGATCGTGACAACCGGCCGCAGGACCTCGAAACGCTTGGGGCGGGTAAGCTCGCACTCGCGATGCGCGAGGGCGATCTCGACATGGGCTCGATCATGGCTGGCCAGTGCGCGGCGATGATCGACTCCGTCAAGCCCGCCGCGGACATCATCGCCGAGCTTGTCACGGAGGCCGACGCGGTTCTCGCTCGGCTCGGTGGCGGCCGGTGACCGCGGGCGGCCGCGGCGTAGCGTTCGTCTTCCCGGGCCAAGGTTCGCAGCGGGCGGGGATGCTCGACGCCTTCGGAACGGATCCGGCCGTGAGCCGGCTTCTCGATGCCGCCGAGGCGCTGACGGGCCTCGAGCTCCGGCGTATCGCGTCCGAGGGCACTGCCGCCGAGCTCGCCGACACAAGAGCCGCTCAGCCGCTCCTGTATCTCTCCGATGTCGCGTGGGCCACCTCGCTGCTCGAGGCCGGTGTGACGCCCCGGGCGGTGGCGGGCCACAGCCTCGGCGAGCTGGCCGCCCTCGCGATCGCCGGTGTCTTCACACCCCAGGCGGGCCTGGAGCTCGTATGCCGCCGCGCTGAGGCCATGGCCCGCTGCGCAGCTGAGACGCCTGGCGGCATGGCCGCGGTTCTGGGAATGGAATCCGCATCCGTTGACGACGTGGTGGCTGGGATCGGCGGCGTGTGGGTCGCCAACGACAACGCGCCGGGTCAGGTAGTCCTGTCGGGTACGCACGCCGGCATCGAGGGCGCGATCCGCGCGCTGTCGGAGGCCGGCGCTCGCAAGGTCGTTCCTCTCGACGTGTCGGGCCCATTCCACTCGCCGCTCATGGAGCCCGCCGCCGAGAAGTTTCGCCTCGTGCTCGCGGATGCGGACTTCCGCGACGCCGATCTGCCGGTCATCCCGAACGCCGACCCGGCCCCGGCGACTGACGCCGAGACGATACGCGCCCGGCTCGCCGCGCAGATCACCGCTCCTGTGCGATGGACCGAGACGATGGCCGCGCTTCGGCGGCTCGACGTGCAGATCCTCGTCGAGTCGGGTCCCGGTGCGGTCCTGACCGGCCTCACACGACGCATCGAGGGGCTCGACGCGGTATCCTGCGACGCGAACGGTCTCGACACGGTCCTGGAGGTCCTCTCATGACCGCACTCAGTGGACGCCTCGACGGCCGCGCCGCCGTCGTCACGGGAGCCTCACGTGGCATCGGCGCAGCCATCGCCCGGCGCCTCGCCGCCGAGGGTGCGTCGGTCGCCGTCAACTACGCGGGGAGCCGTGACGCCGCCGAAGCGGTCGTCAGCTCGATCGAAGCCGCTGGCGGTCACGCCCTCGCGATGCAGGCTGACGTGTCGGATCCGGCAGGGGCCGCGAGTCTCATCGCGCGAGCCGCTGATACATTCGGACGCCTCGACATCCTCGTCAACAACGCCGGAATCACCCGTGACGGACTCCTCGTCCGGATGTCCGATGAGGACTGGCAGTCGGTCATCCAGACGAACCTCAGCGGCCCGTTCTTCACCACTCGTGCCGCCGCCAAGCTCATGATGAAGGCGCGAGCAGGCTCGATCGTCAACATCGCGTCAGTGGTCGGGATCACCGGCAACGCCGGGCAGGTCAACTACGCCGCCGCGAAGGCCGGTCTCATCGGCATGACCAAGTCGGTCGCCCGGGAGCTGGCCTCTCGTGGCGTTCGCGCGAACGTCGTCGCTCCCGGATTCATCACGACCGATATGACCGACGCGCTTCCGGAGTCCGCGCGTGAAGCCGCCGCCGCGCAGATCGCGCTCGGCCGTTTCGGCGCACCTCGTGACATCGCCGGGACGGTCGCCTTCCTCGCGTCCGATGACGCGGCGTATATCACCGGTCAGGTACTTGCCGTCGATGGCGGCATGACGTTCGCCTGAGACGGGAACGAGCATTCGTGAGGGGAGGTGGTACGCATGGAGCACGATGAGATCTTCGCGAAGGTCAAGGATGTGATCGTCGAGCAGCTGTCCGCCGAGGAGGACGACGTCAACGTCGACGCCTCGTTCATCGACGATCTCGGAGCCGACTCGCTCGATATCGTCGAACTCGTCATGGCGCTGGAGGACACCTTCGGCATCTCGATCCCCGACGAGGAGGCCGAGTCGATCAAGACCGTCGGCGATGCGGTGGAGTAC
>CAYYLR010000126.1:0-4493 GCA_964472485.1 uncultured Coriobacteriaceae bacterium
GTGTGATCAAGTCCGACGACCTGCTCAAAGAGACGCCCGTCATCATCGTCACCTCGCTGGAGCGCGATGAGGAGAAGGCAGAGGGGATCGACGCCGGCGCTGACGCGTACATCACCAAGTCCGTCTTCAATCAGGACACGCTGCTCGACACGGTCGAGCGTCTGATCGGATAGCGGCCGGTGCTCACGTGATCCAGGACGGCAGCCGCATCAGGGTACTCATCGTCGACGACTCCCTCGTCGCGCGCGAGATGCTCGCCCAGATCCTCATGAGCGACGGCTCGATCGAGGTCATCGGGACCGCCACGGACGGGGCCGAGGCCGTTGAGGCGGTGGCGCGGCTCCGCCCCGACCTCGTGACCATGGACATCCACATGCCCCGCATGGACGGCCTCGAGGCGACCGAGCGGATCATGGCGTACACGCCGACGCCGAGGGAATGGGCCGGGCGTTCGACGCTCTGAAGATCGGTGCGCTCGAGGTCATCAAGAAGCCTGAGCCGAAGGATTGGGCCGCTCTCGACGCGATCGGCCGTGACGTCATCCGCAAGGTGAAGATCCTCTCACGCGTCCGCGTGATCACGCACATGCAGGGCAGACGGGCACCGGCGCCGGGCACGCGGTTCCCCGAGACCGCTCCGCAGCCCATCGCACGGAGTTCCGTCTCACTCGTCGCGATCGGGTCGTCAACCGGCGGACCGTCAGCGCTTCTCAGCATCCTCGGCAGGCTGCCTGAGCGGTTCCCGGCGCCCATCATCATCGCGCAACACATCGCCGAGGGCTTCGTTCCCGGCCTCGCGACCTGGCTCGACGCGGGCAGCACCGTCAAGGTCGTGCCCGCCGAGGACGGCACCACCGTCGAGCCGGGCGTCGCGTATCTGGCGGCCACCGGGTCGAACATGGAGATCCACGGCACCGCGCTGCGCTTCACCACGCCGCAACCCGGACAGCTCTACATCCCGTCCGCGGACACGCTTTTCGAGTCTGCGGCGCGCTCGTACGGCCACCGCGCTGCGGGTGTGCTGCTCACTGGTATGGGCGCGGATGGCGCGCGGGGGCTCAAGATGCTCCATGACCGCGGCGCTCCGACGATCTGCCAGGACGAGGCGACATCCATCGTCTTCGGCATGCCGCGTGCGGCTATCGATCTCGGCGCGGCGCGGACGGTCCTTCCCGTGCACGAGATCGCGGGCGAGATCGAGCGGCTCGTCGCCCGCCTGTAGCGGGCGGCGGTCACGCTATACTCGCTCCATGCGAGAGCTTCCCATCGGCATATTCGACTCCGGTCTCGGCGGGCTCACCGTCGCGGGCGAGATCATGCGGGCGCTTCCGGACGAAGGGATCGTCTACCTCGGCGACACCGCCCGCTGCCCGTACGGCCCGCGCTCGCGCGACGAGGTACGTCGTTTCGCCGTCGAGATCGGCGCGTGGCTCACGTTTCAGCCGGTGAAGCTGATAGTCATCGCCTGCAACACCGCGAGCGCCGCCGGTCTCGCACTGGCGCAACGCATGTTCCCCGTCCCGGTGATCGGGGTGATCGAACCGGGCGCCCGAGCCGCGGTTCGCGCGACCCGCAACGCTCGCGTCGGCGTGATCGGCACCGTGGGCACCGTGGAATCCGGCGCCTACAGCACGGCGGTCCGCGCGATCGACACGGGAGTCACGGTCTTCTCGGTGGCCGCGCCACGCTTCGTGGACGTCGTGGAGCAGGGGCTGCGTATGGGCCCCGGCACGCTCGAGGACTGGCTCGCTGACATGACCGGCGTGTTCATCCGTCCCTCGTTCTACGAGATGGCGCGCGACTACCTCAATCCGCTCAAGCACAACGGCATCGACACGCTCGTCCTCGGCTGCACGCACTTCCCGCTGCTCGAGGCGCCGATACAGCAGGTGATGGGGGCGGGCGTGCGACTGATCTCGTCGGCCGAGGAGACCGCGCGCGAGGTCGCCGAGACGCTTCGCGCGCGCGATCAGCTGGCGGGCGGCGGGTCAGACCGGAGGACGCGCTTCGTCACGACCGGTGACGCCGATGAGTTCCGTCGGCTCGGCTCGCGGGTGCTCGGCCTGCAGATCGAGAGCGCTGAGCGCCTTCCGCTCGCCGACCTCGAGGCCGCGTTCGATGAGCGGGGTCTGGCGGCGCTCGCCGCAGGAGACGAAGGGGGTCCATCGTGCGACTGACGGTCCTGGGATCGGGCGCCTCGTATCCGGGCGCCGCGCATGCGTGCGCGAGCTACCTGGTCGAGCACGACGGAACGGCGGTGCTGCTCGACTGCGGCAACGGCTCGCTCGCCAATCTCGCACGCCTCATGGACCCGGTCGCCCTCGACGCCGTATTCATCACGCACGGTCACGTCGACCATTTCGCCGATGTCTTCGCGCTCCAGGCGGCTCTGCGCTGGGCGCCCGAAGGGCCGTGCCCTCCACGTGCGCTCTACCTGCCCGACGGCCTCTTCGAGCGCATGTGCGGTGTGCTCACCCCGCGCGGCGCCGAGGATCTGGTGGCCGCGTTCGACGCGCGGCCGTTGCGCGCGGCCGAGGCGGTCACGGTCGGCTCGCTCACGGTCACGCCGTTTGAGGTCGACCACATCGCGCCGACGTTCGCCCTGCGTGTCGACGACGGCGCGTCGTCATTGTGCTACACCTCGGACACCGCTCCGGGTCCGAGCGTCACGCGCGCGGTTTCGGGCGCTCGGGCGATCATCGCCGACACGACGCTGCCGCCGGCGTATGAGGGGCGCGCGCCGCATCTATCGGCCGCGCAGGCCGGTGAGCTCGCGGTTGCGGCGGGCGCCGATACGCTCGTTCTCTCGCACATGTGGCCGACCGTCGATCGCGATGAGGCGCGCGCGCGTGCCACTGAGGCCTTCGGCGGCCGTGTTATCGTGGCCGAGGAGCTCGCCTCCATCGACATCGACTGAGAGGGGCCGACCGTGCAACGCGCCAACGGCCGGGGGACGCGGGACCTGCGTCCGGTAACCATCACACGGCGGTACCTGCGCCACGCGCACGGGTCGTGCCTGTTCGAACTCGGCGACACGAAGGTCCTGTGCGCCGCCACGTTCTCAGACACGGTGGCCGGGTGGCGCCGCGGGAGCGGGCTCGGCTGGGTCACCGCCGAGTACTCGTTGCTGCCGGCGTCGACGCACACGCGCACGCGCCGCGAGGTCGCCTCGGGTGCGCCATCGGGCCGCACCCACGAAATCCAGCGGCTCATCGGCCGGTCGCTCAGGACCGTGGTGGACATGGCCGGCATGGGCGGCGAGCAGACGCTGAACATCGACTGCGACGTGATCCAGGCCGACGGTGGCACGCGGACAGCCGCCATCACCGGCGCGTTCATCGCGATGAGCGACGCCTTCGCAACCTGGCGGGAAGCGGGACGCATCCGCGACCTGCCGGTCCTCGACCACGTCGCCGCGACGTCCGTCGGCGTGGTCGACGGCGTCATGTGCCTCGATCTCGACTACGCTGAGGACAGCGTCGCCGAGGTCGACATGAACGTCGTCTGCGACGGGGCCGGCCGGTTCATCGAGGTACAGGGGACGGGCGAGCGAGCTCCGTTCGACCGGGCCCGCCTTGATGACCTGCTCGATCTGGCCGCCGAGGGGGCCAGACGGCTGGTCGCCATCCAGCATGAGGTGCTGGAGGGCGACATCGAGGTGTACCGTGGCGGCGTCTGAGCCGCGTCGCGTCGTCGTCGCGACCGCGAACCGTGGCAAGCTCGAGGAGATCCGATCGGCGCTCGGCGGGCACGGATGGGAGTTCGTCACCGCCGCGGACCTCGGCAGGGAGGCCCTCGAGGTCGAGGAGACGGGCCGCACGTTCGCGGAGAATGCGCTCCTCAAGGCTCACGCGTACCGCGACGCATTCGGCATGGCGGCGCTCGCCGATGACTCCGGTCTCGAGGTCGACGCGCTCGGCGGCGATCCGGGCGTGTACTCGGCGCGATACGCGGGGGCGGGCGCGACCGACACCGACAACAACGAGAAGCTCCTGAGCGCCCTCGAGGGCGTCGCGGCCGACGCGCGTACCGCGCGGTTCCGGAGCGTGGTCGCCCTGGTCGCGGAGGACGGAGCGGAGACGGTGGCTTCGGGCGCCTGCGAGGGAGCCATCGGGTTCGCGCCGCGGGGGACCGGAGGGTTCGGGTACGACCCGCTCTTCCTGCCCGACGCGGCTCCGGGTCGCACGATGGCCGAGCTGGCGCTTTCCGAGAAGAACGCGATCAGCCACCGCGGCGCGGCGCTCCGCGCGCTCGACGCGCTCCTCGAGGAGTGACCGGCGGCCGGCCGGCCTCGCGGGTTCGGGCGTGCGCACCGTGCCGTTCGACCCCTTCCGCCGGGGGAGGATTTGCCCGGCTCCGCGAGCGCCCCTATACTGGTCGGTGCTCTCGAGCGGAGGCCGGAGGGCCTTTCTCGGGCACAGGTCGGGCCGTAGCGCAGTTTGGTAGCGCATCTGCTTTGGGAGCAGAGGGTCGTGGGTTCGAATCCCGCCGGCC
>CAYYLR010000127.1:0-4371 GCA_964472485.1 uncultured Coriobacteriaceae bacterium
CGGCTGCTGGAAGATCATGCCCACGCGGCGGCGCAGGTCCACCGGGTCCACACCGGGTCCGTAGATGTCCGCCCCGTCGAGCGTGATAGAGCCCTCAAGCCGCGCCCCGGGGATGAGGTCGTTCATGCGGTTGAGACACCGGAGGAACGTCGACTTCCCGCACCCCGACGGGCCGATGAAGGCCGTGACCGAATTCTCGCGGATATCGATCGATATCCGGGTGAGCGCATGGAAGTCGCCGTAGAAGAAGTCGAGATCCCGCACGGCGAACCTCGGTTTGCCCGTGAGTGCTTCGTTCGTGGCCGACAGCGCGGCGGGTATCATCCTTGAACCCTCCTGTTCCGTGACGCAAGGCGGCGAGCCCCGAGATTGAACGCAAGGACCATGGCCATGAGCAACAGCGCGGTCCCGTAGGCCGCGTCCATGTTGATGCCTTCCATGGCGAGAGTGTAGAGATGCACGGTCATCGAGCGACCCGGGTCGAGCGGCGAGATCGGCGTGAAGATGGCTTGGCCCATCGTGAAGATGACAACCGCTGTCTCGCCGACCGCGCGCCCCATCGCCAGGATGATGCCCGTGAGGATCCGCGGGAGCGCTGCCGGCAGGACGATGCGGCTCACGGTCTGCCACGTGCTCGCCCCGAGTCCGTAGCTTCCCCATCGGATGTACTTCGGCACGGCTCGAATCGCCTCCTCGGTGGCACGCATGACGATCGGCAACATGAGGAACGCGAGGGCGAGGGCGCCTGAGAGGACCGAGAAGCGAAAGCCGAGCGCCTCGACGAAGAACGCGAATCCGAACAGGCCCATGACGATGGACGGCACGCTGGCGAGCGTGTCCGCGGCGAAGCGGATCGCGTCGACGAGACGCCCCTGCACCGCGTATTCAGCGAGGTAGACCGCCGCAAGTACCGCCACCGGCGTCACGATCAGCATCGACAGGCCCGTGACGTAGATCGTCGCGACTACCGTCGGCCCGATCCCGCCTTCGGCGTGAACGCCGTGCGGCTTCGTGAAGATGAACTCCGGTGTGATCTGCCCGATCCCGCGCACGAACACATAGAGGATGACCGCGCCGAGCACGGCGACTGTGAGGATGCCACAGAACCACAGCGCGCCCACCGCGATCATGTTGGTCCAGCGCTTGTCCACCGTCATGCCCTCCTCGCGTTGAGGCGCGAGAGCGCGCGGACGAGCGCGACGAGGCCCATCGAGATCAAGAACAGGATGATCGCGAGGCCGAACAGCGCGGTGCGGTGGACGCCGGACGCGTAGCTCATGTCGATGACGATCTGACTCGTGATCGTGGCGATCGGTTCGCCGAGGCCCGTGAAGAACTGCGTCGCATTACCCGCCACCATGACGACCGCCATCGTCTCGCCGATCGCGCGCCCCATGCCGAGGATCGTCGCGTCGATGATGCCGATCTTGGCGGCGGGAAGCAGCACCTTGTAGATCGTCTGCCAGGTGGTGGCGCCCATCGCGTAGCTCGCTTCACGGATGCCGGGTGGAACGGATCGCAGCGCGTCTTCGGTCAGTGTCGCGATCGTCGGGATGATCATCACGGCCAGGATGATGGACGCGGACAGCGCGCCGAACCCCATCCCGCCGGTCAGCTCGGCCACGAACGGCCGGATGATGACGAGGCCGAAGAAGCCGAACACGACCGACGGGACGCCGGCGAGCATCTCGACGGCCGGTCGCACGATGGCACGCATCCGCGGGCTTGCGATCTCGGAGAGGAACACCGCCGTGCCAACCGCCACCGGCGCGCCGAGCAGCAGGGCTCCGATCGTGACGACGAGCGTCCCGGTCACCAGCGGCAGGATGCCGAACTGGTTGTAGGTCGACGACCACTCGGTCCCGCCCAGGAACGCCCCGAGCCCGGGCGTGTTCACCACGCCCCAGCCGCGCGCGCCGATGAACAGGAAGATGAGCGCCACCGCGGCGACAGCGACGATCGCGCACACCAGGAAGAGGTTCTTGAGCGCGGCCTCACGGACATACGACGCCCGTGACATCATCTTCAACGCGCCGGTGGTGGCTGGGGAGACGCCCGCAGGGTCACGGCGTGGCGCCTCAGCCATCTGAGCCGACCTTGGCGGTGATGGGTATGAAGCCGGCCTCGCGCACGATCCGGTCCTGGACCGCCGGCGACAGCACGAAGTCGATGTAGCCGGCGGCGTCCTCGTTCACGTCGCCTTTGGTGAAGAAGTGGAGCACCCGCTGTATGGGGTACGCGCCGCTGACGACCGCCTCTTCGGATGGCTCGACACCGTCGATCGCAACGGCACGCACGTCGTCGGTCACGAAGCCGAGTGAGATGTACCCGATCGACCCCCTGACCTCGGAGACGACCGCCCGCACCTGACCCGTCCCGGGAAGGACGACGGCGCCCCGGTCGAAGCGCATGCCATCCATGACGATCTTCGAGAACGCCTCGCGCGTGCCGGATGCCTCGTCACGGTTCACCAGGCCGATAGGCAGATCGGGACCGCCGACCTCGGACCAGTTGGTGATCGCCCCCGCGAAGATCGATCGCACCTGAAGCGTGGTGAGCTGACGCATCGGGTTGTCGGGATGAACGATCACGGCGATCGCGTCATAGGCGACCGGGATGTCGGTGAGGCCGATCTCGCGCTCGGGCTCCTTGAGCTCTCGCGAGGACGTGCCGATGTCCGATGACCCGTTCGCGACGCTCTCGATACCGGCCGACGAGCCCAGTCCCGAGACGAGGATCGCGACGCCCGGATGCTCCTCGCTGTACCTCTCACCGGCGACCTCGGTGATGGGCAGAAGTGTCGTGGAGCCGGTCACGACCACGTCATCGCGGGTGCCGCTCACGCCGCACCCGGTGAGCAGGACCGCGAGCGCGAGCGCGGTGGCGATGGTCAGAGGATGACGGCGAGCGCGCCGTGACGCCCGGTGCGGCCCTCGGCGCGGTGCGAGTAGAATCGCTCCGTGTTGTGCGCGGTACAGATGCCGAGATGCCACTGACGCCCTTCCGGGACTCCGGACCGCTCGAGCCTATCCATGACAGCGGCCCCGAGATCGAGTCGTGTCGAGGCCGCGGCAATCGTAACAAAAGCGTTATCGAAATGCGACACGACCTCGCAGCCGACCTCGTAGCAGCACGGACCGATGTGCGGACCGATGAACGCCAGCAGGTCATCGTTGTCTCCGGGGATCGGCAGCGCCGCGACCGACTCTTCCACGACCCCGGCGGCCAGCCCGCGCCACCCGGCATGCACGACCGCGACCGCTGGCACCGACGGACGCACAAGGACGATCGGTACGCAGTCCGCGAACAGAAGCATCAGCGGAACGCCGCATTCGCGCGTCCACAGCGCGTCGCAGGAAGCGTGCGGCGGCGGTCCGCCGGTCGCGAAGCCCCCGGCGCCGGCTTCGGCCGCCGTCACCTCGATGGCACGGATCCCATGGATCTGTTCGGCGCAGGTGAGGCGTTCGCGCAACGCCGCGATCCCGATCGCTGTGAGCAGTGCGTCGCGGTTGCGATCGACGGCGACAGGATCGTCGCCGACGTGGGCCGCCAGGTCGAGCGATGAGAACGCGCCGACGCTGACGCCACCCTCTCGCTCGCTGAAGGCCACGCCGATCCCGTACCGCTCGAAGAGCTCGGGGACCGTGTGCACGGTCACCCCGTCGATCGTCACCCGTTCGAAATCCACATCGCCCCTCTCAAGGATGGCCCCAGCGTAGCCGAATACTGGAAACGGCGCGTCGCTTGCGTCACACTCGCAACGAGCGACGGAACGTCGTTCGTCTCATGTGTCAGCCATGGCTGCTCGCCGGGAGGGGGTGACACGACATGAAGCGGTCATTCAAAGTCTCCACCCTGCTCACGACGGGCGCGCTCGCGCTCCTCACCGCGGCTCCCGCGTTCGCTCAGGACTACTCCGGCGACGACGGCGCGTTCGCCGCGCTCGGTTGCGGCATCTGGGCATGCATCATGATCCCCGCGCTCCTCCTTGGCGCGCTCACGATTTGGATGCTCATCGACGCGATCATGCGGCAGGAGTATGAGTTCCCGAACTCAAGCGGCAACTCCAAGATCATCTGGATCCTGTTGCTGGTGTTCGTCGGCTCGATCGCCGCGATCTTCTACTACTTCATGGTGTTCAAGAAGATCAAGCGCTCGAAGGGCGGTCAGCCGCCCGCGGCCCCCGGTGGTTACGTTCCGCCGTCACCGCCCGCGGCCCCCGGTGGTTACGTTCCGCCGTCACCGCCCGCTGCGCCCCCCGCTCCGCCGGCGGCGCCCCCCGCGCCTCCGACCGCACCTCCGCCTCCGCCTCCCCCAGCGGCCCCACCGGCGCCACCGGCGCCACCCATCGGCTAGCGACAGGAAGTGGGA
>CAYYLR010000128.1:0-4360 GCA_964472485.1 uncultured Coriobacteriaceae bacterium
CATCATGAGGTCGGCCAGCTCGTCGATGACGATGACGAGATACGGCAGCTCGGCGGCCCCCTCGGGGCCCTTGCCCGCCTGGATGAGCGCGTTGTAGGCGCCGATGTTGCGCGCGCCGGCGAGCTGGAGCTTCTTGAGACGGCCCTCCATCTCCCCTACCGCCCAGTGGAGCGCGGAGGCGGCCTCCTTGGCCTCGGTCACGACGGGGACGTAGAGGTGCGGCAGACCGTTGTAGAGGTTGAGCTCGATGCGCTTGGGATCGATGAGGATGAGCCGGACCTCGGCGGGCGTGGCGCGCATGAGGATCGACATGAGGAGCGCGTTGATGCACACCGACTTGCCGGTGCCGGTCGCGCCGGCGATCAGGAGGTGCGGCATCGAAGCGAGGTCCGCGCTCACCTGCTCGCCCGCCACGTCCTTGCCGATGGCGAGCACGAGCGGTCGCGGGTCCGCCATGATGCCGCTGTGGAGCACGTCGCCGAGGGTCACCGTGGAGCGGGCGGCGTTGGGCACCTCGACGCCGACGTAGCTCTTTCCCGGTATGGGAGCGAGGATGCGAATCGTCGGGGCCGCGAGCGCGAGAGCGATGTCGTCGGCGAGCGCGGTGACGCGGTTGACCTTGACGCCCTTGGCGATCTCGACCTCGAACATGGTGACGGTGGGTCCCGGGATCCAGTTCACGACCCTCGCGGGGATGTCGAACGTGGCGAAGGTCTGCTCGATGAGCGACGCGGTCGCGCGCAGGTCCTTGTCGCTCGCCCGTGACGCCGACATCGAGGCGGCGGCGCGCGCGAGCATCGCGACCGAGGGAAGCTCGTAGCCCTCGAGATTTCGCGGGCGGGGCGCCTCGGCGGTGGGGAGCGTCTGGCGCGAGATCTCCGGATCCTCGGCGGCCTTGCGCCGCCGGGAGCGTGGAACGGCGGCCTCCGCGAGCTCAGCGGGGTCGAGGTCGGCGAGCGGGAGCGTGCGCGGCGCGCGCCGGCGCGAGGCGGGGTCGGGTTCCCGGAGGGCCGGCTCCGAGGGGCGGGCGCGGTCGCGGAGCCATGCGACGAGGTCGCTGATGGAGAGACCGGCGAACACGAGGCCGACGAGCAGCGCGGCCGTCGCGAGCACATAGGCGATCGGCACGCCGAAGAGACCCCGGAGCGCCCAGGCGAGGGCGCCGCCGACGTAGCCGCCGGTCGCCTGCAGCGTCTCAGCCGTCCACTCGGCCTCCGGCGCCGTGTTGCCGATGGCGAGGAGCGCGATGGCGCCGAACAGCACGATGGCGAGACCGAGGCCGACCCGCAGCTCGTTGATAGCCACCGAGCGCACGAAGAAGGTGACGGCCCACAACAGCACGATGGCGGGGACAGCGTACGCGCCGATGCCGAAACCAAGGCGCAGAATCGACGCGACGACGCGGGGCAGCACGCCGGCCGACTCGCCGAGGACAGCGATCGTGAGCCCGATGGCGAGCGCCGCCAGGCCGATGCCGACGATCTCATGGCGGCTGTCAGGATCGAGGACGGCTGGCTGGACCGCCGCGGCGCGGCGCGTCGCGGGCGGCCGCGCGGTGGACGCGCGACGCGCGCCGGTCTTCTTCTGGCCGCCAGCGGCCATCGGCTCCCCTTCCCGTGCGCTAGAACAACAGGCTACCGACGAGTATGGCGGTCCCGGCGATGGCCGTGTAGATGCCGAACGCCGCGAGTGAGTGCTTCCTGACGTACGGCAGCAGCACCGCGATCGCGCCGTAGCCGACGATCGTCGTGGTGATGAGGCCGATGGTGAGCGGCAGCGCCTCAGGCAGCGCCCCGCCCTTCCCGATCACGTCGATCAACACCTTCTTGGTGGTGGCGGCTCCCACGATCGGGATCGAGAGCAGGAACGAGAAGCGGGCCGCCTCTTCGCGCCGCATTCCCAGGGCGACACCGGTGGCGATGGTCGTGCCCGAGCGTGAGAGTCCGGGCGCGACCGCGAACCCCTGCGCGAACCCGATGGCGAGCGCCTGCTTGAGCGGGACGGTCTCGGCCTCGGTGATGGTGTCGCGACGGCGTTGGCCGAGCAGCTCCGCGCCGAAGAGCAGCACGGCGGTCAGCAGCAGGAACCCGCCGGTGATGAGCACCTGGGTGGCCATCGGGAGATCCTCGACGCCGTCGACGAGCGGTTCGAAGGCGAGCGCGATGATGACGCTCGGGACGGTGGCTGCGATGAGCACGAGCGCGAGGCGCCGCTCGCGGGCGAGCCCGGCGGCCCTCGAGAACAGCGCGCGAAGCAGCGTCCACACGTCTCGGCGGAAGTAGGCGATGGTCGCCACGAGCGTGCCGGCGTGCAGCGCGACGTCGAAGCCGAGACCGAACCGCTCCCAGCCGAACAGCGCCGGCACGAGGATGAGGTGCCCGTCGCTTGAGATCGGAAGGAACTCCGTGATGCCCTGGGTGACGCCGAGGACGATGGCTTCGACCGGCGTCACTAGACCTCCATCACGACAGGGATGATCATCGGCCGTCGCCGGGCGGTCTCCCACACGTACTGCGAAACGGCGTCATGCAGCGCCTTCTTGACGACCGCCTGGTCGGTGACGCCTTCCGAGGCGGTCCGCCGGAGGACCTTGTCGATGCGTGTCCGGACGCCCTTAAGTGACTCGGCGGCGTCGCTGCCGAGCACGAGTCCGCGCGTGACGAGCTCGACGTCCCCGAGAACGGCCCCGGTGCGGGTATCGAGGGCTACGACGATGAGCGCGATGCCGTCGCTCGAGAGCATCTGGCGGTCGCGGAGCACCACCTGGCCGAGATCGCCGATGGCCATGCCGTCGACGTAGACGATGCCCGACGGAACGCTCCTGGCGCGCCGCACGCGTCCGTCCTCGATCTCGAGGCAGTCACCGTTGTCGAGGATGAAGACGTTGCTGTCCGGCACCCCGACCGCTCGGGCGAGGTCGGCGTGCGCGTGGAGGTGGCGGATCTCACCGTGGATCGGGACAAAATGCTCCGGGCGTATAAGGTTCAACATGAGCTTGAGCTCTTCACCGGAGGCATGCCCCGAGACATGCACGCGCGCCATGCCCTTGTGGACCACGTGAGCGCCCGCCTTGTAGAGCCGGTTCATGACGCGGCTCACGGCCTTCTCGTTGCCCGGAACCGGGCTTGCCGAGATGACGACCGTGTCGCCCGCCTGGAGCTGCACGGTGCGATGCTCGCCGTTGGCGATGCGCGCGAGCGCGGAGAGCGGTTCGCCCTGGCTGCCGGTGCAGAGCACCACGACCTTATGGGCGGGCAGGTCTCCCATCGCGTACGCGTCGAGCAGGTCGTCGTCGCCGATGTGCAGATAGCCGAGCTCGCGCGCGACGCGAGTGACGTTGATCATCGACCGTCCGGTCACGACGACCTTCCGGCCGCACGCGACCGCGGCGTCGCAGATCTGCTGCACCCGGTGCACATGCGACGCGAACGAAGCGACGATGATCCGCTGTTCGGCGCGGGCGAAGATCTCACGGAGCGACGTGCCGACCTCGGCCTCGGACGGCGTATGACCCGGGTTCTCGGCCCCCGTCGAGTCGCTCATGAGCAGGGTGACGCCCTGCTTGGCGGCGCGCGAGAACCCCGCGAAGTCGGTGAAGCGGCCGTCGATCGGGGTCTGGTCGAGCTTGAAGTCGCCGGTGTGGAGCACGGTGCCGGCGGGTGTGCGGACGAAGATCGCGACCCCGTCGGGGATCGAGTGGTTCACCGCGAAGAAGTCGAGCCCGAAGGCGCCGAGCGTGACGTGTCCGCCCGGCTTGATCTCGCGCAGTCTCGGCTTCTTGATCCGGTGCTCCTCAAGCTTGCCCTGGATGATGCCGAGCGTGAGCTTCGTGCCGAGCACCGGCACCGGCGCGCCGAGGTCCTTGAGCAGGTACGGGAGCGCGCCGGTGTGGTCCTCGTGGCCGTGGGTGATCACGATGCCGCGGAGCTTCTCCGCGTTCTGCGTGATGTAGCTGTAGTCCGGAAGGATGAGATCGACGCCCGGGTGGTCGTCATCGGGGAACATAAGTCCCGCGTCGATGACGATCATGTCGTCCCCGTACTCGAGGACGGTCATGTTCTTGCCGATACCGTCGAGTCCCCCGAGCGGGATCACGCGGAGACGGCGTTTCGTGTTCGATGTCATGAAGTGGTGTGTCGCACTCCTTCGGTCGTGGTGCGGGTCGGGTCGGGCAACGCGGCTGGCACAGCCGCGATACGGTCAGGAGAGCAGGCCGATGTGACGCATGATGCGCTCGAGCTCGGCGGACTGTTCAGGCGAGGGCGGGATGAGCGGCAGGCGCGTCTCGCCCACCGGGAAACCGACGAGCCGGAGCGCTTCTTTGCCTCGGCGGCGCGGAGCTTCGCTGCCTCGGCATGCT
>CAYYLR010000129.1:0-4343 GCA_964472485.1 uncultured Coriobacteriaceae bacterium
AACGTTTCGTCATCGAACACGACGTATTGACCATCCCACGTGAACTCGGCCGAGGGCCAGTAGTTCACGCCAGGGTCGTCGACGTGCACCGGGTTCAGCGTGTGCCGGCCACGGAGTCCGGCGGCCGCATCCACACCTCGACCGCGACCGTCGCGGTCCTTCCCGAGGCGGCGGACGTCGAGATCGAGGTCCGCCAGGAGGACCTGCGCATCGACGTGTACCGCTCGAGCGGGCCTGGCGGCCAGTCGGTCAACACGACCGACTCGGCGGTCCGCATCACGCACCTGCCGACCGGCACGGTCGTCCAGTCGCAGAACCAGAAGTCGCAGCTTCAGAACAAGGAAGCCGCGATGCGCGTGCTCCGCGCCCGTCTCTATGAGGTCGAACTCGAGAAGCGCAACGCCGAGCTCGGCGCCGCCCGGAAGAGCCAGATCGGCTCGGGCGACCGATCGGAGAAGATCCGAACCTACAACTTCCCGCAGGACCGGGTGACCGATCACCGCATCGGGCTCACGATCCACAACCTGCCGGCGGTGCTCGTGGGCGAGATCGACGAGCTGATCGAGGGGCTGGCGGCCGCCGACCGGGCGGAGCGATTGGCGGCGGTGGTCTAGATGACCGAGCGCGTCTGGACCGTGGCCGACGCGCTGAGCTGGACCGTGGAGTTCCTGGGCCGAAAGGGCGATGAACACCCGCGCCGCTCGGCAGAGTGGCTCCTGTCGGCGGCGACCGCGCTCACCCGCGTCGAGCTGTACGCCCACCATGACCGCCCGCTGAGCCCCCAGGAGCGCGAGCGCTACCGCGTCTTGGTGGCGTCGCGCGCGGAGGGCACGCCGCTCCAGTACGTCACGGGCGAGATGCCGTTCCGCCACCTCGTGATGCACGTCACGCCGGGGGTGTTCATCCCACGGCCGGAGACCGAGGTGCTCGTCGACGTCGCCCTCGAGAACCTTGCCGGCCGCGAGGAGCCGATCGTCATCGACCTCTGCGCCGGGTCCGGGTGCGTCGCGGTCTCGATCGCGTACGAGTGTCCGTCGGCTCGCGTGTGGGCGGTCGACCTCTCCGGACCCGCCGTCGAGGCCGCTCGTCGGAACGCCCTTCACGCGGGCGTCGCGGACAGGGTACAAGTAGTCCATGGAGACCTCTTCGATCCGCTGCCAGACGAACTCACCGGCACCGTGGATCTTGTCGTGTCAAACCCCCCGTACATCCCCAGCGCCGATCTTCCGTCGCTGCCCTCCGAGGTTCTCGGTTTCGAGCCCCTCCAGGCGCTCGACGGCGGGCCTGACGGCCTCGACGTGGTACGCGCCATCGCCGGCCGGGCGCCCGCGTGGCTGGCCAAGGATGGCATGGTCGCTTTCGAGATCGACGCGCGGTGCGCTCTCGCCGCCACCGAATGGCTGCGGAGCGGGTATGAGGGTGTCACGGTCCGCAAGGACCTGACCGGTAAGGACCGGATCGTCTTCGGACGGAAAGGCAGGGCGATGCAGCCATGAGCAAGGTGATCCACATCGACCCCGAGAACCCTTCGGCGGAAGTCGTCAATCTCGCCGCCAACGTCCTGCGCGACGGAGGGATCGTCGTGTTCCCGACGGAGACGGTGTACGGCATCGGCGCTTCCGCTTCCTCATGCTTCGGGCCGCAGGAGATCATCGACATCAAGATGCGGCCGAAGAACAAGCCGCTGCCGTGGCTCGTGGAAGACGACGCGGCGATGGACACCTACGGCGTCGAGGTGCCCCAGTACGCGCATGATCTCGCCAAGGCGTTCTGGCCCGGCGCGCTCACGATCGTCGTCAAGGCCGCCGACGCCGTCGCTCCCGAGTTCAGAGACGACCGTGGCACCGTCGCGCTCCGCTCCCCCGACCACGGCCTCGTCCAGGAGCTCATCCGGGCGTCCGGGGCGGCGATCATCACGACCTCCGCCAATACGAGCGGTCTGCCCGCTCCCGTATCGTTCGATGAGCTTGAAGAGCGCATCGTCCACGCGGCGGATCTGACGCTCGACGGCGGCGAGACCGCGCACAAGATGGCCTCGACGGTCGTTGACTGCACCGGCCCGGAACCGGTCGTGACCCGCGAGGGACCGATCTCGGCCGAGGACATCGCCATGGTCGCCAAGGGGGTGCCTGTCTAGCTTCGGGCGCGAGCCGATACGGTACAATCTGCGGGAGGTGGCCGGCGTAGGCCGCCTCCCGCACACGTGAAGGGGTCCCCGCATGCGCATCTACCTCGGCGCCGACCATGCCGGCTTCCCGCTCAAGGAGCAGGTCCGCGCGATCATGACCGCGCGTGGCGACGAGGTCATCGATGTCGGCGCCCACAGTGAGGAGCCGGTCGATTATCCGGACATCGCGTCGAAGGTCGCGCGCGCCGTGGCCGCGGGGGACGCGCGGTTCGGGATCCTCGTGTGCGGCACCGGCATCGGGATGGCCATCGCGGCGAACAGGGTGCGCGGCGTCCGCGCCGCGCAGGTGTACGACCCCGAGATGGCGCGGATGGCGCGGATGCACAACGACGCGAACGTGCTCACGCTCCCCGGCCGCTACATCGACGTCGAGCGGGCGGCCGAGGTCGTCGAGGCGTTCCTGGACACCGAGTTCGAGGGTGGTCGCCACCAGCGTCGCGTCGACAAGATCGACGCCGGAGACCCCGCCGGCGCCTAGTCACTGGCCGAGCGCGTCGCACCAGCGGCGCCGCACGTACGATGGAGCACGGACGAGAGGATCTGACGATGCCACTGCGCTACCTCCCCGCGAGCGACCCTGAACTCGCCGCCGCCCTCGACGCCGAGCTGGCGCGTCAGCGCGGTTCGATCGAGCTCATCGCGAGCGAGAACTTCGTCTCGCTCGCTGTTCTCGAGGCCGCCGGTACGGTGCTGACGAACAAGTACGCCGAGGGGCTGCCGGGCAAGCGCTACTACGGCGGCTGCGAGAAGGTCGACGTCGTCGAGGAGATCGCGCGAGAGCGCGCCAAGACGCTCTTCGGCGCGGAGCACGCCAACGTGCAGCCGCATGCCGGCGCGCCGGCCAACCTCGCGGCGTTCTTCGCGTTCATGAAGCCGGGCGACACGTTCCTCGGCATGAACCTCGCGATGGGCGGGCATCTCACGCACGGGTCACCCGTCAACTTCTCGGGCAAGTGGTTCGACGTCGTCGCGTACGGGCTCGGCGCCGATGAACGCATCGACTACGACGAGGTCGATCGGCTCGCCAAGGAGCACCGGCCTAAGATGATCGTCGCGGGCGCGTCCGCCTACCCGCGCGTGATCGATTTCGAGCGGTTCCGCGCGGTGGCCGACGAGGTCGGCGCGGTCCTGATGGTCGACATGGCGCACATCGCGGGTCTCGTCGCCACGGGCGCGCATCCCTCGCCGGTACCGCACGCGGACGTGGTCACCTCGACCTCGCACAAGACCCTGCGCGGCCCGCGCTCCGGCTTCATCCTGTGCAAAGCCGAGCACGCCACCGCGATCGACAAGGCGGTCTTCCCGGGGCTGCAGGGTGGTCCGCTCGAGCACATCATCGCCGCCAAGGCCGCGGCGTTCGGCGAAGCGATGCGCCCGGAGTTCTCCACCTACATCGACCAGGTCGTCGTGAACGCCCGCGCGATGGGGGAGGCCATGGCCGGGGCCGGTCTGCGCCTCGTCTCGGGCGGCACCGACAATCACCTGCTCCTCGTCGACCTGCGCCCGGCGGGCATCACGGGCAAGGACGCCGAGCGGCTGCTCGAGGATATCGGTATCACCGTGAACAAGAACGCGATCCCGAACGACCCGGAGAGCCCGTTCGTCACGAGCGGCATCCGTGTCGGCTCCGCCGCCATCACGACACGCGGGTTCTCCGAGGCCGACGCGCATACGGTCGGTCGCCTGCTCGCCGAGACGATCTTCAGCCGCGACGACGCGACGCGGCTCGGGCGCGTCAGGGCTGAGGTCGACTCGCTGCTGGCCGCGCACCCGCTCTACCCCGAGCTCTGATCCGAGGAGGACGGCATGGCGACAGACCCGAGGTGGCCCGGCGTGGTGGTCATCGATCACCCGCTCGTCCAGCACAAGCTGTCGATACTGCGCGACATCGGGACGGGCGCCAAGGAGTTCCGCGAGCTCGTCAAGGAGCTCGCCATGCTCATGGCGTACGAGGCCACCCGTGATTTCGTGCTTGCCGAGACGGTCGTCACCACGCCGATCACTCAGACGACGACCTACGTGCTCGCGGGCAAGAAGGTCGCGGTGATCCCGATCCTGCGCGCGGGCCTCGGCATGGTCGACGGCATCCTCGAGTTGCTCCCTGCCGCGAAGGTCGGGCACGTGGGGCTGTACCGCGATCCCGAGACACTCAAGC
>CAYYLR010000130.1:0-4276 GCA_964472485.1 uncultured Coriobacteriaceae bacterium
CCACGACGAACGCCGTCCCGAGCGTGGGATGACCCGCGAACGCAAGCTCCTGCGAGGGTGTGAATATCCGAATCCGGATATCCCCCTCGCCTTCGGCGGGTAGCACGAACGTGGTCTCGGAGAACCCGATCTCGCGCGCGAGGGCCTGCATGCGATGCTCGGGCAGACCGCGCGCGTCGGTGAAGACGGCGAGCTGATTGCCCGCGAGAGGGACGTCGGTGAACACATCGATGAACACGCAGCGGTACGTGCGAACCATTGGTGACCTCCTTGGGAGCAGCCCGTCCATGATACCCCGCGGCGGGCCAGCGGCCCGGCGGCCGCGCAGCGGGTAAAGCGCATGATGAGGATCCCGTGCGAACCGGCACGGCGCGTCCGGCGTCTGAACCACTGGAAGGACCGTACCGAGGAGGTCACCATGCGCACGATGACGCTCATCGCGATGTCCGCACTCGCGCTCACGCTCGTCCTGACCGGCTGCGCGGGAACGGATGAGCCCGCCGCCGAGGTTCCGAGCGGGGACGCGGGAGGGGCGGGCGGATCGCGGCTCGCACCTGGCTGGTACGACCTGGAGGACGGCACGGTCCAGGTGATCGGCACGCTCGAGTACCGCGATCTCGAGGGCGGTCTGTGGGCGGTCATCGGCGGGACCGAATCTGAGGGCGACCTCGGCGAGGTCGTCGCCGTGGTCAACAACGCGAACGAATTCGCCGACGCGCTTGAAGCGCTCGAGGGCACCGTGGTCTCGATCACCGGCACGCGGTTCGACGGAGCGTCCATCCGCATGGCGGGTCCGGAGATTGTGGTCGCCACCATCGAGGAGATCAGCGACACCTCTGGCGCCGCCGAGTAGACGCGACACCGCCAGCGGCCGGCCGCGTCGCACCGGCGGCTCGCACGGCATCGCGAACCGAAGACGCTCGCGACGTTCGTGACCGTTCGCAGCGGCGATCCGCGCGCTCGCTCCCTGGCGCTCGCCACTCGTCGGGCGATGCGGCGCTTCATCGGTTTCCGCGCATCAGAAGAAGCGCTCGATACATCGGCGCGCGTATTCTGGTGCCGAGCGGCGCCTCCTTGGGGGGAGGGCGCCGCTGCGCTGTGCGGCGTCCCGCACGGCCGCTGATGACCCGGCGCGACTCATGCGCGTGCCCGGTACGGGTAGGCGCCACTCCTCGCCGACGGCAACGTGTAGCATGGCACCGACGTCTCAACCGACCGCGGGAGCCATCGATGCACCGAGCGCGCGCCACCTACGACGACCAGACGCGCCTATCCGCCGAATCCCGATTCGTGACCGCGCACCCCGGCTACGACGCGCCCGCGATCGCCGGTCTTCGCGCGCGCGAGTACGCACGCCTGGACGCGACCGGCGCGACCTACCTCGACCACACCGGCGCCGGTCTGTACGCGGCCTCGCAACTCGAGCGTCACCACGCGCTCTTGGCCTCCGGTGTCTTCGGCAACCCGCACTCGCACAACCCCTCAGCGCTGGCGTCGACCGGACTCGTGGAACACGCGCGCGCCGCGGTGCTCGAGCACCTGAACGGCGACCCCGCCGAGTATGACGTCGTGTTCACGGGCAACGCGAGCGGCGGGCTGAAGCTCGTCGGTGAGGCGTTGCCGTTCACCGAGCGGAGCACCTACCTGCTCACCTACGACAACCACAACTCGGTCAACGGCATCCGGGAGTTCGCCCGCCGCGCCGGGGCGCAGACCGTCTACGCGCCCGTCCGGCCACCGGAACTGCGGCTCGATGACGCGCTGCTCGCGCGCGCACTCGCCGAACCGCGTGCGGCTGACGCCCCGAACCTGTTCGCGTACCCGGCGCAGTCGAACTTCTCGGGCGTCAAGCACTCGCTCGACTGGGTCGCCCGCGCCCGTGAGCTGGGATGGACCACTGTGCTCGACGCGGCCGCTTATCTGCCGACCAACCGGCTCGACCTGTCCGTGGTCCGCCCGGACTTCCTCCCCATCTCGTTCTACAAGCTCTTCGGCTACCCCACCGGGATCGGTGCGCTCGTCGCGCGCCACGACGCCCTGCGGTCCCTGCGCCGTCCGTGGTTCGCGGGCGGCACGATCACGCTCGCGTCGGTGCAGGCCGAGGAGTGGTACCGCCTGGCCCCCGGGCATACGGGGTTCGAGGACGGTACCGTCGACTTCCTCGGTCTGCCCGCCATCGGCATCGGCCTGGAGTACCTTGCGTCGGTGGGCATCGACCGCGTGAACGCGCGCGTCATGGCGCTGACCGAGTGGCTGCTCGGCGAGATGGCCGCGGCCACGCACGGCAACGGGGCGCCGCTGGTGCGCGTCTTCGGCCCGTCCTCGACCGAAGCGCGCGGAGCGACCGTCGCGTTCTACCTGCTCGATCCCGACGGCGAGGTCTATGACGTCGAGCGCGTGGAGCGGTTGGCCGGCGCCGAAGGGATCTCGCTTCGGACCGGCTGCTTCTGCAACCCCGGCGGCGGTGAGGTGGCGCACGCCATCACCCGTGAGGAGATGGCGGGCTGCTTCGCCGAGCCCGGCGTGCCGATGACGCTCGGCGACTGTCAGCGCATCATCCACGACCACACCGGCAAGGTGCCGAACACCATCCGGGTCTCGCTCGGCATCTCGTCGGACTTCGGCGACGTGTGGCGATTCATGCGATTCGCGGCGGACTTCCGGGACCGCCGGGCCGCCGAGGTCGGGGTCGCCTGATGGTTCCCTCGCACGACGCCGGCGCATGGACCGTGAGGCGCGGGACTGGGCCCCTCGTGGCCGTGGCCCTGCACGCCGGGCATGAGCTCAGGCCCGAGGTTGCGGCGCTCATGCTGGCGTCCGAGCCCGATCGCCTCCGCGAGGAGGACCCGGCCACCGCTGAGTTCGGCGCTGACGTGCCGAGCGGGGTGACGGTCACCCGGTCGCGCTTCGAGGTCGACCTGAACCGCCCTCGGGAGCGAGCGGTGTACGGCGATGCGGCGGACAGCTGGGGGATCGACGTCTGGCGGACACCTCCGCCCGGCGCGGTCGTCGAGCGCTCCCTCGGCCTCTACGACCGGTTCTACTGCGAGCTCGAGACGCTCCTCGACGAGACGGCGGAGCGTCACGGAGGCTTCGTCGTCCTCGACCTCCACTCGTACAACCACCGCCGCGGCGGCCCCGATCACGCGCCCGACGATCCGGCGCACAACCCTGCCGTCAACCTCGGCACCGGTTCGCTCGATCGCCTGCGCTGGGCGCCGGTGGTCGACGCCTTCACCGTCTCGCTCGGCGCAGGCCTGGGAGCCCGCGCCGACATCCGCGAGAACGTGAAGTTCCGGGGCGGCAACCTCGCCCGCTGGGTCCACGAGCGGTACGCCACCGGATGCTGCCTCGCGGTCGAGTTCAAGAAGACCTACATGGACGAGTGGACCGGGTCGGTCGACGCCACAGCCGTCGCCGTCATCCGCCGCGCGGTCGCCTCGACCCTGCCGCGCCTGGAGGCTGCGCTGACCGAGGCGCTCACCGGGCGGTAGCGCTGCGGCGGTCGGCCGGCGCCCCGAAGCCGGCTGGACCGTCCGCGATTTCGCCGAACGGCTCTTGCGCGACGGTGCGGCGCTCCGTAGGCTTGTCCGGCCAACTGTCGGCGCGGAAGCGTGATTCGAAGGAGTTCGAGTGAAGATCGGCTTCATGGTTAACGATGTCGCAACCGAGGAAGCGGGGTACTCCACCACGCGGCTCGCGCTTGCGGCGATCAACCGGGGCCATGAGGCCTGGGTGCTGTCGGCGGGCGACTTCGCCTACGACCCCGACGAGAAGATCCGGGCCCGCGCCGTGCACGCGCCCCGGGCGAAGTACACCTCCGGTTCGGCCTACCTGAGCGACCTGCGCGGCAAGCGGGTGCGCACCGAGCGCATCACGATCGACGATCTCGACGTGCTCATGCTGCGCAGCAATCCGGCCGAGGACGTCGCCCGCCGTCCGTGGGCGCAGAGCGCCGGGGTCGACTTCGGGCGCATCGCCATGCGCAACGGCGTCATCGTCCTCAACGACCCGAACGGCCTGGCCAAGGCGCTCAACAAGATGTACTTCCAGCTCTTCCCTGAGGAGGTGCGGCCGAGAACGCTTATCACGCGCGACCGCAGCGAGATCAAGTCGTTCGTGAAGGGGCACGGCGGCCGCGCGGTGCTCAAGCCGCTGCAGGGGAGCGGCGGCCAGGGCGTGTTCATGGTGGACCACGAGTCGACCAAGAACCTCAACCAGATGGTGGAAGCCCTGACGCGTGATGGCTACGTCATCTGTCAGGAGTACCTGGAGG
>CAYYLR010000131.1:0-4272 GCA_964472485.1 uncultured Coriobacteriaceae bacterium
GGCGCCTCGCGATGACGTGCTGCCCGAGGTGGGCGAGGCCGTCGCTCAGAGGGACGTCTTCTCGGTGAGTGAGATCGAGTCGTACCTGGCCTGTCCGTACCGGTGGTTCCTGCAGCACGTCATAAGACCGCGCGAACTCGACCGGGACTTCGACGTCCGTGCCGAAGGCGCGCTGGGCCACGCCATCATGGCGCGGTTCTACCGTGATCTGCCGGCCGAGACGGGCGTCCGGAGGGTCACTCCGGATTCGATACCCGCCGCACGCAGTCTGCACGCGCGGATCGCCCGCGAGGAGATCGGCGAGGTGGAGGGCGGCGAGGCCGCGACGCGCTCGGCCGCTCGCGCCGTCGCGCTCGGCACCGCCCGGTTGGTGGACGAAGACGCCGGGTTCCTTCCCGGTCTCGAGCCGGTGTTTCACGAGTGGTCGTTCGGCGGCGAAGGTGATCAGCCGGAGGACCTCGGCACGTTCGCGCTGGCGGGGCGCATAGACCGCATCGACGCCGACGATTGCGTCTGCGTGGTGACAGACTACAAGCGGGGCGCGATCGACGCGAACCGGGCAGCCGGCGCGTTCGCGCGTGAGGGACTGGTCCAGCTGCCGCTCTACGCGCTCGTGGCGTCGAGGCGGCTTGGGTGCGCGGTCGGAGGCGGACTCTACCGACGGCTCAGCGGCGGGCGTCCGCGCGGCTTCATCCTGGACGACCTCGCGGCGGCCGGGGGGTTCGTTTCAACCGATGTGCGCGACGCTGTCGGCGTGGAGGCCGTGGTGGCCGAAGCCGTCGACCGCGCCTCCGCGGCCGTCGCCGGCATGCGGGAGGGCCGCGTCGGGCCGCGCCATCGACGGGGATGCGAGCGCTTCTGCCCAGCCTCGACGTTCTGCGGGGGGTCGAACGGTGAGTAGCGGCCTTGACAGCCGGCAGCGCCGCGCGGTCGACCTGGGGCCCGACGATCTCTTCATCAGCGCCGGGGCCGGATCAGGCAAGACGCGGGTCCTCGCGGCCCGGTTCCTCGCCGCGGTGCTCGGTCAGCCGCCCTACCGCACGCACGCACCAGGCGAGATCCTGACGATAACCTACACCGAGAAGGCCGCGGGTGAGCTCGCGTCCCGGATACGCCGCGAACTCGCTGCGGCTGGAGAGGTGGCCGCCGCCCGCGCTGTCGGCGAGGCCTGGATATCGACCGTCCACGGCATGTGCGCCCGTATGCTACGGGCGCATGCGCTTGAACTCGGTGTCGATCCGCGCTTCACGACGCTCGATGAGGTCGAGGCTCGGACACTCGAGGTCGAAGCCCTCGAGACCGCGCTTGCCGAGCTACTCGCGGACGATGCGGTCGTCGCGCTCATCGACGCGTACGGTTTCGCCGAGGTCTCAGGCGGCGTGCGGCGGGTGCTGGCCGAGGTCAGGGCGCTCGGCGTCGGCGTTGCTGACATCGTCACGGTCGACGCCGGTCGCGCGGTAGAGCGCCTGGCGGAGGCGGCGGCTGAGCTGCGTGGGGTCGCAGACGGCCTGCGCGAGCTCGGGCGTCCAGCAGCCCTCGGAAACGCCGGCACGCTCGAGGGCATGGCCGTGGCGCTGGAGGGCGCGCGAGCCGGCGTGGTCCCGATGCGGGAGGCCTGGGAGACGGTCAAGACCGCACGTCTGCGCGCGGACGCGCGGACGGAGGGGCACACCGAACTCGTCGCCGAGGCCGAGGCTCTGCGTGACAGGAGCGCGCGCGTCTGCGCGCAGGCACTCGTCGAGAAGCACGAGCGCACCCTCATCCGTCTCCTCGACGCGTACGACGCGCGCTATCGCGAGCTCAAAGACGCTCGTTCGGCGCTGGACTTCGACGACCTCCAGGCGTTCACAGCGCGGCTGCTCACGGCCAGACCCGAGGTCGCGGACGCCTACCGCGCACGGTTCGGCATGCTGATGTTCGACGAATTCCAGGACGCGAACGGGCTGCAGCTCGATCTCGCGCGGTTGATCGCACGCGGCAATCTCTGCACCGTTGGTGACGAGAACCAGTCCATCTACGCGTTCCGGTACGCCGACGTCGAGGTCTTCCGCCGCCGCGGCCGGCAGACCGCGCGGCACGTCGAGCTCGACGTGAACTACCGCATCGCGCCGCCGGTGCTCGCCGCGCTCAACGGGTTGTTCGCGCACCCGGCGCTGCTCGGCCCGGCCTATCGCCCCCTCGTACCTCCCGAAGCCGTTCCGGACGCGGCGTGCGCCGCCACGGCCGACCCCGCAGGCTCGGCGCCCGGCATCGAAGTGCGTGTGATCGACGCGGCGGCGCAGTGCGAGCTGTCGAGCGGCGAACGAGAGGCGCAGTGCATCGCCGAACGGGTGGCTGAACTCGTCGGCCGGGGCTACCGGCCAGGGGAGGTCGCGGTCCTGCTGCGGGCGCTCGCCGGCGGCAAGGGTGCGGCTGTCGAGCGCGGACTCGCCGCGCGGGGGATACCAGCGGCCCTCAGCGCGGGCGGCGAGTTCTTCGCCGCGCCCGAGGTTGCCGAGACCCGTGCGCTCCTGGCCGTCATCGACAACCCGCGGGATGACCGTGCGCTGCTCACCGTGCTGGCGGGGATGTACGGGGGCCTCTCGGACAGCGCGCTGCTCACGCTGAGAGCGTGGTCCGAAGCGGCATGCGAGGGGCGGCCACGAGCCGGTTGGCTGTGGGACGCGATACGGTCGCGCACGGCGCCGCTGCACGCGGACGACGAGGAGCTGCTTGAACGGCTGCTCGGGGGGATCGAGCGCGCGAGGGCGGACCGGGGTGCGACAGGGCTCGGGACGATGATTCGACGCACGCTCCTCGACCTTGATGCGGACCTCGTGCTGAACGCTCGCGGGCCCGCGAGTGCGCGGGCGTGGGCCAACCAGCTCAAGCTCGTCCGGTTCGCCGAGGAGTACGAGCGCGTCGAGCGCGGGGGCCTTCGCGGATTCCTCGATCATCTGCGCCTGCGCGAGGAGCACGCGGTTTCCGAGCGCGAGGCCTCGATCACCGGCGCCTCCGGCGCCGTGCAGGTGATGAGCATCCACGCAGCGAAAGGGCTCGAGTTCCCCGCGGTCGTCGTCGGCGCTCTCACGCAGGGCCCCGGCTCGGCCGGTCCCATCGCGTTCGGACGCCCCGGCGGGACGCCGACGCTCGGCATGCGCTGCCCGGTCGACGTCCGCATCGGGAGCCGGGAGGTGAGCACGGCCGAGACGCTCGGCTCGGCGCTTGTCTCCGAGCACGCGGCCGAGGTCGCCGAGGGCGAACGCCGGCGGTTGCTGTACGTCGCCTGCACGCGAGCGAAGCGCGACCTCACCCTGGTCGTCGCCGCGGACCCGACCAAGAACGCGCCGTCCGGACTCGGAGGCGCGGTGCTTCAGGCGCTCGGCATGGGCCCGGCGGGGACACGCGCTCCCGGCACCGTGCGTGCCGGTGACGGGGAGGTCCTCGTCACGATGTGGCAGCCGCCTGCGCCGCGCGAGGAGGACGCGGACCCCGGGCGCAGCGGGGCTCGCACAGACACAGCGGCATGCGTGGGTGACGCGTCACGGGAGGAGGCATCGTGCGCCCGGTATGGGCCGGGTGCGCGGCCGAGGCCGTCACCCCCGGTCCCGCGCCGACTCTCGTACACAGCGTTCACGGAGTACGCCGCGTGCCCGCAGCGCTTCTACCTTGGCCGCGTGCTCGGGCTCGCCGCACCGCCGCGCGCGTCCGGCTCGGCCGCCGACCTCGGCGGGGCGATCCATGCGGCCCTCGAGGCGATCGTCGAGCCGGCGCGCGACCGGGACGCGGCGATCGCCGCCGCGATCTCGCGCCACGCGCTCGGCGAGACCGACGCGCGATGGCTGTCCGAGGCCGTCGAGGCAGCCCTGGGCTCACCGGCGGTCAAGCGTCTCTTCGCGACCGGTCGCGTCATGCGGGAGGCGCCGATCCTGGTCCCGCTCGGCCCCGTGCTCCTCACCGGGGCGATCGACGCGATCGCATGGGACGGCGACCGGGCGCTGATCGTCGACTACAAGACCGGCGCGGGCGCGCCCGATGCGGATGCGGCCCGCGAGCGGTACGGACTGCAGGCGCGCTGCTATGCGCTGGCGGCGCTCGCCGCCGACGCTGGGGCGGTCGACGTCGTGTTCGTCGAGACCGGCCCGGGACGCGAGACCGTGTTCGCGTTCGGCTCGGACGAACGAGAAGCGCTGGTATCGGGGCTTCGCGCGACCGTGGCGCCCATGGAGGCCGGGGAGTACGAGCCCGCGCGGGACGTCGATCCCGCGGTGTGCGCCGGCTGCCCCGGCACAG
>CAYYLR010000132.1:0-4216 GCA_964472485.1 uncultured Coriobacteriaceae bacterium
GCTCGTACGGACGCTCGTGCGCGACGGCCATCGGGTCAAGGTCATGATGACCGAGGCCGCCACGCGGTTCGTCACGCCGCTCACGTTCCGGACACTCACGAACGAACCGGTCGCCACGTCGCTGTGGGACGACGCGGCCGGAGCGCCTGTCCATCACATCTCGCTTGCCGAGGAGGCCGACGTCGTGGTGCTCGCGCCGTGCACCGCCAACGTGATCGCGAAGATCGCGACCGGTCGTGCCGACGACCTGCTGACCACGACGGTGCTCGCCACCGAGGCTCCGCTCATCATCGCGCCGGCGATGAACGTGCACATGTGGCGGCGCGACGTCACGCACGCCAATCTCGCTGCCCTGCGCTCCCGCGGCGCCGTCGTCGTCGAGCCGGCGTCCGGCGCGCTCGCGTGCGGGGATGTGGGGGAGGGCCGGCTCGCGCCGGTCGAGGAGATCCATGAGGCGGTCGCCGCCGAACTCTCCCGTGTGCGTGACCTCGCGGGCAGGCGCGTCCTCGTGACGGCTGGCGGCACCCAGGAGCCGGTCGATCCGGTCCGCTACCTGGGTAACCGCTCGTCAGGCAAGACCGGATACGCCATCGCCGCCGAAGCCGCCCGCCGCGGGGCCGAGGTGACGCTCGTGAGCGGCCCGGCCGACGCCCCGGACCCGTTCGGTTGTCGCGTGATCCGTGTCATGACCGCGCTCGAGATGCGTGACGCGGTGATGGCTGAGGCCGCCGGGGCCGATGTGATCGTGATGTCCGCCGCCGTCGCCGACTTCCGGCCCGCCGCACCGGCGCCGGGCAAGCTCAAGAAGACCGACGCGCCTGAGTCGATCGAGCTGGTCGCCAACCCGGACATCCTCGCTGAACTCGGCGAGGCGGGGCTCGGCGCCGTGCTCGTGGGGTTCGCCGCCGAGACGAGCGACCTCGAGGCCAATGCCCGCGCGAAACTCGTGGTGAAACGGTGTGACCTGGTCGTTGCCAACGACGTGAGCGACCCCTCGCTCGGATTCGGCACCGAGGACAACAGCGTCCTGCTCGTCACGCGGGATGCCACCGAAGCGCTGCCGATCATGTCGAAGCGCGCGATCGCACGCGAACTGCTCGACCGGGTGACCCGGCTGCTCGCGGCTCGCTGACGCGTCGCCTCTGCAACGGCGTCAGCCGGGACGCCGGCGTCTGCTCAGGTGCCGGTTCCATGCCTTCTCGAGGCTGATCACGGGTAGGACGATGGCGCCCGCCGCAAGGCTCAAGGCGATGTCGGATGGGCCCAGCGGGGCCGATCCGAAGAGGGACTGCATGAACGGGCTGTAGATGAAAGCCGCCTGCAGCACGACGATCGCGCCGATGCCGAGGAACACCTGCCGGTTGGAGAAGACCCCGATGCTGAGCAGCGAATCACGCAGCGAACGGCAGTTGAGCAGGTAGAAGACCTGGAACATGACGACCGTCGTCACAGCCATCGTCTGGGCGTTGGCGAGCGCCCCGGGCTCGCCCCGGGCCGCGCCGCGATACGCCATGTCGAACAGCACCAGCGCGCCCGCGGTCATGAGGCCCGCGACACTGAGGACTCTCCTGATCAGGAAGCCGCTCAACACGGGCGCGCCCGGGTCACGGGGCGGTCGGCGCATGAGTCCCGGCTCCATGGCCTCGAAGGCGAGCGGCAGGGCGAGGGCAACCGCGGCGACGAGGTTGACCCAGAGCAGCTGGACCGGCGCCATGGGAAGCAGGAGTTCGCGCACGGTCCGCGATTCCCCGCCGATGACCGTGGTGACCTCTCCGAACGGGAAGAACGCGACGGCGAACGCCAGGATGAGAGCGAGCCCGAGGTTCGTGGGCAGCACGAACGCGAGGGACTTGACCAGGTTGTCGTACACCCGGCGCCCCTCCTCGACCGCCGCGGCTATCGACGCGAAGTTGTCGTCGGCGAGGACGATCGCTGCGGCCTCCTTCGCCGCGGCGGTGCCGGTGATGCCCATAGCGACCCCGATGTCGGCCTGCTTGAGCGCGGGCGCGTCGTTGACGCCGTCCCCGGTCATGGCGACGACCTCGCCGCGCCGCTGCAGCGCGTTGACGAGTCGGAGTTTGTGCTCAGGAGCCACGCGGGCGAACACGTTGCACGAGTGCGCGATCTCATAGAACTCGTCGTCTTCCATCGCCGCGAGGTCGACGCCCGCGACCACCCGCGTCGATCCGGAGTCCGCGCCGAGTATGCCGATCTCTCGCGCGATAGCCCGTGCGGTCGCCTGATGGTCGCCGGTGATCATCTTCACGGTGATGCCCGCTCCGTGACACCGTGCGATCGCCTCGATCGCCTCGGGGCGGGGCGGGTCGATCATGCCCTGTATGCCGAGCAGATCGAAGCCGCCGTCCACGTCGCTCATGTCGATCGACTCGGCGTTCGGCACGATCTTGGAGGCGAACGCCAGAACCCGCATGCCTCCTGCCGCGAGCTCCTCCACACGGGCGAGCGCGTCGAAGGGGGCGCGGCAACGGCCGAGGACCGCCTCGGGGGCGCCCTTGATCAGGAGCACTCCGCCCTCATGCAGCGTCGCCATGAACTGGTTTTCGGATTCGAACGGTATCGCGTCGAGACGGCGATGGTCGTCTCGGAGCG
Source organism: uncultured Coriobacteriaceae bacterium (assembly GCA_964472485.1). GTDB lineage: Bacteria > Actinomycetota > Coriobacteriia > Anaerosomatales > Anaerosomataceae > CAYYLR01. Next base: position 2,611 of record CAYYLR010000132.1, read on the forward strand.
TGCCGACGCCAAGGCCGGCCTTCTCCGCGGCGACGACCAGGGCGCCTTCGGTCGGGTCTCCGTTGATCATCCAGTGACCGTCTTCGCGGGTGAGGCTGGCGTCGCTGCACAGCGCGCCCGCGCGGAGCAGATCGAGCACGTCGGACGGCACATCCGTCAGCGGCTGACCGTCGCGTGTGAGCTGTCCGACAGGGTTGTAGCCGACACCAGAGACGCCGTATGCGCCTGAGTGCGGGGTCCAGACCTCCTCGGTGGTCATCTCGTTTCGTGTGAGGGTGCCCGTCTTGTCGGTGCAGATGACCGTCGTCGAGCCGAGTGTCTCCACCGCGGGCAGTTTGCGCACCACAGCGTGACGCTTGGCCATGCGTTGAACGCCGATGGCGAGCGCGATCGTCACGATCGCCGGGAGTCCCTCGGGGATGGCGCCTACCGCGAGCGCGATGGCGAAGATCACCGTCTCGCGCAACGCGGGGAACCACTCGATACCGGTCTCGATCATCGTTCGCCACGTGCCCGCCACGAGCATCAGCAGCGCGAGCGCGACGATGCCGATCGTGATCCAGGTGCTGATCGTGGCGAGATCGCGTGTCAGCGGTGTCTGGAGGCTGGTCGTCTCCTTGAGCATCGTCGAGATGCGGCCGAGCTCCGTCTCAGCGGCGGTGGCCACGACCACCGCCGTGCCGGTGCCATAGGTCACGAGCGTACCCGCGTAGGCCATGCCGCGGCGATCACCGATGACCGCCTCGGCGTCCACTGGAGCCGCGTCCTTGGCCGACGGCACTGACTCCCCGGTGAGGGCGGCTTCCTCGATCTGGAGGTTTCGCAGCTCGATCAGGCGAGCGTCCGCGGGTACGCGGTCACCGCTCGCGAGCAGGATGACGTCGCCCGGGACCAGGTCGGCGGCCGCGAGCGTCATCTTCTTGCCGTCACGCATGACGGAGACGTTCTCCGGCACCATGCGTGTGAGTGCCTCGATGGCCTTGCTCGCCTTGTACTCCTGCCCGAAACCGATGAGCGTGTTGAGCACGACGACCCCGAGGATGACGAAGCCGTTCTTCATGCCGTCGACGGGGTCGGCGAGCATCGCGATGACGCCCGAGGCGATCAGCACCCAGATGAGGGGGTTGTGGATCTGGCGCCAGAGCAGGTCGAGCACGGAGTCGCTTCTGCCCCGCGGGATGACGTTCGGCCCGTACTGCGCCTGGCGTGCCGCGGCCTCCGCCGCGCTCAGTCCGTGTACGCTTGTTCTCAGCGCCTCCAGGGTCTCCGCGCGGCTCAGGGCATGCCACGCGCGTTCCCCATGGTCGGGGGGCACGGCGCCGGGCATCGCATCATCTCGTGTCACGCGGGCGCCTCTCATCAGCGGGGCCTCATCCGCGCGGTCCGGGGAGCGACTGGTGCGGAGCAAGATCGGGCCTGCGGGAGAGTATACGACAGTCAGGCACGAGAGGATCTCGGCCCGGGGGACGCGGCCCCCTCGAGAGCCCCGCGCTTGAACCCCGTGTGTCCGAGCCGTAATATGATGCTTCGCTGCCCGCGGGCGGCATGAGTACGGGCTGTGGCGCAGCTTGGTAGCGCACTTGACTGGGGGTCAAGGGGTCGCAGG
>CAYYLR010000133.1:0-4151 GCA_964472485.1 uncultured Coriobacteriaceae bacterium
GTCAGACATCGTCGACGGCGCTGTCGCCGTGACGTGCGACCCGGCCTCCGGCTCGGTCTTCCCGCTTGGGACCACGACGGTCACCTGCTCGGCGACCGACGCGGCCGGCAACACCGGCACCGCGACCTTCATCGTGACAGTCGTCGACACTACGGCGCCCGTCGTCACCCCGCCCGCCGACATCACCGCTGAGGCGGCGAGTGCCGCCGGCGCGATCGTGACCTTCGCTCCTACGGCGTCAGACATCGTCGACGGCGCTGTCGCCGTGACGTGCGTTCCGGCGTCCGGCTCGGTCTTCCCGCTTGGGACCACGACGGTCACCTGCTCGGCGACCGACGCGGCCGGCAACAACGGCACCGCGACCTTCATCGTGAGGGTCGTCGATACCACGGCGCCGGAGCTCACCGTTCCGGCGGACCTCGTCGCGACCGCCACCGGGTCTGACGGCGCGATCGTCAACTTCGCCGCGGGCGCGTCCGACATCGTGGACTCCTCGCCGTCGATCGCCTACTCGAAGAGCCCCGGCACGAAGTTCCCGCTCGGGACCACGACCGTCAACGTGAGGGCGACCGATTTCTCGGGCAACAGCGTCACGAAGTCGTTCAAGGTGACGGTCGTGCTGGGTTGGTCAGGCGTGCTGCAGCCCATCAACGCCGCGGGCGGCTCGATCTTCAAGCTCGGTAGCACCGTTCCGGTGAAGTTCCGCCTCACGGGCGCGAGTGCGGGCGTGACCGACGCGGCGGCGAAGCTCTACGTCGCCAGGATCGACAACGAGGTCATCGGCACCGAACTTGAGGCGCTCTCCTCAACCCCCGCCAGCACCGGGAACCTCTTCCGGTACGACCCCGTTGACGGCCAGTACATCTACAACTACGGCACCAAGGGGTTGCAGGCTGGCACGTACCAGCTCCGCATCGACCTCGGTGACGGCCAGCTCCACACCGTTAGGATCGCACTGCGCAAGTAGCGTCCGAGCCTTCGTGCCCCTCGGGGCGGCGGCTTTCATGCGGCCGCCCCGTTCTTGTCTCTACACCTTGCACCCGGCGATTCGGCCGCGCTCCACGGCTTCCGACCGCACCGCGGAGCCCGCGAGCGCACGGGCCAGCGCGCGCGCGACATGCGATGCGGTGTTGTTCCGCTCCGAGAGATGCAGCGCGAAGACATGCTCGAGTCCGCTCCACGACAGCGCGGCGAGCGCCCCTGAGGCTGCGGCGTTGGAGAGGTGGCCGAAATCGCCAGCGATCCGGCGCTTCAGGAAGGCCGGGTACGGGCCGTCAGCGAGCATGCGCGCATCGTGGTTGTGCTCGAGTCCCAGCGCATGGCAGCCTTCGAGCGCGGCGGCCATCTCGGGACTTATGAACCCGGTGTCGGTCGCGATCGCCACCCGCCGGCCGGCGCGGTCCTGGAGCGTGTAGCCCACCGGTTCGGCGGCGTCGTGGGTGGTGGCGAACGCGGTCGCGGCGAATCCGCCGACGGCGAATCGCTCGCCGCGCTCGATGGCGGCGACCTCGGGCACGTCGACGAGGCACGCCTCGGCGGCGCGCAGAGTCCCGGCGGTGCCGTAGACCGGCACCCCGAGCCGGCGCGCCAGGACGCGAACACCGCGCACATGGTCGCCATGCTCATGCGTGAGCAGGATCGCTTCGACGCGGACATCGCCGACCCCCGCGTCACCCATGCGGCGGAGCGTCTCACGCGCGGAGATGCCGGCGTCGACGAGAACGGCTCGGCCGCCGGACTCGATGAGTGCGGCGTTGCCCGACGAACCGGACGCGAGGATGATCAGCCGCATGCGGGGCGGGGATGTGCGGTCTCGGGATGCATGTGGGGATTGTAGCGCGCCCGGCCGACAGGCGATGCGAATGACCGCGCTCGGGGAACACACTCGGCAACCGGACGCGCGTGGGATGTCCGTCATGAGTAAGGAGCGGGAATGTCCAAGGACCGCTGGTCGCTCAGGAACATCTACCTGTACCTCGTCTGCCTGATCACGCTCATCATGGTCATCGTCTCGGCGGTCGGGCTCATCCGCGGGACCGTCGAACTCGTCTACCCGGAGCCTGGCTACTACTACGAGAAGCCGCTCGATGGGAAGGGCGAGTCCGCGACCTCGGATGAGGAGTGGGACCGTCAGCAGAAGGCTCAGCAGGCCCAGAGCCGCCGCTATGCAATCTTGTCGCTTGTCGGCAGCGGCGCGATGCTCGTGATCGCGGGACCGCTCTACATCTACCACTGGAGGAAGATCGAGACCGAGCACGGCGAGAAGTCCGAGACCGAAGTCACCTCGGCCTGATCCGCCGTGCGTGCCGCGGCACCGATGTTCGAAGGAGGACCGGCATGACGATCAAGCTGTTCGCGCTCTCCACCTGCCCGTACTGCAGGATGACGAAGAAGTACCTGGAGGAGAACGCGGTGACCTTCGAGGTGCTCGACGTCGACCTGCTCGAGGGGGACGAGCGCCAGGACGCCATCGCCGAGGTCAAGTCGCTCTCGGGTGGAACGTCCTTCCCGGTGCTGGTCGTCGACGGGGACATCATCGTCGGGTTCAACAAGACCGCGATCAAGGACCGGCTCGGCCTGTGAGCGGCCAGACCCCACGTCCCGTCCGTCGCCGGTTCTCGCCCGGGACGACGATCGATGACCTGAAGGCGTTCATGGTCCCCTTCGCGGCCGCTCTCGGCTACAAGCTCAACACCGAGGGCGACTTCGTCGATGAGGTGCTCGCCTCCGAGATCGAGATCCTCGAGGCGACGGGAGACATCTACTGCCCATGCCGCGTGCGCACGGGTGACCCCAAGGAGGACGTGCGGATCATCTGCCCGTGCATCCCATTCCACCTCGAGCGGTTCGCCGCCATGCGCAAGTGCTGGTGCGGACTGTTCATCAGGGCCGATGTGGCGGACGGCGCCGATCTGCTCGGCGTGATCGAGGAGCCGACTTCAGGCACGGTGATTGAGGTGCCGGTCGCCCGCGTGGATGACGTGCCACCCGGCTCACTGCGGCACGTGAAGATCGGGAAGTCCGACATCGTGCTCGCGCGCGTCGGAGACGAGTTCTTCGCGCTGTCCAACGTCTGCCGACACGCCTTCGGACCGCTTGCCGACGGGTTTCTCGACGGGCATGTCGTGATGTGTTCATGGCACGGGTGGCGCTACGATCTGCGGGACGGCACGACGGATCATCCGGACGCCGACGTGAAGACGTACACGGTCACCGTGCGTGACGGCGAGGTGCTCATCGGCGTGACGCTCAAGTAGGTCGGCCCCTCAGCCGGTCAGGCGGTCTCACCCTTCTCCTTGAACAGCTCGGCGATCCCGCCGATGCTGCCCATGATCCCGGAGACCTCCATCGGGAGGAACACCTTGTTCGCCGGTCCGTCCGCGATGGCCTTGAGCGCCTCGAGATAGCGGACCGCGATGAGGTCGTTGGTCGGATCGCCCTCGTGGATCGCCCCGAAGACGCTCTTGATCGCGAGCGCCTCGCCCTCGGCCACCGTCAGCTTCTGGTACTTGTCGGCCTCGGCCACGCGCTTGATCGCCTCGGCCTGACCCTCGGCCTCGAGGATCGCCGACTGCTTCGAGCCCTCGGCGCGGGTGATCGCGGCCTGCTTGTCGCCGTCGGCCTCAAGGATGACGGCGCGGCGGGTGCGCTCGGCCTTCATCTGGCGGTGCATAGCTTCGGTGACGTCGAGCGGCGGCTCGATGCGCTGGAGCTCCACGCGCACGATCCGAACGCCCCACTTGTCGGTGGCGTCGTCGAGGATCTGGCGCAGCGCGGCGTTGATCTGCTCGCGGCTGGTCAGGGACTCGTCGAGCTGCATCTCGCCGATGACGTTACGCAGGTTCGTCTGCGCGAGCTTGGTCGCCGCCATGTAGAAGTTCGCCACGTTGTACATGAGTTTGACGGGGTCGGTGGCCTCGTAGTAGACCACCGCGTCGACAGTGACGACGACGTTGTCCTTGGTGATGACCTCCTGAGGGGGAACGTCCACGACGTTCTCGCGCATGTCCACCTTCGTGATTCGGTCGACGAAGGGGATGATGAAGTGCAGGCCAGAGTCGTACGTGTGCTGGTACTTGCCGAGCCGCTCGACGATGCCCTTCTCGTAGGGGCGCACGATGCGAATCGCCGCGATCGCGTAGACGAGCAGC
>CAYYLR010000134.1:0-2495 GCA_964472485.1 uncultured Coriobacteriaceae bacterium
TGGATGTCCATCGTGACGAGGTCCGGACGCAGACGCTCGACCATGTCGACCGCCTCGGCACCGTCCTTGGCCTGCCCGACGACCTCGATCTCGGGGTCGGACGACAGGATGGTCGCGAGCATCTCCCGGCTCACGAGGGAGTCGTCGGCGATGAGCACCCGGACGATCTTGGCAGCGGAGCTCACGCGCGGCTACCGGATGAGTCGCTCGACGGTGTCGAGCAGCGTGTCTTGGTTGAACACCGACTTCGTGATGTAGGCGTCGGCGCCGGCCTCGATGCCCTCGGCCTTCTCCTCGTCGCGCTCGAGCGACGTCACGATGATGACGGGGATTTCGGCGAGCGACGGGTCGGACTTGATCGCGCGCGTGAGCTCGAAACCGGTCATGTTCGGCATCTGCACGTCGGTCACCACGGCGTCGACCTTGAGGCCCTCGCGTAGCTTCGAGAGGCCCATCGCCCCGTCCATGGCGACCTCGACCTCGTACCCGGCGGCCTCGAAGATCGACCGCTCAAGCTCGCGCGTCGTGAAGGAGTCCTCACAGATGAGCACCCGGTGCGGCCCGGTCTTCTCGACCTTGACGCCCCCGGATCGCCGCGCGCGAACGCCCGTCATCTGGCGTCCGTTGGCCATCAGGTCCGGCACGTTCAGGATCGGCACGACCTCGCCGGCGCCGAGGATCGTCACGCCCGCGACGTTGTCGACGCGCTTCAGGTGGCTGCCGAGCGTCTTGATCACGATCTGCTGCTCGCCGACGAACGCGTCCACGATGAGGCCAAGCCGGTGTCCGGAGAAGCCGAGGGTCGCTATCGGGATCTTGGCGTCGGTTGCCTCGACCGCATCAAGGCCCAGGATGTCGCGAAGATGAACGAGGGGAATCGTCCGGCGCTGCCGCCTGATGACCTCGTGCCCCTCGACCTTGATGATCTCGCCGCGCTCGACACGTAGCGTCTCTTCGATGGATGAGGTCGGCAGCGCGAACGTCTGACCGCTCACTCGCAGCAGCAGCGCGCGGATGATCGCGAGCGTGAGCGGGATCGTGAGGCGGAACGTCGTGCCTTCGCCGAGCGTGGACTCGACATCGAGCGCTCCCTTGAGGCGCTCGACGACGAACTCGCGAACGACGTCCATGCCGACGCCACGGCCGGAGATCTCGGTGATGATCGCCGCCGTCGAGAACCCTTTCTCGAAGATCAGGTAGCGGGCCTCGCGGTCGGACATGTTCTTCGCCTCGGACTCGGTGATGTAGCCCTTCCTCACCGCGGCCGCACGGACCTTGTCCGGATCGATGCCGGCGCCGTCATCTGAGATCACGATGACGATGTGATCGCCCTCCTGCCGCGCCTCAAGCCTGATCGTGCCGGTCGCGGGCTTGCCCGCGGCGACGCGCGCTTCAGCGGTCTCGATACCGTGGTCGACCGCGTTTCGCATGATGTGCACGAGCGGGTCGTTGATCTCCTCGAGCACCTTCTTGTCGAGTTCGGTGGCGCCACCCTCGATGATGAGGTCGACGTCCTTCTTGTACTGGCGAGCGAGGTCCCGCATCGCACGCGGGAAGGAGTTGAAGACCGTGCTCACCGGCAGCATGCGCAACTCCATCGCCTGCTCCTGCAGGTCGGCGACGACGGTCGATGTGCGTGAGGTGTCGTCCGCGTAGTCCTTGCCGACCGCGACGAGGTGGCGACGCTGGTCGGTCAGCAACTCGTCGAGCGCGCGCATGTCGTCATGGAAGACCATCTGCTCCTCGGTGGGAAGCGCGGCGAGATGCGTCTTGATGCGCATCCAGAGCTGCTGCGAGTCGGCCGCCGAGGCCGCCGCCGCGCGCAGATCGCGGACCCGCTGCTCGGCCTTGATCTGCGAGATGACGACCTCGCTCACGAGATTGAGCAGCCGATCGACCTGGCTGGTGCGGATCCGGACCGTCGCCTGTGTCCGGGATTGGAGCTTGTCCCCCGCTCCCCCTGCCGGGATGCCCGCGGGGTGGGCCGCCTCGGTCTCGTCGGGAACGCCGAGTGCTTCGACCTGCTCGTCGGCTCCGGCAGGCGTGGTGGAGTCCGCGAGGGTGGCCGAGGCGGCTTCGACCTTCGGCGCCGCAGCCGATGCCGGGGCCGCCTGCGAGGCCTCCCCGGCTCCATGAGCCGCCAACGCCACCAGGCGCGCGGTCACCCCGGAGAGGACCATCTCGTCGGCGGCGGGCTTGCCGGCGTTCTCGGCGAGGAAGAGCACGGTGTCGAGCGCCTCGAAGAAGACGTCCGACATGTCCGCGTTGTAGGTGAGCGCCCCGTCACGCACCCTGACCATGACGTCTTCCATGCGATGCGCGATGTCGGAGATCTCCATGAGGCCCACCATGCGGGACGAACCCTTGAGCGTGTGGGCGTCACGCAGGTACTGATCGATCAGCTCGCGGCTGCCGGGCTCGGCCTCAAGGTTGATGATGCCCTCATTGAGGCGCTGGAGCAGGTAGGTGGCCTCCTCCTGGAACTTGCTGATGAA
>CAYYLR010000134.1:2580-4113 GCA_964472485.1 uncultured Coriobacteriaceae bacterium
GCTCGCGATCGCGGACAGCTGCTCGGCGGCGCCGGCGACCTGACGGGACGCCGCCGCGGTCTGCTGGGCGACAGCCGCGACCTCGCGCATGGCCTTGACGACCTGCTCGGTCGCGCTCTTCTGCTGCTGTGTGGCCGCGGAGATCTCCTTGGCCGACATGGTCGTCTGCTCGATCGTCTCCAGGATCTGCTCCAGACTGTCGCCGGTGGTGTGGGCAAGGTCGACGCCGCTCTCCACCTGGCGGAGCTCCTGCTCGGTCGAGATCACGAGGTCGTTGGCGGCGCCCTGGATCTCGGTCATGATCGCCTCGATCTCACCCGTCGACTCCACAACCGACTCGGCAAGCTTGCGGATCTCGCCGGCGACGACGCTGAAGCCCTTGCCCGCCTCGCCCGCTCGCGCCGCCTCGATCGCGGCGTTCAGTGCGAGTATCTTCGTCTGGTCAGCGATGCTGTTGATCATGACGAGCACCTGGCCGATCTGCTGGCTCCGCTCGCCGAGTTGCAGGATCTTGCTGGCCGACGCCTGGGCGCGCGCCTTGATCTGCTCCATGGAGTCGAGCGTGTTCATGACCGCCTGCTGACCTGACTCGGCGTTGCCGAGTGAGTTCTCGGCGATCTTCACGACCTGGTTCGCGTTCTCGGCGATCTGACGATACGTCGCGGCGAGCTCCTCCATCGTCGCGGTCGTCTCGCTGATGGACGCCGCCTGTTCCGCCGAACCGGACGCCTGCTGCTCGGTGGCGGACAGGATGTCGCTCGACGCGCCGGCAAGACGCTGCGAGGACTCCTGCGTCTGTGTGATGAGGTAGACGATAAGGTCGAGCATCTGGTTGTAGGAGCGCGCCAGGACGCCGAACTCATCTCTCGAGTCGAGGTTGACCTTGTGCCCGATCTCGCCTTCGCAGGCGAGTCGCAGGCTCTTGACCACCTGGGTCAGCGGAGCCATGGCCCGACGGCCGATGACGTTGAGCGCCCAGATGAAGAGCAGCAGCGCGATCGCGAACGCGCCGATGACGATCGTCAGCCGGACGTAGAGGTCCGGGGCTTGCGCGAGCTCGTCTTTGAAGACCATCCACGCGACGGTGAGCTGGACGGCGTTGACCACGAAGACGAGCGTCACGTTCGTGATCGCGTACTTCGTGAGAAACGAGCCATTGACGCGGTCGAAGAATCGCTTGAGCATCGGAAACTCCTGTCAGACGGTCTCACCTATCGGTTCCAGAACCTTCTCGGTGTTGACGATGCCGACGAGCCGCCCGCCGGCGAAGAGCGAACCCGCGACGTACTCGGCCTGAGCTTTGTCGAGCGTGGAGAGCGGAGGCTCAACGTCGTCCTTCGGGGCGTCGATGACGTCGCCGATCTCGTCGACGACGATCGCCGTGGCGCACTCCTCGTTGGCGAGGATGATGGCCGACGGCAGGCCCTGCTCGGCTTCGACGGCTCGGCTCGGCACGCGCATGAGCGCCCCGATATCGGTCACCGATACGATCTCACCCCGCACGTTGATCACGCCGAGGATGAAATCCGGCAC
>CAYYLR010000135.1:0-4085 GCA_964472485.1 uncultured Coriobacteriaceae bacterium
CGCCGCCGCCGCGGTGGCGCTGCCGAGCGTCGTGAATATCGACGTATCGGGTGAACGCGCGAGCAGCGAAGGATTGCCACAGGACCATCCCGGCGTCCCGCTGCAGGGTGAAGGCTCAGGCGTCGCGTACAAGGCGGGACCCGACGGCGGAACCTACATCATCACGAACGAGCACGTCGTCAGCGGCGCCGACCGTATCGTCGTGACCGACTCCTCGGGCGAGCAGTACGTGGCCGACCTGGTCGGCGGTGACCCGGAAAGCGACATCGCGGTCGTCAAAGTCGCCGCCGAGATCCCCACGATCGAGATCGGCGACTCCGAGAACCTGACCGTCGGTCAGCTCGCGATCGCGATCGGCTCGCCGTTCGGCCTCGAGCACTCCGTCACGGCCGGCGTCATCTCGGCGGTGCATCGTCCGCTCACCGGGTTCGGCCAGACCGGAGACCGCTACCCCTACGTCGACTCGATCCAGACGGACGCCGCGATCAACCCCGGCAACTCCGGCGGTGCGCTTGTCGACAGGACGGGCGCGCTGATCGGGGTGCCGTCAGCGATCTACACCAACAGCGGCGCGTCGGACGGCGTAGGTCTCGCGATCCCCGCCTCGCGAGCGACGCGGGCCGCCGATGAGCTGATCGAGAAGGGTCGCGTCGACACGCCGTTCCTCGGCGTCCTCGGTCAGACCGTGACGCCGCAGCTCGTGCAGGAGCGGGGCCTCTCGGTCGAGGAGGGCGCGTACATCGCCGACATCATCGAAGGCGCGAACGCCGAAGTCGCCGGCATCGAGCCGGGCGATGTCGTAATCGAACTGGACGGCGCACGCATCCGCACGATGGACGACCTGATTCTCGCCGTTCGCCGCAAGGCGGTGGGCGAGACGGTCGAACTGACGGTGCAGCGCGGCGGAGAGCGCGTGAGCCTGGAGATGACCGTCGGCATCAAGCCGCAGGATCTGGATACGACCGACCAGTAGCCCCAACGGGCGCGGCTCTACCCGGCCTCCGGCTTCTTCTTGCGGAGCACCAGGTAGGTCGCGCCCGCGATCAGCGCGAGAGCGACGACCATGATGCCCTCGGCCAGGCCGATGCCTCCCTCGGCGTCGCCCGCCACCTCGCCCTCAGAGCCGGCCTGGGCGGCCGCCGCCTTCTGCTCAGCCGAGACGAACACCTGACGCGACGCGGTGACCATGGTGGTCGTCGGGATCTCCACGCCCGCCTTCGCAGCCATCTCCTCGCTGCACGAACGGTAGTAGAGCGCGGCCTCGACGGTCACCGGGCCGGTGCCCATCGGGAACGAGTACTCCCCGGTCACGGACTCCTTCGGCGGGATGCGCTCGTCCCACTCGAACGCGACGGCGTCCCACAGGTCGACCGGGAAGTTCCCCTCGGCGTCCTTGAGCACGGTGCCGAAGTCGCGGCGCTCGCGCAGCAGCTCGCTCCCGTCCGCGTCGGTGGCGACGACTTCGAGCCACATCTGCCGCACCTCGGTAAGGCCGGTCGGCAGGTAGTGTCCGGCGCCGACGTTGGTGATGGTGGCCGAAACGGCGACGTCTCCGCCGGCGGCGATCTCCGGAACAGTGAGGTCGAGGGTCGCGGCCGCCTTCAGGCGCTCCTCGGCGAGCGGGGCGTCACCGAGCCCGACGTTGCCGCCCGCGAACGTCATGATGTAGACGTGATCGCGCGTCGGTCCCATCCCCGCGGCCTTGCCCGGATTCGGCTTGTTCGGGCCGGGACCGGGTGTCATATGACAGTCCTGGCACACAATGCCCTCGGCGGCGTACGGACCCGCCTTCCACTCCGTGTACGTTCCTTCAAGAAGCAGTCCGTTCACCGGGTGCCTGACGTCGTGACAAGCGCCGCAGAACTCAGCGGTGGTGTGGAACTCCGAGTACTGGGCGGGGTGCGGCGCCTGCGGGTCGGTGATGGGACCGCGCTTGACGCCGTCCCCCGCGACGATTTGCGATGTGTTGCCGATCGGCTCGGTCGTGCCGGTCACCTGATGGCAGAAGTCGCAACTCACTCCCTCCGCGCCCTGGGGAGACACGCGACTCTGATCGAGACCGGCGAGCTCACCGGCCATGACGGCGATCGGTGCGTGACATCCGTTGCAGAACTCGCCCAGCGCGCCGCCTGTGGCCTTCTCGGCCTCCCCTAGCTTGTAGAGGTAGAGCGGATCGGTCAGAGCCTTGGCGTGCATCGACGGCCGCCACTGCTCCAGGAACGCCGCGTGACACCCACACCCCGCCGACGGATTGAAGAGCGTGCTCGGCAGCGACGGCAGCGCACCGGCAGTCGCCGGGACGATCATCGTCAGCACGAACAACGCGGTGACCAGCACCCGACGACCCATGACGGCTCCTCTCCTGCGCTCCCTCGCGTGACCGGCTGCTCCGCGCCCGGTCACCCTTACAGTACCCAGATTCACGAAGGCGGGGCGGCGTGGCGTGGCGGACGGGTAAGATACTTTCGCCGGAAGACGCCGGCGATCCACCGAAGGGAGCATCCGATGGTCGAGCTGTATCGCTGCAAAGGCTGTGGCCACCTGCATGTCGGGCCCGCGCCGGACGTATGCCCGGTGTGCGGCGCGCCGAAGTCCTTCTTCGTGCCGTACGAGGGGCACGCCGACCTGACCGGGACGCAGACACTCGAGAACCTGAAGGCCGCGTTCGCCGGCGAGTCGCAGGCCAACCGCCGCTACACGCTGTTCGCGCGCATCGCCGAACTCGAGGGTGACGAGGACGCCAAGGCGGCCTTCGAGCACGCCGCCGCCGAGGAGACGGCGCACGCGCTCGGACACCTGGCCTACATGGGCGGATTCGGCACCACCGCTCAGAACCTGCGGGCGGCGTGGGACGGCGAGGACCACGAGACCGTCTCGATGTACCCCGACTTCGCCTCGATCGCCGAGCAGGAGGGTTTCCCGGCGATCGCGCAGTACTTCCGTGCGGTGGGCGGCTACGAGCGCAAGCACCGTGACGAGTACAAGCGGGTGCTCGACGCGAGTGAGTAAGGGGGCCGATGAGCCGATGAGACAGGCGCGGATGTCCGCGCCTGTCTCCGCTTCGGCCTCAGGCGACGCGCGGGAGGACATCGCGGCGCTGGACATGCCCGGTCTCGAATCGGCCGTCGCGGCGCTCGGCCAGCCCGGCTATCGCGCGAAGCAGGTGCTCGCGTGGCTGTATCCGCGCCTCGCGGCGAGCTTCGACGCCATGACCGATCTGCCGCGCGCATTGCGTGATTCGCTCGCGGCCACCTACGCGCTTCGGCTGCCCGAAGCCGTTGAGATCGAGCGTTCCGACGACGGAACGCGCAAGTACCTGTGGCGTCTCGGCGACGGCACGCTCGTCGAGAGCGTCGGCATCCCGGCGGGTGACCGGCTGACGGTCTGCTTCAGCACGCAGGCCGGGTGCGCGATGGCGTGCACGTTCTGCGCGACGGGCCGAGACGGTTTCGTGCGCGACCTGCTGCCGGGCGAGATGGCATGGCAGGTCGCGCTCGTCGCCGATGACTTCGGAGCCCGGGCCTCGAACGCGGTCGCGATGGGCCAGGGCGAGCCGCTGCTCAACTACGATGCCACGCTTGGGGCTTTGCGCCTCATGAACGCCGCGGGAGGGCTCGGCATCGGCGCGCGGCACCTCACCGTCTCGACGTGCGGCATCGTCCCGGGGATCGACCGTCTCGCGCGCGAACCCGAGCAGTTCACGCTCGCCGTCTCGCTGCACTCGGCGGTGCAGGCCACGCGCGATCGCCTGATGCCGGGCGTCCGCCGGTATCCGCTTCCCCGTTTGCGCCAGGCGCTCGAGCGCTACGCCGACATGACCGGCCGCCGGCCGACCCTCGAGTACGCGCTCATCGCGGGCGAGAACGACTCCCCGGCAGAGATCGCCGCGCTCGTCGGGTTCGCCCGGGGGCTGCTCTGTCACGTCAACCTGATCCCCGTGAATCCGGTCGCCGGAAGCGGTGCCGAACGGCCCGGGCGCGCGTCGGTGATGGCGGCGTCGTCCGCTCTGGCTTCGGCGGGCATCGAGGCGTCGATCAGAGCCGAGCGCGGGACCGACATCAACGCCGCGTGCGGCCAGCTGTCCC
>CAYYLR010000136.1:0-4031 GCA_964472485.1 uncultured Coriobacteriaceae bacterium
TGATCTTGAGCACGCGCGTGATCTCTTCGACCACCGCGGGGGCAAGTAACGCGCGATGCCGGACGCGGACCTGCACTTGGTCGCCCACCCGAGGAGGCGCGCCGACCAGCCAGTTGACCTCTCGCGCCGTGAGCGACACGCCGAGCAGCGCGTTGGCCCCCAGGCGGCCCTTGTTCTCGGTCCCGTCGAGCTCGATGAGGAACTCGTCGATCGCCCGCTGGTCGGACGCCTCCATGCCGAGCAGCTCCGGCCCGATGATCTCGTTGACGTTGGTCACCGCCGTCAACACGCCCTTGCCGAGGAAGCGCGCCGAATCGCCATCGCGCAACTCGACTGCCTCGAACGCGCCGGTCGACGCCCCGCTCGGCACCGCGGCTCGACCCCAGCTGCCGTCGTCGAGCGCGACCTCGACCTCGACGGTGGGGTTTCCGCGGGAATCGAGGATCTCGCGCGCCGTGACATCGGTGATGTAGCTCATCGTCTCACTGCCCTTCATCTGTCGTGACCGTCCGGCGGCCGCTTCCCGCCGCCTCGCTCGTCAGGTGTCGCCGGCCGCCTCGCCCTGGCGCCGCTTGGCCGCGCGCCACAGGTCGTCCCACTCCCCGGCGTCCAATCCCTCCAGCGGCCGGCCGTCGTCCGCCGCCGCCTCCTCCATGTGCCGGAAACGCTCCACGAACCGCGCGCACGTGCCGCGCAGTGCCGACTCTGAGTCGATGCCCATCTTGCGGGCGACATTCACCACCGTGAAGAGCAGGTCGCCGAGTTCCGCCTCGGCCTCGCTCGATCCCGGCGCTACCGCGCGGAGCTCGTCGATCTCCTCGTGGACCTTGGCCCACACGCCGTCGAGGTCCTCCCACTCGAAGCCGCTTCCGGCGGCCCTGCGCGAGATCTTCTGCGCGAGCATGAGCGCGGGAAGCGTCGACGGTATCCCCGAGAGAACGCCGCCGACCTCCGGCCCGCCGCGCTCCGCGGCCTTGATGGCGTCCCAGTTACGCGACACCTCCTCGGCCGAACTCGCCTGCGCGTCCCCGAAGATGTGGGGATGACGGCGGCGGATCTTCGCGATGATGCCCGCGATGACGTCGTCGATCCCGAACGAGCGATCCTCGGCGCCGATCTCCGCGTGGAGCGTGACCTGGAGCAGCACGTCGCCGAGCTCGTCGGCGAGCGCCTTGTCGTCGCCCGCCTCGATCGCGGCGAGCGCCTCGTACGCCTCCTCGATCATGTGCTTCCCAAGGGTCTGATGGGTCTGTTCGCGGTCCCACGGGCAGCCGCCCGGCGCGCGCAGGATGCGGATGATGCGCACGAGTTCGTCGAACCCGCCGGGCGGCTCGATGCGCGTCGGCGCGATGTAGAGCGCGGTGCCGGGGTCGACCGGCTCGATGTCCGCGAGCGAGGCGAACGTGTGCGGCGTGAACTCGAAGCCGCCACCGTCGAGCGCGGTCGCGGCCGCCACGAGGTGATCGGGCGCGTAGCGCTGGCCGAGCAGCGTCGCGACGCGATGCGCCGCCTCGGGTGTCTCGACGCCGGTGACGATCACGTGTGTGTCGCGGTTGAGCTCGGCCTCGGCGAGGCTGTCCACGTCCACGATCTCGAGGTCGGCCGTCATGTCGATGTCGAGCGCGAGCACGAGCACCTGCAGCGGCGAGGACACGGGGTAGACGTCGACGCCCTCGCGCGTGCGAGCGAGCAGACCCGAGATGACCCCTTCGCGGATGAACGGGAAGCCGACGACGGCAAGAGCGACATCGCGCGTCCGGGCCAGCTCGAGCAACGCCTCGGTGATGCGCGCAGCCGGAGCGCGTTCGGGGATCCCGAGCGTCGCGAAGCTCACCGGCGCGATACCGTGCGCCGCAAGAAGCGTCACCGCCGAGCCGGTCGCCGACGGAACGATGACGATCTCGGCGGTGGCGAGACGGGCGGCCGTGCGGGGGTCGAGCCCGCCGGAGGCGTCACGCTCCAGGCCGACGATCGCGATTGACCCCACGCACAGCCCTCCCGAACGATGAGGCTATTCGGTCTTCTCCGGGGCGAGGGTCTCATCGAGATACTCGACCTTGGCGGCCTCGCGCAGCCGTGCGATGAGCTCGTTGAGCTGGATGTCGCCGCTCGTCGCGTCGTAGAGCTCGAGCGGCTCGCCCTCGAGTTCCGAGACCGGTGTGCCCTTGGCGACCTCGTCGACCTTGCGGATGATGTGCCAGCCGAACTCGGACTTCACGGGCTCGCTGACCTCACCGATGGCGAGCGCGTCGGCGGCCGCCTTGAACTCCGCGACGTAGTCGCTCGTTGACGCCCAACCGAGGCTGCCGCCGTTGACGGCGCTGCCGCCGTCAACCGAGTTCGCACTCGCGAGCTCGTTGAAGTCGGCGCCGTCCTGGATCTGCTGATAGAGACCGTCAGCGAGCGCCTCGTCCTCGACGAGGATGTGCTCGAGTTGCGACAGCGCCTGCGGAAGCACCGTCGCGCTCGCCTCGTTCTTCACATGCTCGGCGAGGAACGTCCGGCCGATGTTGTACCGGATGCTCGCCCGCAGGTCCTCCATCGTCATGCCGGTCTCGGCGAGCCTGGCCTCGAAGTCGGCGCTGTCGGTCGAGCCGCCCATGAGGCCGTCGATCTGCTCCTGCACCGCCTCGTCGGAGAGGTCCGCGCCGAGCCGCTCAGCTTCCTGGGTCACGAGGCGCATCTCGACGAGCATGTCGAGCAGCATCCGCTTGTACGTGAGCGTGGTAGTCTCATCGAGTGAGCCGCCCGTCGAGTTCACGACCTGCTGGAACAAGCGGTCGAACTCGCTCCGGGTTATCTCCTCGCCGTTGACCTTGGCTATGACCTCGTCCTTCTGTCCGCAGGCGACAAGCCCGCCGAAGACGACGAAGACGAGCAGAACGGCGGCGATGCCGCGAAGTGTGCGCACGGGTGAAACCTCTCTCCTAGGGTGTGTCGCCCGCATCGGGGCGGCGGACTGCCGAGAGTATAACACCGAGACCACGCGCAGCTGTGGAGGTCGTGTGTTCTCCTGACTCCTGCACGAACTGCACCTTCTTCGCGCGTTCGATGTACACCGCGCCCTCGGCCGCGAGGCGTCCCCGCTGCCCGGCGTCGAGCGTGACCGGCGAGACCGTGAGACGATGCCGCGCGAGTAAGACCGACGTCACCCCCGCCTCGGCGGCGAGCGCCTTGACGCGCGCGATCGCGAGCAGGTCGCGCGCGGGAAGCGGCGGCTCCCCGAACCGCTCGCGCATGTCGGCGGCGACCGTCTCGACCGCCTCCGGCGTCTCGGCCGCGGCGATGCGGCGGTAGAGCAGCACGCGCTCGTCAACCTCGGGCACGTACTCCTCGGGGATGAACGCCGCCACGGGCAGGTCGACGCGCACCTCCGGATGCGCGGGCAGCGGCTCGCCACGCACCTCCGATACCGCCTCGCGGAGCATCTGCGCGTACAGGTCGAAACCGACCGCGCTCACGTTGCCGCTCTGCGCCGCGCCGAGCAGCGAACCGGCGCCGCGGATCTCGAGGTCGCGCATGGCGACTTTGATGCCGCTGCCGAGCCCCGCGTGCTCCTTGATCGCCGAGAGCCGCTCATACGCCTCATCGGTGAGCGCCTGACCGCGCGGGAAGAGGAAGAACGCGTACGCCTTGACATGGCTCCGGCCGACCCGTCCCTTGAGCTGGTAGAGCTGCGCGAGGCCGAGCTGGTGCGCGTCGTCGATGATGAGCGTGTTGGTGTGCGGGTTGTCGATGCCTGACTCGACGATCGTCGTCGCGACGAGCACGTCGATCTCACCGGCGGCGAAGCTCTCCATCACGCGCTCAAGCTGGTGCTCGGACATCTGGCCGTGCCCCACCCCGACACGCGCCTCCGGTACCGCCGCTGTGACGCGCCCGACCACACGCTCGATCCCGCGAACGCGGTTCGAGATGTAGTAGATCTGACCCCCGCGCTCGAGCTCGCGGCGTATCGCGCCCGATATGACGTCGGGGTCGTGCTCCCCGACGTGCACCGACACCGGGAAGCGGTCTGCGGGCGGCGTGTC
>CAYYLR010000137.1:0-3923 GCA_964472485.1 uncultured Coriobacteriaceae bacterium
CGAGCGTGAAGCTCGGCCGGATGACAACCGGGAAGCCCATCTCGGCGACGAACGCCTCGGCATCGGCGATCGCGTACGCGTAGGCCGAACGCGGCGTCGCGAGCCCGATCCGCTCCATCGCTTCGGCGAACAGCTTGCGGTCCTCGCCCTTGCGGATGACGTCGAGTGTCGCGCCGATGAGCTCGACGTCGTAGCGCTCGAGAATGCCCGCTTCGGCAAGCGCCACGGCGCAGTTGAGACCTGTCTGACCGCCGAGCGTCGGCAGAAGCGCCTCGGGACGCTCGGCCGCGATGATCCGCTCGACCGCCTCGACGGTGATCGGCTCGACGTAGGTCCGGTCGGCGAACCCGGGGTCGGTCATGATCGTCGCGGGGTTGGAGTTCACGAGCACGACCCGGTAGCCGTCCTCGCGAAGCACCTTGCACGCCTGCGCGCCGGAGTAGTCGAACTCGCACGCCTGTCCGATGACGATCGGACCCGAACCGATGATGAGGATCGTGGTGATGTCTTCTCTGCGGGGCATGCGGGCCTTTCCTACGGAACGATGAGAACCGGACAGCTCGCCTGGCGGAGCATGGCCATCGAGACGCTGCCGAGCAGCAACTCCTGCACGGCGTTGCGCCCGCGCGTCCCCGCGATGACGCCGGTGGCCCGGCGCTCGTCGATCTCCCTCAAGGCCGCGCGAACCGGCTCCGAGCGCACCGTCGTCACGCTCGAAGCGATACCCTGCTGGTTGCACATCGCCTGGAGGTTGCGCAGGTGGAACTGCGCCCCCTCCTCGGCGCGACGCATCTTCTCGCCGGTGAGCGCCGGATCGATCGCGTGCAGCAGGAAGACGTGCTTGACGACGCCTTTCGGCAGATCGATCGCCTGCGAGAACGCCCGTGAGGCGGAAAGCGAGAAGTCGGTCGGCACGATGAGCTTCTCCCCGAAGTGCTTCAGCGCGGAGGCGGGATCGGCGAGCGTCCGCAGGTAGTCGAAGCGTACGATCAGGTGCGGGATGGTCGCCTCGCGCAGAAGCCGCTCGGAGACGGACCCCGTGAACACCTGGTCGACGATCGACTTCGCGTGCGATCCGTAGACGGCGGCGTCGACGTGGCTCTCCCGCGCGAGGGCGCTCAACTCCGTGACCGGGTCTCCACCCGGCGAGACCCGGACCTCGACGCTGAGACCCGCCTCCGCGAGCGACTCGCCCATGCGGCCGAGAGCCTGCCGCGCGTCGTCGACCTGCGCGGCCACGACCGGGCCTTCGGCGCCCGAGGAGTCGACAACGTGACCGAGCACGACGCGGCGGACGCCGAGCGCGGGCAACCCTCGCGCGAACCGCAGGATGAGGTCGTTGTCCTCGCCGAAGTACACCGGCAGCAGAGCAGTCCTGAACATCGTCACTCCCCGTCCTCCGTACCGAAGATGTCACTCCGGCCGTCCATCAGTGCCGTGAAGGCGTCGAACAGGTACCGCGCGTCGTGCGGCCCGGGCGCGGCCTCGGGATGATACTGGACCGAGAAGGCCGGGACGTCGAGTGTCCGAAGGCCCGCGGCGGTCATGTCGTTCAAGTTCACATGGGTCAGCTGGACGCGCCCGAAGCGCTCCGAGCGCACCACCGGCGCCACACCCGCGCGTACCCACGCGCCAAGATCGTCAAGCGCACGGTCATGCCCGCCGCTGTCCTCAGGCACGAGCGGCCCGATCGAGCCGAAGTCGACGCAGTAGCCGTGGTTCTGCGCGGTGATCTCGACGACGCCGGTCACGAGGTTGCGGACCGGCTGATTGCCACCGCGGTGCCCGTACTTCAGCTTGAACGTCCCGGCGCCGAGCGCCAGCGACAGCATCTGGTGGCCGAGACAGATACCGAAGACCGGTGCGGCCCCCAGCAGATCGCGGAGCGTCGCATACAGGTAGCCGACCGCCTCTGGGTCGCCCGGTCCGTTGGCGAAGAATACGCCGTCGGGTCCGAGCGCCAGGGCCTCGGCCGCGCTCGTCGTCGCCGGGACGACGGTGATCTCACAGCCGACCGCCGCGAGGCGCCGCAGGATGTCGTGCTTCACCCCGGAGTCGAACGCGACCACACGGTAGGTGCGGTCCGCGGCGGCGGTCGCCGGCTCGCCCGGCAGCCGGACGTCGGGCGCCCGCCATACGTAGGGTTCGGCTGACGTCACCTCACCGACGAGATCACGTTCTCCGAGCCCCGGCGCCGCCTTGGCCTTCGCCACGAGCGAGGCCGGATCGAGGTCGGTGGTCGAGAGCGCCGCGCGCATCGCCCCCGCTTCGCGAACGTGTCGCGTGAGCCGTCGCGTGTCGATCCCGTCGATCGCGACCACGCCCGAGCGCGTGAGGAACGCGCCGAGCGGCTCCTCCGCGCGCCAGTTCGACGGGACGTGGGTGAGTTCGCGCATGCAGAACCCGGCGGCGAACACGCGGCGTGACTCCATGTCGTGCGCGTTCACACCGCAGTTGCCGACATGCGGCGCGGTCATCGTGACGATCTGGCCCGCGTACGAGGGGTCGGTCAGCACCTCCTGGTATCCCGACATCGATGTGTTGAAGACGATCTCGCCGAACACCTCGCCGGCGGCCCCGCACCTGCGTCCCTCGAAGACCGTCCCGTCCTCAAGCGCCAGGAGCGCGGGCGTCTCGCGCGCCGTCACCGTTCGACCACCCTCCCGTTGCGCAGCGCCCACCGGCCGCCCACGAGCACATCGCTCGCCTTGCCGAGCAGACTCTGACCGGAGAACGCCGAGTTCCTCGACTTCGAGATGAACCACTCGGCACTGACCTCGACGCGTGCCTCGGGGTCGACGACCGTGATATCGGCGGGCAGTCCGGCCTCGAGCCTCATCTCGGGCAGTCCGAGCGCGGCGCGCGGCCCGTGGCACAGGAGTCTCACGACATCGCCCCAGCCGAGGACACCGGGCGCGACGAGATGCGTATTGATGAGCGGGAGCGCGGTCTCGAGGCCGGTCGTCCCGAACGGGGCGAGCTCGAACTCGAGCTCCTTCTCGTGCACCCCGTGCGGCGCATGGTCGGTGGCGATCGCGTCGACCGTCCCGTCACCGAGCGCCGCGACGAGCGCCTTCCGGTCCTCCGCCGTGCGAAGCGGCGGGTTCATCTTGCGGTTCGTGTCGTAGGTCGTGATCCCGTCCTCGTCCAGGAAGAGATGGTGCGGCGTGACCTCGCAGGTCACGCCAACGCCGCGCTTCTTGGCCGAACGGACGAGCGCCATCGAGCCCGAGGTCGAGAGGTGCGCGAGATGGAGCCGGCAGCCGGTCAGTTCGGCGAGCGCGATGTCCCGGGCGACCATGACCTCCTCGGCGGCGGCCGGCTGACCCGGTAGGCCCATCCGCGTGGAGATGACGCCCTCGTTCACGACCCCGCCGGCGGCAAGCCCGTCGTCCTCGCAATGCGATATCACGGTGGCGTCAAACCGCTTGACGTAGTCCATCGCCGTTCGCATCATCCCGGCGGCTTGAACGCCACGGCCATCATCCGAGAACGCGACCGCGCCCTCGGCCACCATGTCCCCGATCTCGGCGAGCTGCTCACCGGTCTGGCCGGCGGTCAGCGCGCCGATGGCGTGCACGCGCACCGCGCCCACGGCCGCGGCGCGCTCGACGATGAAGCGCACCTTCGACCCGCTGTCGCAGACCGGGTTCGTGTTGGGCATCGCGCACACGGCCGTGAATCCGCCGTGCGCCGCGGCCCGCGTACCGCTCGCGATCGTCTCCTTGTACTCGGCGCCCGGCTCGCGCAGGTGGACGTGGATGTCCACGAGTCCGGGCAGCACGATCTTCTCGGCGCAGTCGATCGTCTCACCCTTCGGGATGGTGAGGTCCTCGCCGATCTCGACGATACGGCCGTCGCGGATCACGACGTCGAGCACGGCGTCAAGCCCGCACGCGGGGTCGACGACTCGGCCTCCCTTA
>CAYYLR010000138.1:0-3907 GCA_964472485.1 uncultured Coriobacteriaceae bacterium
GTCGGCAACCTCGTGCTGCTCATCGGCTCAACCACCGGTCGCGACGGCATCGGCGGCGCCTCCACGCTCGCGAGCCAGGAGTTCGACGAGAAGGCCGAGGACAAGCGTCCGAGCGTGCAGGTGGGCGACCCGTTCGAGGAGAAGCTGCTCATCGAGGCGTGCCTCGAGCTCCTCGACGCCAAGCTGCTCGTCGCGCTCGGCGATCTCGGAGCCGCGGGGCTCACGTCGAGCGCGAGCGAGATGGCCTCGCGCGGCGGTGTCGGCCTCGACATCGACGTGACGAAGGTGCCGCAGCGCGAGGACGCCATGAAGGCCTTCGAGATCATGGTGTCGGAGAGCCAGGAGCGGATGCTGGCGGTCGTCACGCCCGAGAAGCTCGAAGCGGCGCTCGCCGTCTGCGAGAAGTGGGGCCTGCGATCGACCGTCATCGGCGAGGTCACCGGCACCGGGCGGTTCGTCGTCCGCGAGGGTCACCGCGTGGTGGCCGACATGCCGGCGGCGACGCTCGCGCACGACGCGCCGACCTACGACCCCGCGATGAAGCGTCCCGCGTACCTCGACGAGGTTCAGGCCTTCGACGCCGCGGCGCTCGAGCACCCGGAGACGGTCGAGGCGCTCACGGCGACGCTGCTCGACGTGCTGGCGAGCCCCAACATCTGCTCGCGCCGCTGGATCTGGGAGCAGTACGACCACCAGGTGATGCTCAACACCGTTGCGCTGCCGGGCAGTGACGCGGCCGTGCTCCGCATCGGCGACACCGGCCGGGGTGAGACGACCTCGCGCGGCATCGCCGTGTCGGCCGACTGCAACGGGCGCTACTGCTACCTCGACCCGTACGCCGGGGCGCAGATCGCGTTCGCCGAGGCCGCGCGCAACGTCGCGTGCGCCGGCGGCCGCCCCGCGGCGATCACCGATTGCCTGAACTTCGGCAATCCCGAGAAGCCCGAGGTGTTCTGGACCTTCCACGAGGCGGTCCGCGGTCTGGCTGACGCGTGCACCGCGTTCGGCGTGCCGGTCATCTCCGGCAACGTCAGCTTCTACAACGAGAGCTTCGGTCAGCCCATCTACCCGACGCCCACCGTGGGGCTCGTGGGGCTCGTGGAGGACGTGTCGCGTCACTGCACCGCGGCGTTCAAGGCCGAGGGCGACGTCGTCTTCCTGCTCGGCGAGACCGCGGCGGAACTCGGCGGCAGCGAGTACCTGAAAGTCGTCTATGACACTGTGGCAGGCCGTCCGCCGTCGGTCGACCTCGCCGCCGAGAAGGCGCTCGGCGACGTGCTCGTGACCGCCATCGAGACGGGGCTGCTCCGATCGGCGCATGATTGCTCCGAAGGCGGGCTCGGGGTCGCGCTTGCCGAGTCGTGCATCGCCGGGCGCATCGGAGCGGTGCTGGCCGTCGACGACGGACTGCCCGGGGTGATGACGCTGTTCAGCGAGAGCCAGGGGCGGGCGGTCGTCAGCGTGGCGCCGGAGCGGGTCGACGCTCTGGTGACGCTTGCCGCCGCTCACGGTGTGCCGTGCGCGCGGCTCGGCGCGGTGGGCGGCGAGCGGCTCGTGATCGAGGGACTCGCCGAGGCGCCTCTGCACCACGTCCGCGAGGCGTACGAACCGACGCTCGAGCGGCTCGTACAGGGCGCCTAGCGGCTGTCAGTCAGCCGTGCCGTAGCGCTCGTCGCGGTGGATTCGCCGCTCGTCAAGAGGCGCCGGATTCATCCCGTCGGACGAGTGACGCTCATCCCCCCGGGGTATACAGTCGTGTCCGAGATACATGTCTCGGGGGGAGACGCAGATCCGTCCACGCGTGCAACGGTCACCTGCCGGACGGGGAGTCAGTGGTGAGACCGGCCCCAACCACGAGGGCCGGTTTTCTGTGTCCGGCCCTTCCGGTCGAGGATGGAAGGGGAGATGCGTAGTGGACAGACTTGTCAGACTGACGCTGACCGCCGTGGTTGTGGCCGTCAGTGTCGCGTTCGCGGGGGTGGCGTTCGGCGCCGCTCCGGGGGAATGGGACGGGCCCTGGCGTGAGTCAGGCGCGATCACGTCGACGCACTTCGTGACCCCGCTCATGCCGGACACAGACCGGCCAGTGAACGTCAACGCGTGCTACAAGCTCGACGACCCGGACGGCTACGACGACCACACGTTCACGGGTGTCATGCTGCCCGACGGGACGGTCGAGGACATCACGGTCGAGTTCACGTGGTATCAGTATCCCGCCGGAAGCGGCAACTACTACATGGACTTCGAGGTCCAGGGTCCGTTCGTCGCCAAGAACGTGTACGCCAAGGGCAGCAACACGTTCAACTGGTACGCGTTCGGCGATGGTGTGAAGAGCGACACGGGGCTGACCTGCCCCGCGCTCGACAGCAACGGCAAGTATCCCCAGTTCAGCCACGTCAGCTTCTGCTTCGACCGCGCGCCGAAGGTGGAGAAGAACTGGGTGTTCACCGCCCCGTACGACTTCGCGGACCGTGGCTACAGCTACAGCGCGTGGTACAAGGACGGGGACGACTGGGTCGAGGTCCCGCTCGCCGATAGCGACATGGACGGCGTCTGGACCGCCAAGACCATGCACGACCCGGACAGCACGATCGAGTTCAAGTGGACCGTGATGGACGGCGACGCGCTTGTCTTCGAGTCGGCCGTCGACTCCGAGATCCTCGAGGGTGCGGGCCCGTTCACGAACCCGTTCGCGCTCGCGCTGAAGTACTGGGTGGCCGAGCCTCCGGCGATCCTCTTGGAGCTTCCGGGGATCACCTACACCGGCTACTACCGCATGGCCGGCTCGGATGACGAGTGGACCGCGGTGGAGCTGCTCGATCCCGACATGGACGGCGTCTACGACGCCGAGACGATCTTCGTGGATGAGACGGAGATCGAGTGGTACGGCGAGATCGTCGGCACGATCGGGGATGTCGTGTATTACCGGTACAAGGGTGGAACCAAGACCGAGGTCATCACTGGCCGCGATAAGGTTCAAAACGACATCACAGTTGGAATTGGTCCTAAGGCCTGGCGCCTGACCACGTGCGCTCCGGCGCCGGGCGCCACGTTCTACGCGGCGTGGAGCGTCGACAAGGTGACCTGGTTCGAGGTCCCGCTCGTGCAGAGTGCCGAGTTCCCATGCTTGTGGACGGCCGACTCTTCGATACCGGACGGAATGACCTTCTACTACAAGTGGTACGGCAAGACCGCCGCCGGAGTCGAGTTCTGGTCAGCAGGTCCGTGGAACAAGACCGAGACCATGACGAGCGCCGGTCTTGTCAACGAGTACGAGTACTTCGGCGATCCGCGCACCATCGGCTACTGGATGAACTGGCGCAACCACTTCACCCAGCAGGTGATGCAGTCGATCGTCGCGTCGGTCAACGCCTCGAGCGTCGTGTTCAGGTCGAACGGTGACGCGGGTTACTACCTGCTCACCACCGGCTCCGGCGCCAAGAGGGTCGCGTCGACCGACGTCACCGTGTACCTCCAAGAGGCCAACGCCAAGGAGATGTGGCGCATGCTTCGGGCGCAGCTCCTCGGGCTGGAGCTGAACGTCAACGTGGTCGCCGCCGGCGCGACGACCTATGACGGCACGATCGTCGGTCTGTCGCCGTCGGCGAAGGTCTACCTGTGCAAGGTAGCTGGCTACGACAACGCGATGGTCAATCCGTGGTACGGCGATGACGATGTGACCGTCGCCGAGGTCATCTCCGTCATCGAGGCCAACGCCGCCCGCAACTGGAGCGGTTGGAGCCGCGCCAAGCAGGGGTTCGCGAAGGACGTCTGCGACTACATCAACAACGATGGTGACGGCAGCGCGAAGGACATCGGCATCCTGCAGCCCTGTCCGTAAGGTCTGTCACGCGACCCGGCGATTCTTCACCGCCGGGAATGCGGAAGGGGGAGGCCGCCGGCCTCC
>CAYYLR010000139.1:0-3714 GCA_964472485.1 uncultured Coriobacteriaceae bacterium
ACCCACGACCTCTGCGTCCCGAACGCAGCGCTCTACCAAGCTGAGCCACATCCCGACGAGGCGCAATGATACATGCTTGCCGCAGCAAGGGCAAAGAGCCTGCGGGCACCCGCGAACCTCACCCGACGGTCGCGCCGGGAAGCTCAGGCAACCTCGAGCACGAGAGAGACCTCGACGGGCGCAGCGAGCGGGAGCGCCGCGGCTCCGACCGCCTCTCGAGCATGCCGGCCTCGTTCGCCGAAGACCGCGACGAGCAGCTCGCTCGCCGCGTCCATGACGGCGGGCTGCGCCGAGAAGCCCGGCTGCGACGCGACGTAGCCGACCACCTTGACGACGCGTGTCACAGTGTCGAGGTCGACGACCGTGCTGGCGGCCGCGAGCGCGTTGAGCACGCACGCGCGCGCGCACTCCCGCGCCGTCTCGACATCGACGTCGCGCGGGACCGAACCGGTCGCCAGCAGGACGCCGCCGCGGAACGGAAGCTGGCCGGCCGTGAACACGAGCGAGCCGCCGCGGGTCGCGGGCACGTACGCGCCGAGCGCCGCCGGGGCCGCGGGGAGCGTCAGGCCGAGGGCGGCGAGCGCGGTCGAGACGGAGGTGCGGCTCACACGTTCGCCATGCTGTCCGACATGCGGGTCAGCTCGTTGATCGCCGAGGTGATCTGCCGCGAAACCTCGGCCGCCTGCTGCGAGACGAGCGCCACCTCACGCATCGAGACGACCACCTGATCGGACGCCGTCCGTTGCTGCTGGGTCGCGATGGAGATCTGCTTCGCCGCGTCGGTCGTCTCTTCGACCTGCGACACGATGCGCTCGAGCGCCTGCTGCGTGTTATGCGCGAGGTTCTGGCCCTCGGTCACTTTCCGGGCCGCCTTCTCGGTCTGCATGATCAGCGCCGAGCTCGACGCCTGGATCTCGCGAACCACCCGGCTGATCTCCTGTGTCGACTCGGTGACCGAGTCGGCCAGCTTGCGGATCTCCTCAGCGACGACCGAGAAGCCCTTGCCCGCATCACCGGCGCGTGCCGCCTCGATGGCGGCGTTCAGCGCGAGGATCTTCGTCTGCTCGGCGATCTCGTCGATGATCGACAACACGCGGCCGATCTCCTGACTCCGCTCCCCGAGCGCGAGGATCCGGTCTGAGGACTGCGCCGTCGTCTCACGGATCTCCTCGATGCCAAGCGCCGTGTCGGCGACCGCGGTCATGCCCTCCTCGGCGCTGGCAAGCGTCTTCTCGGCGATGCGGACCACAGCGCTCGCGTTGTCAGCTATCTGGCTCGAGGTCTGCGCGAGTTCCTCGACCGTGGCCGAGGTCTGCGTCACCGCCGCCGCCTGCTCGGCGGCGCCGGAGGCCTGCTCCTCGGTCGCGGCGAGCACCTCCGACGTGACGAGCCGGATGTTCTGCGCCGCCTGCTGCATCTGTGCCACCACGGACTCGACGTTGCCGAATACCCGATCGATCTCGCGCGTGAGTGAGTCGAGACCCTTCGTCTCATGAAGCTGGATACCGAGCGCCAGGCTCGCATCGGTGAGAACGCGCAACAGATGCGCCTCGGTGAAGCGGGTGACGAGGACGTTGCAGAGCCACCCGAGCATCAGGCCCGCCGCTATGCATGCGGCCCAAAACCCGATCGCGGCGGATGTGCTCTTCGGTTCGACGAACACTGCGGCGACGAGCGGGAACATGACGCCGATCGCAGCTCCCGCACCCAGCAGGTAGAGCATCACCCTTCGATCGCCGGATCCGCCCTCTGACTTCGCGCCCATCTCGCCCACCCTTGTCCGCGGCCGCCGGATACATCAATCGTAGCAGTACGCGCGCCATGTGTGTGCCGCAGGTCGGGCGACGCGCCGCTTGTGGGATGGCTCGACGGACCGGGGGTTGCGCTTTATACCCCATGGGGTATATAGTTCGTGCATCGGCAGAGCGATACGCACGGAAGAGAGGATGAAGCGTGGCTGGTGTGAGGATGGACAGCACATCATGTGACCGTTCACCGGGGTGTCCGGCCCGGAGGGTATGCCCTCGGGACGCGATCAGTCCGGTGCCGGGCGGGTCGTACCCGGGCTCGAACGGTTACCAGATCGATGAGTCTCTGTGTACCGGATGCGCCATCTGCGTCAGGTACTGCCCCGGCGGCGCTCTGAGGATCGGATAGGAGCACCCATGGCATCCCCCACTGTGACCGTAGACGTGTTCGACTTCCCGGCCGAGACCGCCTGCTGGGGAGGCGGTTGAGGTCCATCGTGGTCTCCGGAGGAGATCACGGCGCTCATCAGGGCCGAGATCGAGCACAGGTTCGGCGATAGCGCCCAGATCCACTACCATGACACGAGCAGGCCGGACGTCCTGGTGAGCTTCGGCCCGATGGTTCGTCGCATCCAGGAGCAGGGTCTCGTCTACCCCGTGACCGTCATCGACGGCGAGCCCGTGTACGACGGAGCCGTCAGCTACCCCGCGATCCTGCGGGCGGTCCAGACACGGCTCAACACCACCTGCTGAGACGCGTCCTGAGCCTATCTGAGAGAGCCGGGGCTGATGCCCCGGCGGACGAACGCACCCAGTTCCCGGAGGCGGCGCTGTGCCACCTGACGCGATGACCGACGACCCGATCGAGCGCGCCTACCGTGGCGCCCGCGGGTTCGCTCGCGGCGTGTTCGCGGTCTGGCGGGGGTGGCTCACCACCGCCCGTGACGACGGCGTCGCCGCCGAGGAGGCCGGGCGCACCGAGCGCCGAATGTGGTGGGCGCAGTGGCCCACGATACGCCGCTACCTCACCGACCCCCTCGGCGCCTGGATGTCGCGCGACGCGGCCGCTGTGGCGACCGCCGCGGCGTTCGGCCCGCGGGCGGCGGCGGCCGGAGTCGCCTTCACGTGCGCGGTGGTGCTCGGGACCGGCGGCACGCTCCGCGGCGTCGCCGCGACAGCGCTCGTAGAGGCGCTGTGGGCGCTCGGCAGGTACGCGATCCTGCGAATCGTCGTCCAGCCGCGTCCGCGCTACCGGAGGCGGCTGACTGCCGCCTACCTCGCGGGCCTCATCCCGATGGCCCTCGGCGTGACGGACGGCCTTCGGCTCATCGCACTCGCCGGTTCGGCGGTACTGACGATGCGCGGGCTGCGAGGGGCGGGCTTCCGGCCTCGGGCGACACGCACCGCGATCGGATGGGCGTTCGGAGGACATGCGGCGACGATAGCGCTCGGGTGGCTGACCGGCGTCGTCGCGCTCCTCGCTGCGGGCAGCTGACTCTAGACCGCGCCCGGCGCGACATCCCTGCGGATCGGCCACTCGGAGACCACGATCCCGCCGCACACGAGCGCCGCACCGAGCATCTGCGGCGGCGACAGCCGCTCGCCCAGCACGAGGGCGGCCAGCATGATCGTGAACACGGGCTCCGCCGTGGAGATGAGCGCCGCCTGAGGGGCGCCGAGCCCTCGCACGCCGCGCAGATACAAGAGCACGGCGATGAAGGTCGGCAGCAGCACGATCAAGCCGAGGAACAGCCACGCGTCGCTCTCCCAGCCGGCCGGAGACAGGCTCACCCCGCTCAGCACCGAGAGCGCACCGATGCCGATCGCCGACAGCCCGAACGTGTAGGTCATCACGACGATCCTCCCACGACGCGCGGTGACGCGCTGCGAGAGCAGCGTGAAGAGCGCGTAGCCGAGCGCCGCGCCGAGGCCGAGCACGACCCCCACGAGATCGACGCGCCCCTCG
>CAYYLR010000140.1:0-3699 GCA_964472485.1 uncultured Coriobacteriaceae bacterium
CCTGCTCGTTCCCTTCGCCATGAGCGGCATCCTGCTCCTCGAGCAGGTGCTCGGCCCGCTCGGCCCGCAACCACTCGTCATGCGTCCGATGCTGGCGGCGGCAGCCGTGATTGTCATCGGGGCGATCGCGACGTCGTGGGTCCACCGGCCGCACGGGGCCAGCGACGCCTCCCCGGGCGCGCCTCGTCAGTCCCGTACGCGGAAGGCGCTGCTGCTCCTCGCGCGCGCCGCCGCGCTTGCCGCCCTCGCCGCCGCGCTTGTGGCGCTCGCGTCCCCGTCGCTCGAGGCGACGTCGAGCGGCCTCAAGGCCGACGCGTCCCACTTCGAAGCGACCTTCCGGCTCCCGGGAACGCAGGTCGCGGGCCCGTGGCTGGCGCTCGGCCTGGCGCTCGTCGCGTTCGGCATGGCGCTCGAGGGGACCCGCTTCCGGCGTTGGTGGTCGGCGGTCGGCGCTCTCGGTGTCGCTGGCGGAGCGCTTGGGGCGTGGTGGATCGCCTCGCCGACGCCGCTGCGCACGCTGCAGCCGTTCATCCCGTCCGAGGTGCAGGTCGACTACGGGAGCGAGTATGCTCGTATCGTGTTCTCGGGCGGCCCCGGCGTTGCCGAGATGGTAGCGGCCGGGATGGCCGTCGCCGCGGTGACGGTCGTGATCGCCGCCGGGACGCTGAGACCCGCCGCGGATGAGACCGTGGCCCGACTGGAGGATGATCGCTCGTGAGGAAGCCGCTGAGCCTCGCGCTCGTGCTGGTATTGCTGATCGCCGCCGCGCTGCCGCTGGCGGGGTGTCAGCGCAAGGTGCGGGTCAAGACCGGCGATATCGTGCTCTGCACCGCGGGCGAGATCATCGAGGACAACACGACCGAGCTCGAGGTGCCGGTCGACGAGGTGACGAACCACTCGGTCACCACCACGGTGATCACGTGCGACCAGCATTCGGACATCTCGAAGCTCTACGACGAGGCGCAGAAGGCGATCGAGATCGGCGATCTCGTGACCGCCCGCGAGCG
This sequence comes from uncultured Coriobacteriaceae bacterium, assembly GCA_964472485.1. Lineage (GTDB taxonomy): Bacteria > Actinomycetota > Coriobacteriia > Anaerosomatales > Anaerosomataceae > CAYYLR01. The sequence goes on from CAYYLR010000140.1 coordinate 1,008, forward strand.
GCTGCTCGCGGTCGTCGCGGTGGACGGGTCCTACGGCAACGCGCGGGCGCAGCTCGATGACATCAACGGTGGACGGACGCCGAGAGCGGATTCGGCGGCGGGCGCTACGGGAGGCACCGGCGGTGCGGGCGGTACGGGAGGCACCGGCGGTGCGGGCGGCACGGGTGGCGAAGGGGAGCCGATCGGTCCGGTGGCCAATCTCGCCAAGTGGGTTCCCGACGCGATCGCCGGTTACGTCGCTCAGGGCATCCTCGCGGATGTGGGGTCGCTCAGCCGTCAGTACATCCCGCAGGCGAAGTCGGCCGACCAGCTCATGATCGCTGTCGATCAGACCGTCGACTCGGCGGCAGCCGCGGCCGAGGCCGCGGATATCGGCCGCTACTACACGCGCGACGTCGCCACCCACCAGGTGGGCGGCCGAACGGTCACCGTCGGGGTGCGCGACCAGTTCGCTGCCGCCGCGTTCGCCGACGGCGCCGTGCTCATCGTGATCGAGCTGCACGCGACCGGCGCGTCCGGATCGGCCGTCATCGGTGACGCGCTCGCCGTCGCCGAGGCGCTCATCAAGTAGCATGCGGCGGCGGCGGCTCAGCCGCGGCAGGCGGATCGTGCTCGGCCTCGGCGCCGCGCTGTGTGCCGCGGGCGTCGCGGCGGCGCTTCTTGCGCCGGAGGAGCCGTCGCTCGTGCGGGTCGCCCCCGGAGCCTCGGAGTCAGCCCCGCGGCTCCGCTACGTGCGGTCGCTGCCCGAGCCGGGTGACGCGCCGCTCGAGCGCCCCGCGGGCGTCACCGCGGGTGGCGGACGCGTGTACGTGGCGGACTCGGCGGCCGGGGTCGTTCGTGTCTTCGATACGGGCGGGAGCGACCGCGGCGTTCTCGGCGAGGGTGCGCTCGCCGTTCCCGTCTACGTCGCCTACGATCCCTCGTCCGGCACCGTGCTGGTGTCCGACCGCCAGCTCGGCCAGGTACTGCGCTTCGCCCGCGACGGCACGTCGCTCGGCGAGGTGCGGCCATCAGGCGAGGAGACCGCCGCCTGGGAGCCGCTCGGCATCGATGTCGACGGGCGCGGACGAGTCGCCGTGGCTGACGCCGCCGGCGCGCAGCGGGTGGTCGTGCTGACCGAGGACGGGGCCGTCGAGCGTGTCATCGGCGGCGGGCGGACCGACGCCAACGACCGGGTCGGGGTGGCGCTCGACTATCCCAACACGGTGCTGCTGACGTCCGATGCGCTCTACGTCGGTGACAGCAACAACAGACGCCTGCTCGTCTTCGGTGTCGACGGCGCTTTCGAGCGACTCGTGCGCCTCGAGGGCGTCCCGCGCGGTCTCGCGACGATCCCCGGGGAGGACGGCGCGGAGGACGCTGTCGCCGTGGCCGATACGCTCGGCAGCGAGATCGTGCTCATCGACGGCGGCGGCGGGGAGCTGGCGCGCTACGGCGGTCCGGGAGCGGGCTACGGGACGCTGGCGTATCCGAACGACGTCGCGTGGGACATCGAGACCGCCGCGCTCTACGTGGCCGACACCGGGAATGCTCGCGTACAGGTCTGGGAAGCGCGCCCGGCGGGCGAGGACCGCGCCACCGGACCCGTGCCAGGGTTGCCCCTCGCGGCCGCGCAACTCGGAGGCATCATTCTTGCTGTCATCGGGGTTGTCATCGCGGTCGCCGTCGTGTGGCGTCCGCGACCGGCCGAGTTGCCTGAGGGTAGTACACTAGACGGGTAGACCCGTCCCGGTCACAACGAGCGACCGGCATCGCCGAGACCGAGGTAGGATCCATGCGCTTCTTCAGACTCCCCGCAGTCGCGGGCATGCTCGCGATCACGCTCCTTGTGGCAGCCGTGCCGTTCGCCACGCCGACCGCGGCGAACGCGACCGTGACCACCGCCGATCTCCACGCTGTGAAGTTCGTCAGCGCGACCGTCGGCGTTGCCGTGGCGGCCAACGGGCAGATCCTGCGCTCGACCGACGGCGGGACGACCTGGGCGCAGGTGCGTGCCGCCGATACGTACTCGTTCCGGGGCGTCGACTTCTGGGACGCGAACAACGGTGTGGCTGTGGACCACGGAGGCCTTGTCGCGCTGACGTCGAACGGTGGCGTGACATGGAGCAACGTCGTGTTCACCGCTCCGTGGGTGGACATGGATCGTGACGACAAGGCGCACACGCACAAGGACGTCGCCGTCATCCCGGGCACGACGACGTCCGCGGTGGCGGCCGCCGGCTATCCGACCCCCAGCAACGATGAGGACGTCGCGGCTGCTGCCTGGCGCACGACCGGCGGGATGGACTTCGCGAACTGGAAGAGCCCGGCCTCCGCGTTTGAGAATAGGCTGAGAGACGACGGCCATGGGACCGTCTACGAGGCCGGCAAGGGCGAGACACGGGACATCGAGTTCGTCGACGGGTCGGTGGGCTGGGCCGCGGGCGTGGACTACTTCACCGTCTCGAGCGTGCCCTACACCACATCCGCCGATCGACCCATCCTCTACAAGACCGTTGACGGCGCCTCCAACTGGACCGAGGTCAAGCTGGCCGCCACATCGCCGGCGGTGCGGCTCGAGGGCGTGGCCTTCAGCGGCACGAGCGCCGCTCCGGGGACGCTGCCGGCTCCGACACCCGGCGCCGCGACGAAGAAGTCGAGCAGAGTCGGCGTCTCACCCGCTCCGGCGACGAGCATGTAGCCACCGGCGCCC
>CAYYLR010000141.1:0-3673 GCA_964472485.1 uncultured Coriobacteriaceae bacterium
CAGAAACAGACCGTCGGTGTGCTTCATGATGTTGGCCTTGTGGACGGCGGTGACCTTCTTGCGGCCGTTGGCGATAGCGTAGTCGAAGGCGTAGCGCACGATGCGCTCGGTGCCGAACACGCTGATCGGCTTGATCGAGATGCCCGAATCCGGACGGATCGTGCCCGCTCCCCGCTCGGCGGCGAACGCGATGAGATCACGAGCGCCGTCGCTGCCCTGCTCGAACTCGATGCCGGCGTAGAGGTCCTCGGTGTTCTCACGCACGATGACGATGTCGATGTCGTCGTAGCGCGCGCCGGAGCCCGGGATGGAGAACGCGGGACGCACGCACGCGTACAGGTCGAGCTCCTTGCGAATGGCGACGTTCACGCTGCGGAACCCGCCGCCGACCGGCGTGGTGATCGGACCCTTGATGGCGACCTTGTTCTTACGGATCGAGTCGAGCGTGGACTCCGGCAGCGGGGTGCCGTACCTGTCGATCTGATCCGAGCCCGCCTCGGCGATCTCCCACGCGATGTCGACCCCGGTGGCTTCGACCACACGCGTCATCGCGGTGGTGAGCTCCGGTCCGATGCCGTCGCCGGGGATGAGGGTCACGGTGTGCTTGGCCATACGGGGATCCCTCCGAGAGGTCGCGGGTTGCGATGCGAGCGCCACACGACCGGCCGCTCCAGGCTGTCGCGTCCGATGATTGTACGCGAGGCGCGAGTGGCGCGCGAATCAGGCGCCTGGCATCCGTAACGGCACGTGCAGGCTGAAGCAGGAGCCTTCACCGGGGGCGCTCGTGACCACGAGCCGGCCGCCGAGCAGATGCGCGTACTCGCGGGAGAGCGTGAGCCCCAGGCCGGTCCCGGAGATCCCGTCGGCGGCGGCATCCCCCGCCTGGGTGAACGCCTCGAAGATGCTCGCGATGTCCTCCGCATCGATGCCGATACCCGTGTCGCGAACTTCGAACTCCACCGTGTCCTCGCCGCCCCGCTCACACCGGACCGACACGCCGCCGTGCGACGTGAACTTGATCGCGTTGCCGACGAGGTTGACGAGGATCTGGCGGATCCTGCCGTCGTCGGAGAGCATCTCGGGAAGCGGGTCGCAGAAGTCCGCGGTCAGGAGCAGCCCGCGAGCATCGGCCAGCGGCCTCAGGAAGTCGAGCACGTCGCGCACGAGCTGAGCGGGGTCGAACGGCCTGGCGACAAGCTCGAGCCGACCGGCTTCGACCCTCGACAGGTCGAGGATCTCGTCGATGATCTCAAGCAGGCGACGGCCCGAATCCTCGATCATCCGGATCTGCGCGTGCTGCTCATCATTGAGCGGGCCGGCGAGCTCCTTCCGGAGGATGTCGGCGAACCCGATGACCGCGTTCAGGGGCGTGCGCAACTCGTGAGTCATGTTCGCGAGGAACCTACTCTTGGCCTGGGTGGCGCGCTCCAGTTCGATGTTGGTGCGCCCGACTTCCGCGACCGCCGCCTCGAGCTCCTCATTGGACGCCGAGAGCCGTTCGTTCAGAGCACGCAACTCAGCGTTACGCTCGTCGAGGGCGGTGTTGAGTTCGGCCAGAGCGATCGTGCGTTCGTCGACGAGCTCCTCGAGATGCCCGCGATGCTGGTCGAGCTCACGGTTCGTCGCCACAAGCGAGCCGAAGAGCTGCGCGTTGCGTATCGCCATCGCGATCTGGAACGCGAGGGTCCGGCAGACCGCCGCCTCTTGCAGGTCGAAGGTGTAGGGACGGCCCTGCGTCCCGACGATCAGCGTGCCGAGCGCCTCGGCCTCGGTGAGGACCGGCACGTACAAGAGCGAGGTGAGCCCGCGCGCCTCCACGATCTCGGCTTCCTGCGGGGTCAGCACCGCGGCGGCGGTGTCAGCGATGAAGACCGGCTTGCGCTCGGACAGACACCGGCCGATGTGGGGATGGTGCTCGAGCAACGCGTGGCGAAATACCTCGGGCATGTCGTCCGGCAGCGGGGGCACCGTGGCGCCGAGACGGAGTCCGCCGTTCTCGAGCAGGTAGATCGCTCCGGAGTCGAACCCCATGACCTCGACCGTGGCGTCGATCGCGGTCTGGAGGACCACCTGAAGGTCGAGCGTGCTGGCAAGGTCACTGCTCACCTTGAGAAGGAGCAGCAACTCACGAGCAGGAACACGCTCGGCGGAGCCCGCGAGACCCGAGAACGGTGACACCGGCTACCCAGCCCTTCGGAGCAGAGGATCCTACACGGAATGGTACCCAACGCTCCAGCCGGTGAGCGACGCGGGCCGAGCCGGCTCCGCGCCTGCGCCTACCGGCGCCGCTCGAAGCTGAGGAGTTCGTCGCCGCCCTCACCGGTGAGCGTCAGCGTCTCGCCATCGACCGTGTACCCGCGCACCTCTCGCAAGAGCGAGAAGTAGGCGGCCTCGGCGTCCATGAGCTCCTGTGGCCCCGCCATGAGCGTCGAGGCGATCTCACCGATCTCGAGCGTGCCCGAACGCCCGGCCGTATACGCGCCTCCATAGGAGTTCACACCGCCGTTCCCGCCGATCTGGCCGTCCGCGAAGCTGATCGTGATGCCGGCGGCCCCAAGGTCGCTCGAACTCACGGATGCGGCCACGAGGTCCCACTCGGTGCCGTCGATCGTCGACTCGCCTCCGGCCTCAGCCGCACATCCCGCGATCAGCAGAACGGCTGCAGCGGCGAGCAGCGCGGTCGTGGCGATCAGCATCTGCACGGCGAAGCTGCGGGTCTCGGACATGGATCCTCCTCGGATCGGGCGTGTACGGCGCGCGGATCGTTCCTACCCCTGAGACGACGCTCGGCCGATCGCGGTTCGCGACCCGTCTACAGCCAACCCAGACCGTACAGCGTTCCCCAGTGGTACGCGACCAGCCCGGTGAAGAAGTAGAGCGCGGCGAGCGCAAGGCTGAGCATGATCCGTCGCCGTCGACCGTGCCAGATGACCGCGGTGGCGACGAGCATACCGCCAAGCTTGACGGCGACGGCGAGCAGCGGGTGATGCCGCCCGGCCGCGACGAGCACCGGGTTGCCCTCACGCGCGATGCCGTGTGTGACCTCGATAGCGGTGAACAGACCGTCGGCTATGGACAGCGCGTTCAGGAGTACGAGGGCGAACACGAGCACGACCGGATGATCGCGCATCGTACCCGTCAGCGGATAGCGCCTGCGCCGGTCGAACCCGTGCCGACGGTCGATGAAGCGGTAGAGGCGCCGCTTCCGGCGCTGGTCTCGGCGCCGCTCGGCGCCGTCCCAGGACTCATCGGGCGTCGCATGGCGGCCCGGGCCGATGACCGGAGCGTTCCGCTTCCGAAAGCCGAACGCGAGGTCATCCATCGGGGCCTCCGTCCTAGACTGCGAACCCGCCGTGCTTCTTGAAGTGGGCCACGAGTCCGCCGTCGGCAAGCAGCTGCGCCATCACCGGCGGCAGCGGCGCGAACGGGATCTCCGTCCCCTGCGTCAGGTTGCGCACCACTCCGGCCTCGAGGTCGAGCTCGAGCTCGTCTCCGTCAGCTATGCGGTCCGTGTCGCACTCGACCACCGGCAGCCCGGTGTTGATCGCGTTGCGGAAGAAGATGCGCGCGAAGCTCTTGGCGAGCACCGCCTTCGTGTTGCTGTGGATGAGCACGAGCGGCGCCTGCTCGCGGCTCGAGCCCATGCCGAAGTTCTTCCCCGCCACCAGGAACC
>CAYYLR010000142.1:0-3663 GCA_964472485.1 uncultured Coriobacteriaceae bacterium
CGACCATCCCCACGCGCAAGGCCGAGGTCTTCACGACGGCGGCCGACGGTCAGACTTCGGTCGAGGTGCACGTCCTCCAAGGTGAGCGCGAGATGGCCGCCGACAACAAGACGCTCGGCAAGTTCCACCTGATGAACATCCCGCCCGCGCCGCGTGGCGTGCCGCAGATCGAGGTCGCGTTCGACATCGACGCCAACGGCATCGTGAACGTCAGCGCCAAGGACCTCGGGACCGGCCAGGAGCAGAAGATCACGATCACCGGCTCCACGGCACTCTCGGACGAAGAGGTCGAGCGCATGGTCACCGACGCCGAGTCGCACGCGGACGAGGACCGCAAGCGCAAGGAGGAGGCCGAGGTCCGCAACACCGCCGACAGCCTCGTCTACGGAACCGAGAAGACGCTCGCCGAGCTTGGCGACAAGGTTCCGGAGGACACGAAGAGCGAGGTCGAGGCCGCGCTGGCCGAGACGAAGTCCGCGCTCGAGGGTGAGGATATCGACGTGATCCGCGCCGCCTCCACAGCGCTCCAGGAGAAGAGCTACAAGCTCGCCGAGATCGTCTACCAGCAGGTGGCCGAGGAGCAGGCCGCTGAGAGCGGTGCAGCGGCCGGCGGCGACGAGGAAGTCGCGGACTACGAAGTCGTCGACGAGGACAAGTAGCCATGGACCGGAGACAACGTAACGTCGGCGGGGTCGGCTCCGCTCGCGGATCCTCAGAGGGTCGCCCCGGCGACCCTCCTGCGGAGCGCGCTCACCCGGACCGTCCCATCGACGCCGTCAGCATCGATCCAGGGCTGGAGACCGATCTCGGCGCGGAGTACGCGTTCCGCGGCGACGTGCTTGAGGACGAGCTTGAGCTGGCGCGAGCCGAGGCGGCCGCGCACCTCGAGACGGCCCAACGCCTGCAGGCGGAGTTCGACAACTATCGCAAGCGGATGGCGCGCGAGCAGGAGGACGCCGCTCTGCGAGCAGGGCAGCGGGTCATCTCGGAGCTGCTGCCGGCGCTCGACAACCTCGAGCGCGCGCTCGCACACGTGGAGTCGGGCGGCGAGGGCGGTGAGCTCGTCGATGGGGTTCGGATGGTACTCCAGCAGGTTCTGGACGTCTTCGGCAAAGAGGGCGTCGAGCGCATCGAGCCGACAGGCGGGCCGTTCGATCCGGCCGAGCACCAGGCGGTCGGTCAGGCCGAGCGGGACGACGTGGCGGACGGCACGGTCGTCGAGACGTATCAGAGCGGCTACCGGATGCACGGTCGAGTGCTGCGACCCGCGACGGTGGTCGTGAGCACCGGAGGCCCCGGGGCCTAGGAGGTCCGCGATGGCCGAGAAGGACTACTACGACATACTCGGGGTGCCGAGGACTGCCACGGCCGATGAGATCAAGAAGGCGTTCCGCAAGCAGGCGCGGAAGCACCATCCCGACGCGGGCGGCTCGGAAGATCGCTTCAAGGAGCTCAACGAGGCCTACGAGGTCCTGTCCGACGACGAGAAGCGCGCACAGTACGACCAGTACGGGCGCTATTTCGGCGGCACCATGCCGCCGGGAGGCCCGGGGGGCGCGACGGGCGCGGGATGGCCGGGCGGCTTCGGTGGCGCACAGTCGTACACGACCGTCGACATGGGCGACATCGGTGATATCTTCGGTAACCTCTTCGGCGGCGGCGGCGGCGGCTTCGGCGGCGGCTTCGGCGGCGGGTCGCGGACTTCGGCGCGCCGCGGGGCCGACCTGCAGCACGACCTGACGCTCAGCTTCGGTGAAGCGCTCGCGGGTACGTCGACGAAGGTCGACGTGCGCCGCACGGAGGCGTGCGCTGCGTGCAAGGGAAGCGGCGCCCGCCCGGGCACGAGCCCGGCGACCTGCCCGACGTGCTCGGGGAGCGGTCATGTGAGCCAGGGCCAGGGCCTCTTCGGCTTCTCGCGCCCGTGCCCGCGGTGTGGCGGCAAGGGCACGATCGTCGAGCACCCGTGCGCGGCGTGCAAGGGCAAGGGTCAGGTCGTGAAGGTCAAGCCGCTCACGGTGAACATCCCGCCCGGTGTGACCGACGGCGGGAAGCTCCGCTTCGCGGGCAAGGGCGAGCCGGGGACCGGCGGCGGACCCGCGGGCGACCTGTACGTGGTCACCCACATCAAGGCGCACGGGTACTTCACGCGCGACGGCGCCGATGTGTGGCTCGACCTGCCGGTCACCATCGCCGAGGCGGCGCTGGGCACCGAGGTGACGGTCCCTACGCCCGATGGCGCGAAGGTCAAACTCAAGGTCGCTCCGGGGACCGCGGACGGCAAGGTGCTGCGCGTGCCCGGCAAGGGGGCGCACAAGCTCAAGGGCAAGGGCCGCGGTGACCTGAAGGTGCGCGTGAAGATCGCCGTACCCACGAAGTTGACCGGCGAGCAGAAGGACCTCCTGCGCCGGTTCGAGTCCTCGCGCGACGAGGACGTCCGGGCGCACATCGCGTAGAGGAGGCACGTCGTGGTCAAGCAATCCAGAAGCGGCGGCAAGGATCGGCCGGTCTACATGATCAGCGTGGCGGCTGAACTCGCGGGCGTGCATCCCCAGACCCTGCGCATCTACGAGCGGAAGATGCTGGTGCAGCCGTCGCGCTCGCCCGGAGGGACGCGACTGTACTCGGAGTCCGACGTCGAGCGGCTCCGGCTGATCCAGCGGCTGACGCAGGAGGAGGGCGTCAACCTCGCCGGCGTCATGCGGATCATCGAGCTCGAGATCGAGAAGGAACGGCTCGAGGCCAAGCTTGCCGAGGCCGAAGCCGCGGCCACACACGCCGAGCGGCGTCTCGCGCGTGAGATCCAGGAGTTCAGACAGTCCCTTCGCGCGGACATCGTGCACGTGCCGCGCGGGGGCATCGTTCGGAAGGAGTCGCGATGAGCGAGCGCCACGTACCCGCGGTGCCTCCGCCGCTGCCCGGTGACCGGAGAAGCGGCGCGGTGCGCTGGCTCGAGGCGCTCCGGGCCGGCGAGATCAAGGGCGGCCCGGGTTGAGAGTTCGTCGCGTGGGCGTGGTCGCGCCTGGTGAAGGGCCGGACGGCCCCGGCTTGAACGGTGAAGCGGTAGCCCGGGAGGCTGCCGGAGACGACGAGTGGATCGTCAGCGGGAGTTGAGTGAGATGCGATTGGACAGACTGACGGTCAAGGCGCAGGAGGCGCTTCAGGCGGCGCAGGGCATCGCCGACGATGCGTCCTCGCAGGTCATCGAGCCTGAGCACCTGCTCAAGGTACTGCTCGACGCCGCGGAGGGTATCGTGCGGCCGGTCGTGCAGAAGGTGGGCGCGGACCCCGACCTGATAGAGGCCGAGGTGGCCGCGGCGATCGCCGCGATGCCGAAGGTTACGGGCGGCGGGGCACACGGACCAGCGGGAATCGGGCCTCGCCTCAACAGCGTGCTCGGGGATTCGTTCAGGCATGCCGAGAAGCTCAAGGACGCCTACGTGTCCACGGAGCACCTGCTCGTGGCTCTCGCGGACGACAAGGGCGAGGCGGGGCGGGTCCTCGGCAAGGCCGGCGTCACCTCCAGGAGGGTGCTCGAGGCGCTCGAGGATCTCCGCGCCGGGGCGCGGGTGACCGACCAGAACCCCGAGGCCCAATTCCAGGCGCTCGAGCGGTTCTCGCGCAATCTGACGCAGGCGGCGCGTGACGGGAAGCTCGATCCCGTCA
>CAYYLR010000143.1:0-3563 GCA_964472485.1 uncultured Coriobacteriaceae bacterium
TCAGGATCACGCCGTCGTTCGACTCGAAGCCGTCCATCTCGACGAGCAGCTGGTTGAGCGTCTGCTCGCGCTCGTCGTGGCCGCCGCCGAGGCCGGCGCCACGCATTCGGCCGACCGCGTCGAGCTCGTCGATGAAGACGATGCACGGACTCGCGGCCTTCGCCTGTTCGAACAGGTCGCGCACGCGGCTCGCGCCCACGCCGACGAACATCTCGACGAAATCGGAGCCCGAGATCGTGAAGAACGGCACACCGGCCTCACCCGCGACCGCGCGGGCGAGCAGCGTCTTACCCGTACCTGGCGGGCCGACCAGCAAGACGCCCTTCGGGATCTTCGCGCCGAGCGCCTGGAACTTGCCCGGGTTCGCCAGGAACTCCTTGATCTCTCCAAGTTCCTCGATCGCCTCATCGGCCCCCGCCACGTCCTTGAACGTGATGCGCGGCTGGTCGCGCGTGATTCGTTTCGCGCGGGACTTGCCGAACTGCATGACCTTGCTGTTCCCGCCCTGCATCTGGTTGATGAACCAGAACATGAGCAGCACGATGATGATGATCGGCAGGATCGACGCCAGCAGGCTGAGCCACGCCTGGCGATTGCGCATGTCAACGGTGTAGCCCTCCGGGAGCGGGTTCTCCTCGAGCGCGGCGGACAGCGACGAGCCGTCGAGATACGTGGTCGTGAACCGCTTCGCCTCCCCCGCCTTGCGGGCGGCCTCGTCCGGGTAGTACTCCCCCTCGATGTCCTGGCTGAACTCGAAGACCGTCGCCTTGACGACACGGTCGTCCTCGAGCGCGGTGAAGAAGGCCGAGCTGTCGAGCTTATCGACGGTCGTGGCGGGCTGGATCGAGTTCGCGAGGAACAGCAGGCCGAGCACGATGAAGAACAGGTACAGGAGCGCGGTCCTCACATTACGGTTCACGCGTCATTGCTCCTTATCAGCCTCAGTCGGCGTAGACGGCGGGCCGCAGGATCCCGATGTACGGGAGGTTCCGGTACCGCTCAGCGTAATCGAGTCCGTAGCCGACGACGAACTCGTCGGGGATCGAGAATCCGATGTACTTGCACTCGACGGGTACCCGCTGCTTGCCCTCCTTGAACAGCAGCGTCACCACTTCGAGACTGTTGGGCTTGCGGGACGCGAGGTTGCGCAGCAGGTACTTGAGCGTGAGACCGGTGTCGAGGATGTCCTCGATGACGAGCACGTCGCGCCCCTCGATGTCCTCATCGAGATCCTTCAGGATCCGCACGACCCCGGACGATTTCGTCGACGAGCCATAGCTCGAGACGGCCATGAAGTCGATCTCGACCCGCCCATCGATCGCGCGTGCGAGGTCGGCGACGAAGAGGGCCGCGCCGCGCAGGACCGCTATGAGCAGCACCGGCCTCGGCGCGGCGGCGTAGTCCCGGGCGATCTCGGCGCCGAGTTCGGCCACGCGCGCCCGGATAGCGTCCTCCGTGAGGATGACGTGATCGATATCGCCGTGGATGCTCATCAGGCCTCTCTCCTGTCAGGCGCCGTCCGGTCCGGCGTGACCGGGCCGCTCCCACTCGATCCGGGCGGCACGCGTCGTCGACGCCGTCACCCTGCACTCCTCGGCCAGGCGGACCCCGGCCACCCACACGATCCGCTCACCGTCGCGAACAACCGGTGTCGCGGCATGCAACCGCTTGGGGACCTTCGCGTCGATCAGCATGTCCGCGACCGAACGGGTCCCCGTCATGCCGAGCGGCCGCATGCGGTCGCCCTCACGCGGCGAATCGACGAGCAGCGGCCAGCTCACCGCGTCGGCGTCGATGATCGCCACATCCCGCTCGGCCACGATCTCCGACGGTCCGGCGATCCGTGCCGTGAGCGTTCCCCCGTCGCCGAGATCGAGCGTGGCCGATGACCCGAGCAAGCCGGGTGCCACACGGCGTGTCGGCTCCCCCCGTCGACGGACCCTCAGTCTACCGTACTCGCCCTCGGCCCGCAGTCCGAACGGGAGATCCCGGGCGAAGGGCCCGGGGCCGGTCGCCGACACGATCGCGTCCACATGCTCGAAGGTGAGCCGCGACGCCTCGGGAAACGCGGCGACGAGCGCCGAGCGCACCACGCGCCGCACGAGCGGACGCGGCGCAGCACTGAGGGCCGTGCGATCGAACACGACCTCACCGTCCCCGGGAAGCACCGCGTCGCGCGCGAGTGATCCGGCCATCGCGTCGAGGAGCGCGTCCTCTTCGGCGAGGACCGTCATCATGCGTTGCGCCGAGGCAGGGAACGACGGGTTCCGCGACTCGAAGAGCGGCAGGAGCTCATGCCGCACCCACGCCCGCCTCCGGCCGGTGTCCGCGTTGGTGACGTCGGTCCGCCACGACTGGCCGAGCCCGGTCAGGTACGAGACGACATCGGAGCGGCGCGCGTCGATCAGAGGGCGCACGATGCGGCCGCGGGTCGGCGGGATGCCGGCAAGCGCCCGGGCGCCCGCGCCGTCGGTGAGGCGCATGAGCATCGTCTCGATACTGTCGTCAAGGGTGTGCGCCACAACGATACGTCCGAAGGCGGGATCGACCCCGAGCGCGGCACACCGCACATCGAGCGCGCCCTCAGCGAACCGGTAGCGGAGCCGTCTGCCGGCGTCCTCGAGGTTGAGCCCGGTCTCATCCGCGTACGCGGCCACGTCCTGCCGGTCCACTGTGCACGCAAGGCCGAGGGTGTCGCAGAGCGACTCGACGAACGCCGCGTCGGCGTCGGCGTCGGCGCCACGCAGCAGGTGGTTCACATGCAGGACACTGACGTCGGCCGTCGCACCGAGCGCGCCAGCCGCGAGCAGCCGCAGCACGGCGACCGAGTCGGCGCCACCGCTCACCATCGCGAGCGCGACGCTGCCGGGCGGCAGCATAGCGTGCCCAGGGTAGAGCGGGCGGCGGCGGCGCGCCACCAGTCAGGCGGGAAGGCCTCGCTCCGCACAGCCGCCGCCGCGTGCACGGTGCTATCATCGGCGCGTCGAAGCGAAACCTGCGGCAGATGGAGCGACCTCGTGACCACCTTCCACCTCACCGACCCCGCGCTCGAGCCCATCGCCGCCAAGGTGCTCGCCGGCGAGCGTCTGCCCCGCGACGACGGCCTCACGCTGTATGCCAGCCGAGACCTCCTCGGCATCGGCCAGCTCGCCGACCACGTGCGGCGCGCCATCAACGGCGACCGCGTGCACTTCATGGTCAACCGCCACATCAACCCAACGAACATCTGCCGCAATCGCTGCAAGTTCTGCGCGTTCGCCCGCTCCGAGGGCGAGGAGGGCGCGTACGAGATGACGCTCGACTCGGTGGCCGAAGCGGCTGCCGAGGGTGCGGCGGACGGCGCGTACGAGATCCACATCGTGAGCGGCCTGCATCCTGACTGGAGCTATGAGTTCTACCTGGACATGGTCCGCGCCGTCGCCGAGGCGGTACCCGACCACGTCATCGTGCAGGCCTTCACCGCCGTCGAGATCGAGCACATGGCGATCATCGCGGGCAAGACGACCCGAGAGGTGCTCGCGGACCTCAAGGACGCGGGGCTCGACGCTCTGCCGGGCGGCGGC
>CAYYLR010000144.1:0-3560 GCA_964472485.1 uncultured Coriobacteriaceae bacterium
GGATCTCAAGGCGAATCAGAACTTCATGATGCTTCAGGAGGAGCTCTCAGGCACCGAGTCGAAGATCGCGTACGCGCGGCAGTTCTACAACGACTCGGTGATGTCGTACAACACCGGGCAGCAGACGTTCCCGGCCAACCTCATCGCGGGGATGTTCGGCTTCACGCCGCGCGACTACTTCGAGATCGAGGAAGAGGCCAAAGAGCCGGTCAAGGTGCAGTTCTAGGCCGTGTACGACCAGATCGCATCGAACAAGCGCCGCAGCGCGGGGCTGATCCTCGTCTTCGTGGCGCTCGTCGCGCTCCTCGGCTACGTCTTCGGTCAGGCAACCGACTGGGGCTACCTGGGTCTCGTGCTCGCGCTGATCGTCTCGTTCGTGATGGCATGGGGCTCATACTGGTACTCCGACCGGATCGTGCTTGCCATCAGCCGCGCACGGCCGGTCGATCGTGACCGTGAGCCCTATCTCGTCAACACCGTGGAGGGACTCGCGATCGCCGCGGGACTGCCGGTGCCGCGGGCGTACGTCATCGACGACCCGGCGCCCAACGCGTTCGCGACCGGTCGCAATCCCGAGAACGCCGCCATCGCGGTCACCTCCGGGCTCGTGGCGATGATGAATCGTCAGGAGCTCGAGGGCGTCATCGCGCATGAGTTGTCGCACATCAAGAACTACGACACGCTCCTCCAGACGCTCGCTGCGGTGCTCGCGGGTTCCATCACGCTGATCTCCGAGTGGATGCTGCGAAGCTTCCTGTGGGGTGGCGGTCGCAGACGGGAGAGCCAGGGCGGTCAGCTCGGCGCGATCATCGTCATCGCCGCGCTCGTGCTCGCGATCCTCGCCCCCATCGCGGCCACGCTCATCAGGTTCGCCATCTCGCGCAGGCGCGAGTACCTCGCTGACGCGAGCGCCGCGATGCTCACCCGGTATCCCCCGGGGCTCGCCGCCGCTCTGCGCAAGATCGGCGCCGACCAGGCCCAGCTCGCCGTGGCGAACAAGGCCACCGAGTCGCTCTACATCGTGAACCCGCTCAAGGCGCGCTCGGGCATGAATGGCCTGTTCAACACCCATCCGCCGCTTGAAGACCGGATCCAGCGTCTGGAGGCGATGTGATCGCGTCGATCGCGTTCCCCGTGATAGATCCGGTGCTGCTGCGACTCGGCCCCGTCGAGATCCGGTGGTACGGGATCGCCTACGTCGCGGGCTTCCTCGTGGCCGCGCTCGTTCTGCGTCGGCTCGCCCGGCGGTGGGGGATCTCGCTGTCCGACGACGACGTGCTTGACATCGTGCTCGCGGGGGTCGTCGGACTTGTCGTCGGCGCGCGGCTCGGCTACGTGCTCTTCTACGGCGTCGGGGCGTACCTCGCCGAGCCTCTGTCGGTCTTCGCCCTGTGGGACGGCGGGATGTCGTTTCACGGGGGTCTTGCGGGCATCATGCTGGCGGGCTGGTGGATCGCGCCGCGCAAAGGCCTCACACCGCTCCGCCTGTTCGACCTCGGTGCGGTCGGGGCCCCGATCGGGATCCTGTTCGGCCGGCTCGCCAACTTCATCAACGGTGAGCTCTGGGGAAGGACGACCGACGCACCGTGGGGTGTCGTCTTCCCGATGGCTCCGGGTGACGCGCCCAGGCATCCGTCGCAGCTCTACGAGGCGTTCTTCGAGGGGCTTGTGCTGTTCGTGGTGCTCTTCGCGCTGTCGCGCAGACGGCGTCCGGACGGCTTCATCATCGGCAGCCTGCTCGCGCTGTACGGGGTCTTCCGCACCGTGCTCGAGGTCTTCCGGGAGCCCGACGCGCAGCTCGGCTTCATCATGGGCGGCGTCACCATGGGACAACTACTGAGCGTGCCGATGGTGGTCGCGGGTGCGTGGCTCGTCTGGAGGGCGCTGCGGGCCGAGCGGAGATCCGGCGACTCGCGCGACGCGTCAGGCTAGTCGTCGTCGCAGATCCTGTCGAGCGGCCTCCAGCAGGGGGCGTCACGGTCGATGCAGAGCATGGCCTGGCTCGGGAGCAGCCGCTTGATAGGGTCGCAGCGCGTGCAGAAGAAGCGGGGCAGCGCCCCGACGATGTCCTTGACCGCGGGATCCTCGTACGGGTGCTGGTCCTGTTCTTGCAGGATGTGAATCAGGTAGCAGCTCACGTGGGGCGCCTCCGTCCGGGGCCATTGTAGTCCCGCGCGCCGCCTGATGGCGACCCGGAGCCGCGGCGTTTGACCGGTGCAGCCGGGGTTCCTATCCTTGGCGGGTACCCAAGGAGGACGGATGACCGCGATGACCCGTACGACCCGAACGAACCGCGCGCCGTGGCTTGGGCTGCTTCTCGCAACCGCCGCGCTCATCGCGGCGGGGGGATGCGCCGCTGACGAGCCCGTCGTCCTCAACCCGTGGCCGGCCGCGGCCGCCGAGCGCACCGTCCCCAAGCCGCCCGAGCCGCCCCGATGGCCTCTGCCCGGCATGCCGGCCGCTTCGGCCGAGGAGGTCTCACGGCGCGTCGCCTCGGTGAAGATCGAGAACACGGCGGCGTCTCGCCCTCAGACGAACCTGCAGGCCGCCGACGTCGTGTACGAGACGGTGACCGAGGGCGGCATCACGCGCTTCAACGCGATGTTCCACTCACAGACTCCCGACACGGTCGGCCCGGTCCGTTCGGCACGCATGTCTGACACGGTCATCGTCCCGCAGTACAAGGCGCTCTTCGCCTTCTCGGGCTCGAGCCCCACCGTCGCCCCGATGATCCGCGCCGCGGGGATCGACGACCTGAGCGAGGACGCCGGCGTCACCAAGCCGTTCTCGCGCAGCTCCGCGCGTCCGCGACCGCACAATCTCTACCTCGATGTCACGGAGATGCGCGCAGAGGCCGAGCGCCGAGGGATGACGCTCGCGGGGGCGCCGCCCGCGTTCGACTTCGAGCGCGTCTCCGCGGACACGACGCCGACCATCACCGGCGTGACGATCCCGTTCTCGAACGCCCAGGTATCGTCGTGGGACTACGATCCGGTCCGCCAGACGTATGGGCGCTCGGACAACGGGAAGGTCTCCAAGGACCTCGCGACCGGTGAGCAGATCACCGCGAGGAACGTCGTCGTCCTATGGGCTCGTTACTCGGCGGTCAGCAGGGACGGGGTTGGCAACAACACCTACCGGATCGAACTGGTGGGCAGCGGACGCGCGGCGGTATTCCGGAACGGCCAGCGCTTCGATTGCACCTGGGAAGCATCCGCGGACGCGCCTCCGGTGTTCACAGCCCAGGACGGCACCCGCGTGAAGCTCGCGCCCGGCAACACGTGGTTCCAGGTCGTCGACGCGTCCGTGAACATCACGATGCGCTAGCTGAGCGGGCGGCGGCAACCGAGGCCTACGGTCGAGGTTGTCCGGCGTCTGGCGCCCGAGTAGAATCTGTAGTCCACACGGCCGAGGCGCCGCCGCGTGCCGAACCAGACCCGAGGAGCGATCGAGCCCACGTGAACGAGAACCCGATCACCGGAACGACCCGCGTGAAGACCGGCCTGGCGGAGATGCTCAAGGGCGGCGTCATCATGGATGTCGTCACGCCTGAGCAGGCG
>CAYYLR010000145.1:0-3504 GCA_964472485.1 uncultured Coriobacteriaceae bacterium
ATGGTGCGCATGGCCCAGAACTGGGCGATGCGGGCGCCGCTCGTGGACGGCCACGGCAACTTCGGCTCGGTCGACGGCGACTCCGCCGCGGCGATGCGCTACACGGAGGCGCGACTGGCCCGGCCAGCGATGGAGCTCTTGCGCGACCTTGAGAAGGAGACGGTCGATTTCGGACCGAACTACGACGAGTCGTTGAGTGAGCCGCTAGTGCTGCCCAGCCGCTTCCCGAACCTGCTCGTCAACGGCTCGGCCGGCATCGCGGTCGGTATGGCCACGAACATCCCCCCGCATAACCTGGCCGAGACCATCAACGCCGCGATCGCGCTCATCGACGACCCTGAGATCACGACCGAAGGCCTCATGGCGCACCTGCCCGGCCCGGATTTCCCGACCGGCGGCTCGATCATGGGTCGCGAGGGCATCGTCTCGGCGTACGAGACCGGCCGGGGGTCGATCAAGGTCCGCGGCAAGGCGTACGTCGAGCAGACCACGACCGGCCGCATGCGGATCATCATCAGCGAGATCCCCTACGCCGTGAACAAATCGAAGCTCGTGACCAAGATCGCCGAGCTCGTTCGTGAGAAGAAGCTGCCGGAGATCTCCGACCTGCGAGACGAATCTGATCGCAAGGGCATGCGGGTCGTGATCGAGCTCAAGCAGTCAGCGATCCCGCAGGTCGTTATGAACAAGCTCTATAAGCACACGCCGCTCGAGACCGGCATCGGCATCATCCAACTGGCGCTCGTCGACGGGGTCCCGCGCGAACTTCCGCTGAAGGACATGCTCTTCCACTACGTCGAGCACCAGAAGGACGTCATCATCCGGCGCACGCGCTATGAACTGCGCAAGGCCGAGGAGCGCGCCCACATCCTCGAGGGCTACGTCATCGCGCTCGACAACATCGACGAGGTCATCGCGATAATCAAGTCGAGCGCGGACGACACCGAGGCGAAGTCGCGCCTCATCGAGCGCTTCGGTCTATCGGACGCGCAGACCGACGCTATCCTTGAGATGCGGCTGCGCCGCCTCACCGGTCTCGAGCGGTCGAAGATCGAGGAGGAGCTCGCACAACTGCGGGAGAAGATCGCGTGGTACCAGCGGGTGCTCGGCGATATGTCTCTCGTGCTCCAGATCATCAAGGACGAGATGATCGAGATCCGCGACAAATACGGCGATGAGCGACGCACCGAGATCGCCGGCGCCGCGCGGGATCTGGATGTCGAGGACCTTATCGCCGAAGAGGACATGGTCGTGACGATCACGCGCGCCGGCTACGTGAAACGGCTCCCGGTTGCGACCTACCGCCAGCAGAAGCGCGGCGGCAAGGGGATCTCCGGCGTGAACCTGAAGGAGAGCGACTTCGTCGAGCACCTGTTCATCAGCTCGACCCACGATTACGTCCTGTTCTTCTCGACGCGAGGGAAGGTGTACCGCCTCAAGGTCCACGAACTGCCGGTCGGCTCGCGCCATGCGCGAGGGACGGCGGTGGTGAACCTGCTGCCGTTCGCCCAGGACGAGCAGATCGCCGCGGTGATCACCACCCGGGACTTCCCTGAAGACGAGTTCCTGCTGTTCGCGACCGCACAGGGCATGGTGAAGAAGACCGCGATCCAGGCGTACGACCGCTCTCGCCGTGATGGCATCATCGCGATCAACCTGCGCGATGACGACGAGCTCATCTCAGTCCGCCGCGTGCGGGAAGGCGAGCACGCGATGATGGTCTCCTCACGGGGCAAGGCGATCATGTGGGATGAGTCCGACGCTCGCCCCATGGGACGCGACACGATGGGCGTCCGCGGCATGAACGTCCCGGGAGACGACCGGGTGCTTGGCATGGAGATCGCCCCGGCGGGCTCAGAGCTGTTCGTTGTCACCGAACGTGGCTACGGCAAGCGAACGCCGGTGTCCCAGTATCCGACCCAGAAGCGCGGCGGCATGGGCGTCAAGACGATCCAGGTCACCGAGCGGAAGGGTCGGCTCGCGGGCATGAAGATCGTCATGCCAGGACATGAGCTCATGCTGATATCGGAGGAAGGCGTGGTGATCCGCGTCAAAGCTGAGGACATCAGCCAGCTCGGCCGATCGACCCAGGGCGTCAAGGTGATGAACGTCGCCGAGTCCGACCGGGTCTCCGCGATCGCCCGTGTGAGCGCCAAGAAGCGGAAGCGGCCCCCCGGCGTCGACGGCCAGCAGGCGCTCATAGCCGGAGATGAGCGCGTGCCCGGGATGACCGACCGCGAAGCCGAGGCCGAGGATCTCGCGAGCGAGGACTTCGACGAGGACGACTAGCCCGGCGCTCGGCGCCGGCGGAAGGATCGCCGTGGCTCCAACCGATGACCTGCGCCTGAGGATCGAGGCGCTGCGAGCGGTGCTCTTCGATCTCGACGGCACCGTCGTCGATACGATCCCGCACATCCTCGCGTCGTTCCGGCATGCGACAGCGGAGGTCTTCGGCGAGCCGCTCCCCGACGCGAAGCTGCTGCACCACGTCGGCGTACCGCTCGCGCGGCAGATGCGCTACTTCACCGACGACGCGGCGGTCGCCGAGCGGCTGCTTGAGGCCTACCGCGTGTTCAACCACGCGACGCATGACGAGATGGCGCGGCTCTTCCCCAACACGCGGCAGACGCTTGATACGCTCGCCTCATCCGGGCTCGCGATGGGCATCGTCACGTCGAAGAGCCGGCTCATGGCCGACCGCGCGCTCGCGCTGTTCGATCTCGGCCGGTTCTTTGCTGTGGTCGTCACCGCCGATGACACCCCGGTGCACAAGCCCGATCCGCTGCCGGTGCTGAGAGCGGCGCAGGCCCTCGGGGTGGCGCCGGAGCGGTGCGCGTACGTGGGCGACAGCCCGGCCGACGTCGCGGCGGCGCTCGCGGCTGGAGCGCTGGCGGTGGGCGCCACATGGGGCGTGGCCGAGCGTGAGCGCGTCGAGGCGGCGGAGCCGGACGTCGTGATCGACGACATCGCCGATCTTGTGCCGCTGCTGCTCGACGGGAGACGGTGAGACGATCGCCGGTGCGGTGTGCGCCGGTCTGTGGATTCGGAGGCGCCTGTGTCCAAGCGTAGGATGATCGGAGCGGCCCTGGCGCTGCTCGTCGTTGCGGGTGCCGCCGGCGCCGTCGCGCTCTCCGGCGGGCAGGCCCCTGAGGTGCAGGTAGCCGTGGTCGAGCGAGGCGACCTTGCGGTCACAGTGGCCGCGTCGGGCAGGGTGGTCGCGGATGAGGGCGCTGACATCTACCCCGCCGCCGCCGGCGTCATCGCGAGCATCGAGGTCACCGAAGGACAGCGGGTGAGCGCGGGCGATGTGATCGCCACCCTCGATACGGGTCCGATCGAGGTCCAGCTCGCCCAGGCCGAAGCCGCGCACAAGGGCGCGCTGGCGCAACGGGACGCGGTGAGCAGGAGCGCGCCGGTCGCAACCGATATCGCCGCGGCGGACGCCGCGATCGCGGCCGCGCGCGAGGCCCACCGCGCCGCCCAGGCCCGGTACGACGCCGCGAA
>CAYYLR010000146.1:0-3408 GCA_964472485.1 uncultured Coriobacteriaceae bacterium
GCTACGAGGGCGCGCCAGTCATTGTAGCGCGGGCGGACCGCGGCCGCGACGTTGCCCGCGCTTAGAACATGCCCGGTCCATCCGCACCGGTCTCCATGCTCAGCGTGCCGGGAACCGGTCAGGATGCGGGCCGAGGCGCTCCCCGTGCGGAATCGCGTCAATCTCGCGCATGTCCTCGCCGGTGAGTTCGAAGTCGAAGACGTCGGCGTTCTCGGCGATGCGCGAGGGTGTCACCGACTTGGGGATCACGACCACGTCGTGCTGCAGAGCCCATCTGATGGCGACCTGGGCGGCGCTCTTGCGATGACGAGCGCCGATCCGCACGAGGACCGGCTCCTCGGCGGCGCGCCCCCGCATCAGCGGCGACCAGGCCTCAGCGACGATGCCGTTCGAACGGCAGGCCTCGAGAAGGTCGGGCTGCTTGAGCCACGGGTGCATCTCGAACTGGTTGACCATCGGCGCGACGCGTGCCTCCCGTAGCAGCGCCTCGAGGTGACGCGTCAGGTGGTTGCACACGCCGATCGCGCGGACCCGGCCCTCGGCCAGCAGCCGCTCCATGGCGCGCCAGGTCTCCGGGGTCTCGGGCCGCGGCCAGTGCACGAGGTACAGGTCGATGTACTCGGCTCTGAGCCGTCCCAGGCTCCGTTCGAACGCGGCGAGGACGGCGTCGTGACCCTGCTCGTCGTTCCAGACCTTCGTCGCGACGAAGAGCTCGTCACGAGGCACGCCGCTGTCGGCGATCGCGCGGCCGATGCCGGCTTCGTTGCCGTAGAACGACGCGGTGTCGATGTGGCGGTAGCCGAGCGTGAGCGCGTGCGCGACCGCCCGTTCGACATCCCCGCCCTCGGCCGACTTGTACGTGCCGAGGCCCAATCTGGGCATCATCACTCCGTTGGCGAGCCTGACCGTATCCCGTATGTCCGCGGTCACGAGACCACCTCCCGGTGGGTTCGTACCCGAGGTGCCCGGCGCCGAGGGGGGTTGTCACCCATGTTCGATGATCGTGCCGACGCCGGGCGCCGGCTCGCCGAGGCGCTTCGTCCGCGGCTTGCCCCCGGGGATATGGCGCTGGGCGTTCCCCGTGGCGGCGTCGTGGTCGCCGCCGAGGTGGCGTGCGTATGCGGGTGCGAGCTCGACGTCGTCGTCGTGCACAAGATCGGCGCGCCCGGCAATCCCGAATACGCCGTGGGCGCGGTTGACGACGCGGGTATCGTGCTTGGCGGCTCCGAGGTGGACTCCGCGTACCTCGAGCGTGCGGTCGTCGAGACACGGGCCGAGATCGAGCGCCGTGTCGTGGCCTATCGGGGCACGCGACCGGCCCCCGTGGTGTCCGGGCGGGTATGTGCGGTCGTCGATGACGGCATCGCGACCGGCCACACGCTGCTGGCGGCGGTCGAGTCGCTGCGTCGCCGGGGCGCGCGGCGGATCATCGTCGCGGCGCCGGTAGCGGCACCGGCGACCGTGACACGGCTCGAGTCGGTCGCCGACGAAGTCGTCGTGCTCGAGGCTCCTGACGATTTCGCCGCCGTCGGGCAGTTCTATCGCCGGTTCGACCAGACCACGGACCGTGAGGTGGTCGCGCTGCTCGAGGAGGCGTGGGCCGGGCTTGAGACCTAGCCCTCCGAGCCGGCCTTGCCGACCTCGATCTCGACGACATCGCCGCGCCTGGCTGAGGCGCCCGGTATCGGGAACTGGTTGACGACGACACCCTCATCCGGGCTGTCGACGTAGACGACCTTCGGTGTGAGTCCCGCCGAACTCAGCCGGGCCTTGGCGTCCGCCTCGTTCATGGTGCGGACGTCTGGCACGAGGATGACCTCAGGACCCTTGGAGACTTCGACGGTGACCGTGCTGCCGCTCTCGTAGATGACGCCCGGGTCCGGGCGCTGGCTGATGACAGCGCCCCTCGGCACGGTGTCGCTGAACGCTTCGTTCGAGGCGAACACGAGACCGAGCGCCTCGACCTCCGTCCTGGCCTGCGCGAGGGTCTTGCCCAGCAGGTCAGGGACCTTGACCTGCTCCTTGCCGGCGGAGACGTAGAGGACGACCCGGGTGCCGGCAGGCACTTGCGCGTTCGCCACCGGTTCGGTCCGAATCACGAGCCCCTTGGCGATCTCCGCATTGGACTCCTGGATCGTGCGCTCGTACTCGAGTCCCTGCTCCCGTAGCGCGTCGATCGCGTCAGCCTCGGGCATCGACGCCAGGTCCGGAACCGTCACCTGAGCGATTCCCAGGCTGACGACGATGTTGACCCGTGAGCCCTTCTCGACGCGCTCGCCAGCCGCAGGGTCCTGTCCCATGACGAGGCCGAGCTCGACGGTGTCGCTGTTCTGCGTGGTCACTTCGCCGAGTTCGAGCTCGGCAGTGGCGAGCGCGACCTTCGCCTGCTCCTCGGTGAGACCCGCGAGCGTCGGCACGACCACACCTCCGCTCCCGAACACACCCGAGGCGAGCGCGATCGCGAACGCGACGGCGAGCACCGCCGCGGCCACGCCGGCCCATATCCAGGGACTGGTTCGGCGGTCGGGCACAGGGCGTAGTTCGGGCGCGACTCGCGGCGCGACGCGCGTGACGGCGTCCACTGGCGGCAGCACGCTCGTCTGGTCCGACGGCCCGCCATACGCGCCGCCGAGGACCGGCTCACCGCTTGCCACGCGCTTCAGATCCTCACGCATCTCAGCCGCCGAACCGTAGCGAGCCGACGGGTCCTTGCGCAGCGCGCGCATGATGACCGCCTCGAGCGCGGGCGGGATCGATGCCCGGACCTGGCGCGGCGGGACCGGCTCCTCGTTGACCTGCATGAGTGCCGTCGCAACTGGCGTGTCGCCGTCGAAGGGGACCCTGCCGGTCGCCGCTTCGTAGAGCGTGACGCCGAGCGAGTAGAGGTCGGATGCGGCTCCGAGAGGCTTGCCCTGCGCCTGCTCGGGGCTGATGTACTGGGCCGTGCCGAGCACCGACCCGGTCTGGGTCATCGTCGTGTTGCCCGCGCGGGCGATGCCGAAATCCATGACCTTGGCCGTGCCATCGGGCGTGATCGCGATGTTATGGGGCTTGATGTCCCGGTGGATGATGTCGTACCCGTGGGCGGCCGCGAGCGCGGCGCAGACCTGCGCTCCGTAGTCGGCGACCTTGCGCGGGTCGAGCGGGCCGCGGTCGGTCACGATCGACTTGAGGTCCTGGCCGTTCACGTACTCCATGACGATGTAGTACGTCTCGTCGTCCCGGCCCCAGTCGTACATGTTCACGATGTTCGGGTGGGAGAGGTTGGCGGCCGCCTGCGCTTCCTGGCGGAACCGCGCGACGAAGCTCGGATCCGAGGCGTAGCGGGCATGCAGGACCTTGACGGCGACCGTCCTGCCGAGCACGTCGTCCACGGCCTTGTACACGTCGGCCATGCCGCCGGAGCCG
>CAYYLR010000147.1:0-3362 GCA_964472485.1 uncultured Coriobacteriaceae bacterium
TCGAAGCTCTCGGGATCGACGATCTCGATGCACGGGAACGGGAGCACCTCGGCGCCCGCCGCCTCGAGCAGCTCCACGAGGGAGCGCGCCTGCGCGCGCGCCCGCGTCACGACGATCCGCCTCCCGGAGAGCATCGGACCTCCTTCACCGGCCGCCCCGGGTCGGGCCCGGCCGCGTACGAGCCGTCCTACGTGCCGAGCAGCGTATCGACCGAGCCGTCGGGCGCGGCGCACCGGATCTCGGCGAGGATCGCGTCGGCGCCGAGGCGCCGAAGCCGCTCCACCATCGCCGCACCGAGCGCCTCGGGCTCCCCCGCGTCGCCGCACAGCTGCTCGCGGACGATCGTCGTCCCGTCGACCGAGCCGACGAACGCGTCCATCACCAGCGTACCCTCTTCATAGCGGGCGTACGCGCCGATCGGCACCTGGCAGCCGCCTTCGAGCGAGCGCATGACCACGCGCTCGGCGGTCACGCACTCCATCGTCTCGGGATGTCCGATCGACCGCAGCGCTCCGAGCATGAACTCGTCGTCCTCACGGATCTCGATGCCGATGGCGCCCTGACCGACCGCCGGCACCATCTGCGCCACCGGCACGTATGAGCTGATGCGCTCGGCCCACCCCATGCGCGTGATGCCCGCCGAGGCCAGGACGACCGCGTCGAGCTCGCCGTCTTCCGCCTTGCGCATGCGGGTGTCGAGATTCCCGCGCACGTCGACGATCTCGAGGTCGGGGCGCAGGTGCACGACTTGCGAGCGGCGGCGCAGGCTCGAGGTGCCGAGACGGGCCCCTTCGGGAAGCGAGCCGAGGTCGTAGCCGGCCCCTGAGACGAGCACGTCCCGGGGGTCGACGCGCTCGGGCATCGCCGCGATGACGCACCCGTCGGGCAGCTCGGTCGGCACGTCCTTCATCGAGTGAACGCACAGATCGACCGTCCCGGCCAGAAGCTCGACCTCGAGCTCCTTGGTGAACAGCCCCTTGCCGCCCACCTTGGCGAGCGGCACGTCGAGGATCTTGTCGCCGGTGGTCTTGATGATCATGAGGCTCACCGGCAAACCGGTCGCCGCCTCGAGCTTGGCCTTGATGTACTCGGACTGCCACAGCGCGAGCTTGCTTCCGCGCGTGCCGATGACGAGGGCCTTACGTTCCGCAGTCGCCAATGGACTCCCCTGTCTCCTTCTGCCTGTCGACCAGCTCGCGCGCCTTGAGGTTGATCAGGTTCCGGAAGGCGCCCGGGCCGTGCCGCTCCTCGGTGTCGTCGAGCCCGTAGAGCTCGCGCGCCACGTCCATGTAGACATACCCGTCCTTGCCCGACGCCGCCTTCTTGAGGCGCGCGGTCGGGCCGTGGAGCATCTTGTTCACGATGGCGCACGTGAGCGCATCAACGGTCTTGAGGTCCTTCTCCGAGAGGGAGAGACGCTTGAACGCCTTGTCGAGCTCCATCTGACGGATGACCTCCGCTTTCGCGCGGATGGCCGCCACGGTGGGGACGACCTCCATCGATTCGAGCCACGCGAAGAAGATGGCGATCTCCTCGTCGATGATGCCCTCCGCCCGGCGTGCCTCGGCCATGCGCTCCTCGAGGTTGGACTCCACCACGCCGGAGAGGTCGTCGATGTCGTACAGGAAGACGCCGGAGAGGTCGTTGACGCCCGGGTCGATATCGCGCGGGACCGCGATATCGATCAGGAACAGCGGACCGGTGCGGGTGCGTGCGACCGGCGCGAGGCCGGCCTTGGTCACGACGTACTCCGTCGCCGCGGTCGACGAGATGACGATATCGGCCTCGGCGATGTGGTCGTAGAGGGTCTCGAACGGCACGGCCGTCCCGCGGAAGCGGCAGGCCATCTCCTCGGCGCGCGCGAAGGTCCGGTTGGCCACGAGCACCCGCTCGCCGCCGCACGAGACGAGGTGTTTGGCGGTGAGCTCGCTCATCTTGCCCGCGCCCAGGATGAGGATGGTGCGGCCCTCGAGCGTCTCGAACACCTTCTTGGCGAGTTCAACGGCGGCGTAGCTGATCGACACGGCCGACTCGCCGATGGCGGTCTCGGTCCGCACCCGCTTGCCCACCTCGAAGCTCTGCCGGAAGAGCTTGTTGAAACCCCGGTCGGTGGCGCCGGCGTTGAACCCGTGCTCGTACGCCTCTTTCACCTGGCCGAGGATCTGCGCCTCGCCGATGACCATCGAATCGAGCGACGCGACCACACGGAACAGGTGCCGGACGACCGGCTCGCCGGTGATGATGTAGAGGTAGCGGACGAGCTCGTGACGGTCGAGGTCGTGGAAGTCCGCGAGGAAGTCGATCACCGCGTCCACACCGCCGTCGGCCGTAGCCGTGACCGCGTAGACCTCGGTGCGGTTGCAGGTCGAGACGATGACCGCTTCGGCCACCTCCGGCCCGGACGTCAGCAACGTGAGCGCCTCGGCCTGGACAGGCGCGGGGAACGTGAGCTTCTCACGGATCTCGATCGGGGCGGTCTTGTGGCTCAGTCCGACGACGGCAAGATGCATCAGTATCGCTTCGCTTCCGTGCGTGCTATCGATGCGGGCCGCTGCGCGGTCCGCGGGGATACGGGTCGCCCCCGCCGGTGCGGTGCGTTGTTGTTCAGGCAAGCAGGCCCGGCGGGGGCGGTGAGACGTGCGCGGAGACGCACCACCTGAGTTTGCCTGAACGTGGTCATGGTAGCATCCGGCGCCGGGTCCGCGCCACGGTGCGGTCGAACAGCGCGAAGAACGCCTCGGGCCACAGTCCTTCAAGACGGTAGAGCAGCTTGTTGGTGAGCCCGGGAAGCACAAGGAACCGCCCGCGCTCGATCCCGCGGCAGAACAGCCCGGCGATCTCCTCGGGGCTGCGCGTCTTGGCGATCCCGTTGATCGCCGCGGTCTCCGGCGGTTCGATCTCCAGCTCGCGCGCGTAGCCGGGTGTCGCCATGTTCGGCGGCACGAGCAGGGTCACGGAGACACCGTGCGGCTTCATCTCGCACCGCAGCACCTCGGCGAACCCGGTCACCCCGAACTTCGCCGCGCTGTAGGCCGAGTATCCGTAGACGCCGATGAGCCCGCCCATCGAGCCGACCATGCCGATGCGTCCGCGTCCGCGCTCGACCATGCCTGGCGCGACCGCGCGTGCCGCGTTGATCACACCAAGCAGGTTCGTCCCGATGTGGTCGGGGAACTCGTCGTCGGCAAGCTCGAGGAACCGCCCGGGCGTGCAGAATCCGGCGCACGCGGCGAGCGTGTCGACCGGGCCGAGTCCCGACTCGGCGGCATGCACCGCGGCGGCGACCTGCGCGCGGTCGGCGACGTCGCACGCGCGCGCGAGGACCCGCTGGGTGTCGCGCGCACGCGCGAGCGCTGCGAGCG
>CAYYLR010000148.1:0-3308 GCA_964472485.1 uncultured Coriobacteriaceae bacterium
GGCCTTCTCACATGCCTCAATGAGCCGCTCACGCCGGCCACGGGGCAGCCCCCCGCCCTCTTCATGGATCTCGATCCGGGCACGATCGGCGAGCAGCCGGACCGCCTCGGGGAACTCCAGGTGCTCGCGGCGCATGGTGAACCCGAAGACGTCGCCGCCCTCACCGCAACCGAAGCAGTGCCACAGCTGCGTCGCGGGATCCACCTTGAACGAGGGTGTCTTCTCACCGTGGAACGGACACAGCCCCCAGAACAGCCGCCCCTTCTTCTTCAGGACGACGCTTTCCGAGATGAGAGCGGTGACATCGGTCGCATCGCGGACACGCGCGACGTCCTCTTCAGGGATGCGACCCAACACGGCCTCCTCTCGGCTCTACACGAAGGTACCCACGAGCGGGCGTTCCGACACCCGCGGGCACAGATGACGAGGCTCCCGGGCGCATGCGCACCCGGGAGCACTCGGCGGCAGCTGTCGGTGCTGCTGTGCTACCTGCCGAGGAACCCGCCGCCGAACGCGACGAACAGCGACCCGTTCAAGGACACCTCTGGCCCGTCGATGAACATCCTCATCAAGCTCATGACCGTCGTTTCGCTCGTCTTCGTCCCGCTGTTCCTGAAAGTGCACGGCGGGTAGGCTCGATCCGCATCCGCGCGGGTCCGTCTCGGACCCGTCGGGGTGGGGTAGTACAATGCTCCCGGGCGCAGGATCGCTGCGTCCGGGAGCATCGTCGTGACTGACGCCGGTCATCCGACCGGCGTCATGCGCTCCGAGGAGGGCCGTGGGCCGCTTCCGCGATGGGGATATCGATCGGGTTCGTGAATCGACGGACCTGGTGTCGCTCGTCGCGGAGACGGTCGTGCTCAAGAAGAAGGGGCGCCTGTTCTGGGGCAACTGCCCGTTCCACGGCGAGAAGACGCCGAGCTTCAAGATCGATCCCGGCACCCAGCTGTGGCATTGCTTCGGCTGCGGGCGCGGGGGTGACGCGTTCGGCTACGTGATGGAGGCCGAGCGGCTCGACTTCCCCGACGCGGTGCGCCGGCTTGCGGAGCGCGCACGGGTCGACATCGTCGAGGAAGGCGGCCGCGGGGTCTCGAGCAGCCGCAAGGAGCGCCTGACCGCGTGTTGCGAAGCCGCCGCGACCTTCTTCCACCGTGAGCTCACCACGTCGAAGGCGGAAGGCGCCGAAGCCGCGCGCGACTACCTGACCAGGCGCGGCTTCGGCTTGGAGGTCGCCAAGCGCTGGCGGCTCGGTTTCGCACCGTCGGGGCGCGACGCGCTTGTCCGGGCGCTGACCGCCGAGGGGTTCTCACGCGACGAGCTCGTGGACGCCAACCTCGCGCTCGCTGACGGCGCCCGCCTCAAGGACCGGTTCTTCGGCCGCATCATGTTCCCGATCGCCGATCTCTCCGGGCGGGTCATCGCGTTCGGCGGACGGGTCGTCGGGACCGGGGAGCCGAAGTACCTGAACTCCCAGGAGACGCCGGTCTTCCACAAGTCATCGACCCTGTTCGGACTCGAGCGCGCACGGACGGCGCTCATCCAGGAGGGGTCAGCCGTGGTCGTGGAGGGCTACACCGACGTGATCGCGCTGCATGAGGCGGGCATCACCACCGCGGTCGCCACCCTCGGCACGGCGCTCACGGAGCGGCACGTGAAGCTGCTCGGCCGCTTCTGCAACCGAGTGGTCTACCTGTTCGACGGGGACGAGGCCGGGAGGCGGGCGGCACTCAGGGCCGCCGAGTTCGTCGACTGGAGCGCCACGCCCGAGGCGGGAAGCGCGCGGGTCGAACTCGATGTCGCGCTGATCGAGGGCGGACTCGATCCCGCCGATCTGGTGATCGAGCGGGGACCGGAGGCGCTTCGCGCGGTGATCGACGGCGCCGCGCCGCTCCTGCGATTCGTGATCGACAGCAGGCTCGCCGGCCATGACCTCTCCCGGCCGGAGGGTCGCAGCGCCGCACTCGCCGACGCCGCCGACGCTCTGAGCCCGGTGCGCGACTCCCTGCTCGGCAAGGACTACATGAACTACCTGGCTGATGCGCTGAAGACGGACTTCGTCACCGTGCAACGTGCCGTGCCGGCCGAACGCCGCCGCCCTGCGCCGGGGGGCGCCGAGGCGTCTCCGGAGGTCGCCTCGGCGGCGCGCCCCGCCGGTCCGCTCACCGCGGAGACGAAGGCCGAGCGCGAACTCGTGCGGCTCGCGGCGATCGCGCCCGGGGTGCGCGCCAGGGCACGGGAGTTGCTCGGGGATGACGTGCTGGCCGATCCAGCGGCGCGGCGGCTCCTCGAGATGGTCATCGAAGCCGGTGAGGCCCGGGATATGGAGTTGTACCGCATGGTTGCCGATACAGACCGGGAGGCAGCGGAAGAGCTCGCGGGCTGGTTGGTGGACGCGGCGAAAGTGGAAGAAGTAGAATACGCCTTCCGTGAAGTCACCGCCCGCGTGAAGGAATTCGCGCTCGGGCGTCGCATACAGGTCAGGAAAGCCGAGCTCCGAGCGCTCGATCCTGGCCGAGACGCGGAAGCCTACGACAGGCTGTTCGGTGAGATCGCGGAGCTCCAGCACGAACAGCAGGCGCTCAGGATGCGTCTGCCGGGAGCCACGGACACGGGGACGGAGCATACAGCGTGACAGCTGCACCCAAGAAGGACACCACGGCACAGGCCCCCGCAGGCGGGAAGGTCGCGCCTGAGCTCGAGCTGTCGGCCGTGAAGACGCTCGTCAAGATCGGCGCGGCGAAGGGCTCGCTCAGCGAGGAGGAGATCCAGGCCGCGCTCTCGGACATCGATCTATCCGATGAGCAGTTCGAGAAGATCTACGCGCACTTCTCCACGGCCGGCATCACGATCAGCGACGACGCCGGTGACGATGGCTCTCCCGCGGAGATCGCCGAGGACGTCGACGACCCGGTGGAGGCTGATGTCGACGTCGAGGACGACCCGGATGTCGCGGCAGCCGCCGCCATCGAGAAGGCGGCAGCGCCCAAGGCGAAGCGCAAGCCGAGGCGCAAGGCTGAGCCCACCGCGTCGGCGCCGCTCACGAGCGATCCGGTGCGGATGTACCTCAAGGAGATCGGCAAAGTGTCGCTGCTGACCGCGCGCCAGGAGGTCGACCTCGCGATGAAGATCGAGGCGGGGCTTGAGGCGGTCGCGAAGCTCGAGGAGGCCGCCGAGCAGGGTGTCAAGCTCGATCGAACCGAGCAGCGGCGCCTCGAGCGCCTCGAGCGCATCGGCGTCGACGCGAAGAAGCAGCTCGTCGAGGCCAACCTGCGACTCGTCGTGTCGATCGCTAAGCGCTACGTCGGCCG
>CAYYLR010000149.1:0-3243 GCA_964472485.1 uncultured Coriobacteriaceae bacterium
TCGAGCAAGGCCCGGTCGCGCAGGCCCTGGGGCGTGGTCGGCTCGGCCTCGGCGGACTTCACCCGCCGCGCCTACCACACCACCAACGGCGGAACGACATGGGCCGCCTCGACGCTGCCGGCCGGCGCGCAGCTGCGCGCGGTCGACATGGCATCGGCCGCGAGCGGATGGGCGGTCGGCGACGGCGGTGTGATCCTGCGGACCACGGACGGCGGCGCGAACTGGACCGCGTGCAACGTGACGGGCGCGGGGGGCAACACGCTCTACGACGTGCAGGTGCTTCCGGGAACCACGATGGGCTGGGCGGTCGGCGCGTCCGGCACGATCCTGCTGACGACCGACGGCCTGAACTGGGCGGTGCCGAGCACACCGGCCGACACCACCCCGCCGAGCGCGCCCTCCGGCCTCGCCGGCACGGCGACGTCCTCGAGCGCGGTCTCGCTGACCTGGAACGCGTCGACCGACACCGGCGGCAGCGGACTTGCCGGTTACACCGTCTACCGCAACGGCACCGAGATCGGCACGACGGGTTCGACGTCGTACACGGCCACAGGGCTTGCCGCCTCGACCTCGTATGCCTTCACGGTCAGAGCGCGCGATGTCGCCGGCAACCTCTCGGCCGCGAGCAACACCGCAAACGTGACGACGCTGGCGGCGCCGGTGACCCCGAAGCTCGACCCGGTCTTCCGCTTCTACAACACGTCCAACGGCACGCACTTCTACTCACCGTCGGTCACCGAGCGCGACGAGATCATCCGCAAGTACCCGGCGATCTACTCCTACGAGGGGATCGCCTACTCGATGAACACGGCGGCGAACACCCAGCCGCTGTACCGCTTCTATAACAAGCGCATCGGCAGCCACTTCCTCACCGCGTCCGCCGCCGAGCGCGACGACATCATCCGGAAGTACCCGGCCATTTACACCTACGAGGGCGAGAGCTACAAGGTCTCACCGGTCAAGCTTGCCGGTTCGCTCACCGTCTACCGCTTCTACAACAACCGCAACGGCACGCACTTCTTCACCGCCTCTGAAGCCGAGAAGAACGACGTGATCGCGAAGTACCCGCACGTCTATACCTTCGAGGGACCGGCCTACTACATCGCCCAGTAGTCGCCGGCAACGCGCCGCTGCGGCACACCGCCGTCGGCCGACATCCCCGCGACGCCGGTCATGCAGGGTATAGTTCCCCTAGGGCGCGGGCCCTGCAGACGACGGCAGAGGGGAGACGCGATGGGTAAGCGGCGGATGCGATCGGCGACGGCGATCGCGGGGGTGGTCCTCGCGGCAGCGTTGATGATGTGGGCCTGGGTGGTGGCCGCCGGCGCGGTCGGCCCGGACCTCGCGGGCGAGGTCTTCGACGCCGCGACGTCCGACCCCGTTCCGCAGTGCGCCGTGCTGCTTGAGTACTACCACGA
Source organism: uncultured Coriobacteriaceae bacterium (assembly GCA_964472485.1). Lineage (GTDB taxonomy): Bacteria > Actinomycetota > Coriobacteriia > Anaerosomatales > Anaerosomataceae > CAYYLR01. The sequence continues at coordinate 1,419 of CAYYLR010000149.1, forward strand.
AGTGGATGAGGACTGGTACGAGATAGCGAGCGACGTGGCTGATGGCGATGGCAGGTACTCCTTCTCAGGTCTGACGCCTGATACGCGTTATCGCATCGTCGTCTTCGGGGGCGGGTTCGCTGTGTACGCATCGGCGGGGCAGCTCTACACCGGAGACCCGCTGACGATCGACGCCGAGCTCGATGCGTGGCCGCAAGCGGGTCATCCCGTCACCACGGGCCCCAGCTGGGTGGTGCGCCCGCGGCTGTCGGGGGACCGCGTCGTCTGGGCGGAGGACCGGGACGAGGGCTACGACATCTACGGGTTCGACTTCACCTCGCTCGAGGAGACCCGCGTGACATCGGTCGCCGAGGACCAGGAAGCGCCGGACATCTCCGGTGACTGGGTCGTCTGGATCGACAACCGGAATTTCCGCTCGAGCAAGGGCGACGTCTACGCCAAGAACCTCGCCACCGGCGAGGAGCGCGCAGTCCGGGTCGATTCATCGCAGCAGCAGCACCCGAAGATCTCGGGTGACTGGGTCGTGTGGGAGGACTTCCGGAACGGCTCGAGCGGAGAGGTCTACGCGTACAACCTCGATACCTCAGGCGAGTACCTGGTCGCCAGCGGGCGCTTCCCGGATGTCCACGGGTCGCGTGTCGGGTACTGGGATGGCGGGCAGGCCTACTACAAGGACCTGGCGGACCTCGGTGAGCCCGCGGTCCACATGGGTGAGATGTACGAGCATGTGAGCATGACGAGCGCCTACGCGGTCTACGACCTCATACTCGATGACGGTTCGCGGGGGCTCGTAGCCTACCATTTCGCATCCGGTTCCGAGAGCGTCCTGCCTGTCGGCGATGTCTACTACGACGGCGGCGGCTTCGAGGTGGACGGGACCACCGTGGTGTACTTCGGCAAGGGCTCCTACGACGGCTTCGCCGTTTACCGCTACAACCTGCTGACCGACGTGACCACGGTGGTGGCGGATGGCTGGTGGGACGAATCGTGGCCCACCGTGTCGGGGACCGGCGTGGTCTGGTGTGACTCGCGCTGGGACAAGAGCTTCGGCTATGGTACCGACCTCTACACGAACCGGTCGACAAGCCCGGACACCGTGGCTCCCACCACGACGCACGCGGTCGAACCCGCCTCCCCGAACGGCGGGGGAGGGTGGTACCTCTATCGCGCGCCCGCTGAGACACCGAAGCGGCCTCCGCTGATCACGCTCACGGCCGATGAGGCCGGCATCACGTACTACCACTGGGGATCCGAGCCCGCGGCTGACTACGCGGACGGCATCGAGATGCCCGCGGGCACGAACACGCTGACGTACTGGTCGGAGGACGCGAGGGGCAACGAGGAGACGCCGCGAAAGACCGCCGTCTTCAAGTACGACCCGACCTCGCCGACCACGCCCGGGGGCGTCACGGCGGTCGCGCTCAGCACCACCAAGGTGCGTGTGAGCTGGACCGCGTCAACTGATGCTGACAGCGGAGTCGCCATCTACCACGTCTGGCGGGCCGCGCCGGCCGGTTACGTGAAGGTCGCCGAGGTCGCCGGTTCGACCACATCGGTCGACCTCACCGGACTCGCTCCGGACACCACGCACACCTTCGATGTCCTGGCGCGTGACGTGGCCGGCTGGAACAGCGACGCCGCGAGGGTCAGCGTCAAGACGCTCGCTCCCGCGGCCCCCAAGCTCGACCCGGTCTTCCGCCTGTACAACAAGCGCAGCGGCAGCCACTTCTACACGCCGTCCGCCGCCGAGCGCGACGAGGCTGTCCGCAAGTACCCGACGATCTACACCTACGAGGGGATCGCCTACTCGATGAACACGGCGGCG
>CAYYLR010000150.1:0-3231 GCA_964472485.1 uncultured Coriobacteriaceae bacterium
CCCAGCCGGCCTTCGACGCGATCGACACCTTCGCGGGCTCGCTTCGCGCCGTGGAGGGGATGCTCTCGACGCTTGGCGTGAACGACGCGCGGATGCGCGCGGGCGCGCTCGGCGGCTTCATGGCCGCCACCGACCTCGCGGACCACCTCGCCGCGCGCGGGGTGCCGTTCCGTGAGGCGCACGAGGTCGTGGGGCGGCTCGTGCTCGACTGCGAGCGGTCGGGGCGGACGCTGCAGGACCTCACGCTCGACGAGCTCAAGGCGGCGTCGCCGGCGTTTTCCGACGACGCGCTCGACGCCGTGGACATCGACGCCGTGGTGGCGCGGCGGGACACCGTCGGGGGCACCGCACCTGAGCGCGTGGCCGAGCAGCTCGCGGCGGTTCGCGCGGCTCTCGCGACCGATGAGGCGTGGGTCGCCGGTATCGCAACCGCTGGGGAATGACCCCGGTGCGGACCTATGTCACCGCCGTAGAGCCGAACGATGCCGCGACCATCGCGGACGTGCGCGCGCTCCTTGAGGAGTACCTCTCGTGGCTCGGCCCGCTCGTCTGCTCGAGCACGCTTCCCTCGGAGATCGCGTCGCTCCCGCAGCCCTACGCTCCGCCGCACGGGGTTCTTCTCGTCGCTCGCGATGAGGTCGGCGCCACGCTCGGCTGCGTCGGCATACGCGAGTCCGATGGCGACGCATGCGAGGTCAAGCGGCTCTACGTGCGTACCGACGCGCGACGGCGGGGCATCGGCCGCGTGCTCGTTCGCGCCGCGATGGACCAGGCGCGGGTCATGGGCTACCGGGAGATGCGGCTGACGACCGTGCCCGACGAGATGCCCGGTGTCGAGGCGCTCTACCGCTCGCTCGGATTCGCCGAGGCTGAGCCGTACCGGCATCACGGCGGGCAGCCGATTGATGGCGTCCGCCTGACGTACATGGCCCGCGCGCTCTGAAGGGCGGGGAGCGTAAGACCGAACCGCGATCGTCGGCAGAAGTAAGCCTCAGGTCAACGCCGAGCAGGCCTGTGCCAGCGCGCCGGAGCGCCGCCCGCCACCGCGCCGCGGTTGCGGATGTCAGGCCGGAGGCGTATGTTCGTGACAGTCTAAGACTGTTTGAAACGAGGCATCCGTGGGACGCACCGCCAGAACGATCGGCTTCTCCGTCCCGCCGGCGCTCGCTGACGAGATCGAGCGCATCGCCGCGGAGGAAGGGCGCACCAAGAGCGAGCTCTTCCGCGCCATGGTGCGCACCTACCGCAATCAGCGCGCTCTTGTGGCGGGCGAGGATGTCGCTGTCTACGATGTGGAGCGTCCGAGGGCGCTCGCGCCAACGCTTGCCGACCTGCCGGAACTGCTGTCGGCCGTGCCACACCTCGGACCGGAGGAGGCCGCGCTCTTCGCTGCGGACCTGGACGCCGCGCGCGCGGAGGCGGGGGAGGCGACCGACCCATGGGCGTCGTGATCGATTCCTGCGTGCTGATCGACAGCGAGCGGGGCCGGCTCGATATCGCGGTGCACGTAGCGTCGCGCGCGGTTGAGGGAGTGTTCATCTCCGCCGTATCGGCGAGCGAACTCCTGCATGGCGTTCACCGCGCGTCCGACGCGGCGCAACGCTCCCGGCGCTCGGCGTTCGTCGAGGAGGTGCTGCGGCGGATTCCCGTGCTCGCGATCGATCCTTCCGTGGCGCGGGCGCACGCGCGTCTGTGGGCCGAGTGCGCGGCCGCCGGTACGACGGTTCCCGCTCATGATCTGTGGATCGCTGCCACGTGCGTCGCGCGCGGGTACACGCTCGTGACCGCGAACGCCCGCGACTTCGAGCGCATCCCCGGCCTGTCGGTGGAGGTCTGGCGCTAGCCGCTCCGCACCGCCTCCGGTACCCTCGGGGCTGACCCTCGAGGAGCCGCACATGCCCGCTTACGACAACGCCTCCATCGCAACCGCGTTCGACGACTTTGGCGACCTGCTGGAGATCGCCGGCGAGGACCGCTACCGGTTCCTCTCGTACCACAAGGCCGCGCATGCGGTGCGCGCGTGGGACGAGGACATCTCGGCCACGGCGGCTGCAGGACGGCTCACGGAGATTCCCGGCATCGGCGTGAAGATCGCCGCGATCATCGAGTCGCTGCTGAAGTCCGGCGTCTTCCCCGGCCTTGACGAGGCGACCGCGCGGATCCCGGCCTCGATCGTGGAGCTGATGCGCGTGCCGGGTCTGGGTCCGAAGAAGGCGAAAGCGCTCTTCGACGAACGTGCGATCGCGTCGATCGACGACCTCGAGGAAGCGATCGCGGAGGGCCGTCTGGCCGACCTGCCGGGATTCGGACCGAAGACGATCGAGAACCTCGCCGCGGGCATCGAGCGGTACCGCACCCTGTCGGCCCGGATGCTGCTCGCCCATGCGCTCCCCCTTGCCGAGGCGCTCGCCGGTCAGCTGCGCGCGTTGCCCGGCGTCGCGGACGCGACGTACGCGGGCTCGATCCGCCGCATGAAGGAGACCGTGGGCGACATCGACGTGCTCGTAGCGGCCGCCGACGGTCCCGCCGTGCTGGCCGCCGTGCGTGACCTTCCGATCGTGACCGGCGTCATCGCCACCGGAGACACCACGGCGAGCGTGCTCACCACCTCGGGTCGGCACGCGGACGTCCGCGTGATCGCGCCGGAGAGCTGGGGCGCGGCGCTGCAGTGCTTCACCGGCTCGGCGGAGTACAACGTGCGCCTGCGCGAGATCGCCACCTCCCGCGGTCTCGCGATCGACGAGCACGGGCTTGTCCGGCTCGCAGACGGCGAGCGGCTCGCCGCGGCCCGCGAGGAGGACCTCTACGCCGCGCTCGGCATGGCCACGCCGCCTCCCGAGATCCGCGAGAACGCGGGCGAGATCGAGCTGGCGCTCGAGGGGCGCGTGCCCGATCTCGTGACGGTGGGCGACATCAGGGGCGACCTCCACGCGCACACCGTCGCCACCGACGGCCGCTCCACGCTCGAACAGAACCGCGCCCGCGCCGCCGAACTCGGCTACGAATACCTCGGCTGCACGGACCACGCCTACGACTTGCGGATGGTGGGGGGTCTGAGTCTCGACGACCTGGAGCGCCAGTGGGCGCGCATCGACGAACTCAACGCGCTCGGCGACGGCGGGCCGGTGCTGCTCAAGGGCATCGAGCTCAACATCGACGATGAGGGCGGGGTCGACTACGCCCCCGAGGTCCTTGCGCGATTCGACTACTGCATCGCGTCGCTCCACCACG
>CAYYLR010000151.1:0-3228 GCA_964472485.1 uncultured Coriobacteriaceae bacterium
CGACGGTGCGCTTGGCGCGGGGCTGAGGATCGGTCGCGATCGCGGCGATCTCGGGCGAACCGTTCGTGACCGAGTGGACGTCGGTCGTGGCGCCGCCCACGTCGATGACGATGAGATCGCCGAGCTCGGAGGCGAGCAGCTCCGCGGCGATGAGCACCGCACCGGGGGTGGGCAGGATGCGTCCGGTCACGAACTCGCCGATGCGCTCCATTCCCGGCGCGTGCGTGATGTGCTCCTCGAACGCGTCATGGATGACGTGGCGGGCCGGGAGGATGTCCAGCTCGTCGACACCCGGGTAGACGTTCGGTGTCACGCGGACGCGGAAGCCCGCGGCCTCGAGCAGACGGCGCGCCTCGGGGGCCGCCGCCGAGTTGCCGCCATACACCACGATAGGGCGCGCCTCGAGTTCCGCCAGCCGCCGCGCGTTGTAGAGCACGACGTCCGCGTCGCCGCCCTCGACACCCCCTGCCAGCAGGAGAAGTCCGGGGGCGACCTCGTCGATCGCGACGAGGTCGTGCTCGCGGAGCCGACCGGCGGTCTGGTACTCCACAACGCCGCCCGCCCCGAGCGCGGCCTCGCGGGCGGCCGCCGCCGTCATCTGCTGCGTGAGCCCGTGGACCGTCATGCGCAGACCGCCCGCGGCCGACGACGTCGCGAGCATGAGGGTCGGCTCAAGCCGCCCGGTCGCGGCCTCGAGTTCGGAGCGCGCCGCCTCCACCCCGATGCCGACGTCACCCTGCGCGACCGATGTGGGGGCGACGCCCTGGCCGAGCAGCCGCGGCTGTGTCTCAGGCCAGCCACGGAGTCCGCCGAAGGCGCTCACGACCGTCGTCGTCGATCCGATCTCGGCGACCAGCGCGTCTATCGGGCGTTCGGAAACGGGCACCCGGGCTCCCCTCCTGCGCGTACGGTTCCCATTCCACGACTTCGGGGAGCGCCGGTCAACCGGTCTCCGCGCCGTCAGGTCGCCGCGACGGCGGACGCGATTCAGCTGCGCCAGGCGCCGAACAGGAGATTGACGAGTCTCGGTAACATGCCGAGGTTGACTCGGAACCACAGACCCACGCAGTTGAGGAAGTGGGAGAGGTTGGCCCGGGCGTGCCACTGAAGCTCGCTCTTGCGCGCGACCGTCGACTCGCTCAGCCCGCGAACACGCTCCGCCAGGTCCGTCAGGCGCGCGTCCCGCTGGCGCGGGTCACCTTCGACGATCTCGTCGATGCGCGCGATGGTCGCGCGCGCCTCGTCTATCCGCGCGCGAAGCTTCTCGGCGGTCTGAGGATCCTCGACACCGAGGCGCCCTTTCAGTCGAAGCAGCCGTTGCGCCACCTCATACGTCGCGTCGACCATCTCATCCGGCGGCATGGCATGGCTCTCGTAGTTCATGACGTGCTTCCAGCTCGGCTGAACCAGGAGCTGCCGGTGCTCTTCGAGGGTTCGCGCCCGCAGCGTGTAGCCGTGTGCCGCGGGGTCGTCGAACGCCCGCGATCCGGGATCAAGGAACGGGGCCATGGGTGAGATGAAGGGCTTGAAGCGCGTGTCACGGCCGAGGCGTTCGTAGGCGCCTTCGAGGTAGTCCACGGTCTCCAGCGCCGAGGCGGCGGTCTGCGTGGGGATGCCGGTCATGAAGTACAGGTCGAAGCGAGAGCACCCGTTGCTGAGCGCGTTGGCGACGGAGTCCTCGAGGTCGTTCATCGTGTACGAGTGCTTGCCGAACCGCCCACGCACCTCGTCGTCATGACTCTCGACCGAGATCTCCACCGAGTAGTCGTTCAGGTGCTCGTTCAGGAACTCGTAGAAGTCGCTGTGCGGCGGACGGAAGAACTCGAACGCGATGGGGTTCTTGAGGTCGAGCGCGCCCACACCCGTGATGAACTCGGCCACGTAATCCCGGCCCGCCTGCAGGAAGTCGTTCAACACGAAGATCGGTCCCGGGATGTAGCGCTGGATGTTCGCGATGTCCCGAACAAGGAGTTCCGGATCTCGGAACGCCACCCGGTCGCGCCCGAAGTGGGTCCGGAACGAGTGCGCCGAGCCGCCGCAGGTGACGCAGTTGTGTGTACAGCCTCGGCAGATCAGCGATGCGCACACCGGATACTGCAGCCAGTCCTTGAACGGGATGAAGCCGAGCATGTCGCGGTGCCGGATGACCGCACGCATGTTGTACGAGTAGTCGAGCGAGATAGCGTTCATGTCCGCCGGCACCCATGAGAGCTCGTTGGTGGTCACCGATCCGTCCGGAGCCTTCCACGTCAGGTTCGGGACGTCAGCCACACTGCCACGACCGAGCAGCGCGCTCATGAGTTGCCGCAGGGGCTCCTCGGTGGAGTCACCGCGCAGGACGTAGTCGACGCAGGGATAGGTGATGAGCTCCTCGTGGAAGAAGGAGGCGGAGAGTCCGCCGAAGATGACCGGGATGTCCGGGTGGTGCTTCTTGCACAACCGCGCGATCTCGATCGCGCCGTGAGCATGCGGCAGCCAGTGGAGATCGATGCCGAATGCCGTCGGCCGCATCGAGCGGATCAAAGCGTCGACGTCCAGCCCCTGCCGTTTGAGCATCAGCACCGCGATGTTGACGATGCGCGTCGAGATGCCGTACCGCTCCAGGTACTCGGCCATCGTGGTGAACCCGAGCGGGTACATCTCGAAGACGGGCGTCGACGGCACCATGTCGGAAACCGGCCCATACATGATGGAGTTCTCGCGGAAGTCGTAGACGGAGGGGGCGTGCAGGAGGACCAGGTGGGTGCGACTCAATGTAGCTCACGGGCCTCTCAGGCGTGGTCGGCAGTGGCTCGGTGGCGAATCGTGCTACATGCATCTAGCACATAGTCACCCGCTCGGGCAAGCCATCGCACGCGTCATGACCGACGGCCCCGCATGGTCCGAACGATGAAGCTCGCCACATCCACGCCCTTCGTCCCTCGCCCGAAGCCGGCGTCCATACCGCTCGTGCGGGCGATCTCATCGGTCACCTGCGTGCCGCCGCTGACGAGTAGGAATCGGTCGCGTACGCCCTTCTCTTCGGCCAGGTCGGCGAGCTTGCGCATCATCTCCCGGTGGACGTCGGCGTGCGTGATGATCGTCGAGATGAGCACGGCGCACGCCGCATGCTCGATCGCGGCGTCGAGCGCCTTGTCAATCGGTACGCTCGTGCCGAGGTACGTCACGCCGAAGCCCCACTTCTCGAGTCCGCCGTGCTTGATGTCGAGGATCTCGCGCATCCCCACC
>CAYYLR010000152.1:0-3212 GCA_964472485.1 uncultured Coriobacteriaceae bacterium
GCCAACCCGACCAGGATGGGACTGATCCGCCTCGCAGCTGAGGACCTGGCGTCCAGGGCGTGCTCCCTCTGTCCGTCGTGCGAGGCCCCCGGCTTCTGGGTGGTCGAGCGACGAGGCGGGCTTCCCTGCGCCTCGTGCGGGTTTCCCACCCGCGAGACGCTGTCCGAGGTCTGGGGCTGCGCGCGCTGCGATGTGCGCGAAGACCGTGAGGTACGCCACGGCGGGCGCGCCGACCCGGGCCGGTGCGACATCTGCAACCCGTGATCCCGGTGACCCGACTCCACTCGTCGGCGGTCATGGCCCGTCGAAGCACCAATCATCTCCGTGACTGCGACGAATTGAGAAACCGTCCGCGAAGCTGTATCTTCTACCACCAAGCGTCCGCGGACACCCCGCGTAGGCCTACCACCCACCCGGCCCAGGAGAGAACGGCGGATCATGGAACTATCGGAGATTGTCACTCAGCTCACCACGCCGCAAATCCTCTTCTTCGCCTTAGGGATGCTGGCTGCGCTGGTCAAGTCCGATCTCAAGATCCCCGACGCGATGAGCACCGCGATGATGCTCTTCCTCTTGGCCGCCATCGGTCTCAGGGGCGGGATCGGGCTAAGCAAGGTGAGTCTCACGGATACCCTTCTGCCTGCGCTCGCGGCGGTCTTCATCGGTATCTCCATCGTGCTGGTCGGTTACCTGATCCTGCGGCGCCTGAAGTTCGGCGTCGCCGATGCAGGCTCCATCGCCGGCCACTACGGTGCGGTCAGCGCCGTCACAATGGTCATGGGTTTCGCCTACCTGGATCGAATCGGAGTCGAGTACGAGTCCTTCATGCCTGCGCTCTACCCGTTCATGGACAGCTTCGCGATTATCACCGCCATCTTGCTGACGCGCTCGTTGCTCGCCCGCGCCCAGACGGATTCCCCCGGAATGAACGTCAACGTGGTGCGCATACTGGGAGACAGCATCCGCGGCAAGTCCGTCCTCGTTCTCATCGCCGCACTCATGATCGGATACGTGAGCGGCGAGCAGGGCACGGCCAAGATCGTGCCGTTCTTCGGCGACATGTTCCAGGGAGTCCTGTGCCTCTTCATGCTCGACATGGGCATCGTAGCCGCGGGACGGCTCCATGAGTGGAAGACCGTGGGAGCGCGGCTTGTCGCTTACGCGTGGCTCATGCCTCCGATCCACGGTGTGGTAGGGGTGGTGCTTGGACTGGGCGCGGGCCTGAGCGTGGGTGGTGCTACCATGCTCGGCGTCTTCGCAGCGAGCGCCTCGTACGTCTCGGCCCCGGCGGCTATGCGGTCCGCGGTGCCGGAAGCGAACCCGTCGCTGTCCCTCACGGCGGCAGTGGCGCTCACCTTCCCGATCAACATCGTCCTCGGAATCCCGATCTACCATGCGGTCGCCGAGCGCCTCGGGGGCTGACCGACGAGCTTACGGTGCGCAGTCCGTATCGGCTTGATCGACTTCGGTGCGCACCGACGACGCCCTGCGCAGCCTGTCGTGTACCGCCATCCAGGGCTCTCCCTCGGGCGGCACCTCGACGAGGATGAGGCGATACTCCCCGCTGTCCAGCTCGCGCAGGCGCGCGTAGAGTGAGTGGGCGTAGCCGGGCGGGTCGGACGGCATCGTCAGCCATCGGCTGCCCGGCGTGGGCGTAATGGCCGGTACGTGTGTGGCCATGATCGCCACTCGCGGTTCGGCCGCGATCTCCCTCGCCGCCACACGCTCGAGCTGTGATGCCGTTACGAGTCGGAGCGGCGTCCTCGGCGCGTAGTGGCTCGCAAGTCCGCCCGGGGCACGGGGTCCTCCCGAACCCGGCGACTCACAGCGCCGCCCGAGCGTCACGGCCAGCTCCTGAGGCGTGATGCTGCCGGGACGAAGCAGCCGCGGTCGATCGCCTGAGAGGTCGAGAATGGTGGACTCCACCCCGAGAGAGCACGCGCCTCCGTCGAGCACGAGATCCACCGCCGCGCCAAGGTCCTCTCGTACGTGAGCAGCGGTCGTCGGGCTGATCCGCCCGAACCGGTTAGCGGACGGCGCCGCGACACCCCCTCCGAACTCGGTCAGCAGCGCGTGCGCGACCGGATGGGCTGGGACGCGCAGCCCGATGGTGTCCTGGCCCCCGGTGATGAGGTCGGGCACGTCGTGCGCGCGCTTGAGGATCAGTGTGAGCGGGCCCGGCCAGGAGCGCTTCGCGACGTCCCACGCAGCGTCAGGAATCTCCCGGGCCCATCGGTCCAGGTGCTCAGCGGACGCGACGTGAACGATGAGAGGATGCCCGATCGGACGCCCTTTGACCTTGAAGATCCGCGCCACGGCGTCGCTGTTCGAGGCATCGGCCCCGAGGCCGTACACCGTCTCCGTGGGAAATGCGACGAGCCCTCCTCGGCGGAGGGTCTCCGTCGCACGGCGGATGTCCATCGCCGAGACCATGTCGCGGGTGAGGGCCGCGTCAGCTCCCTCGCGTCGCCGGTTTCGCATCGCGTCCTCCTCTCCGGCTATCCGCCCTGCACGAAGCCCAAAGTGTAAACTGATGTGAACAGCCTACCAGCGCTGCATCCACCATGGAGCGCTTGTCTGCCGGGAGAAGCGTCACCGCCGCGATGCGGCGACCACACGCGTCATTCGAAAGGAGCACGGACGATGGAGGTCTTCAGCAAGATACGAATCAGCATCATCGTCGAGGAGAGTTTCCACCGCGATGTACTGGATCTGATTCGGCGCTCAGAGGCGAGCGGCTTCACCATGTACAACGGCATCGTGGGAACGGGATCGCACGGAATGCGGGGCGGTTTCAGCGACGTCGACGGCATCTCGAAGAACGTGGAGATCGTGACGATCGTCGGTCCCGAGGTGGCCGAGCGCATCTTGCTGGGGATCAAGGCGATGTCAGAACGCGGCATCATCCTCATCACGCACTTCATGGATGTGCAGGTACTACGGGACGGGCACTTCAGGTAGTCCTGGCAGCCGGCGGCACGCCGGTTCGCTATCAGACCGGGAACGTTCGCCGCGCCGGCGTGCCCGTGCTGCCGGGCGTCGTCGGGCTGGAGCTGATGACGAAGGCGGCGCAGCGGATCCTCGGGCCGAGCGGGGTGGCGATCGAGAACGTCTCGTTCGAGCGTCCCGTGCGGGCGCACAAGGGCCGTCCGGTGACGGTGCTGGCGCGCGCGACGCGGGTCGGCGACGCGGTGCAGTGCGTGCTCGAGTCG
>CAYYLR010000153.1:0-3183 GCA_964472485.1 uncultured Coriobacteriaceae bacterium
GTCGCACGTCTGGTCGAGCACGTCGATCACGCGCGAGAGCCGGATGATCTCCGGGCGCGTGCCGAGGAGTGTCAGGACTTTGGACACGGAGGCCCTCCCGTCGGCGCGGAATCCGGGATGAGTATACCTGCTTGCAGCCATGCGAGGCGCACCCCATCGCTATACTGAGCCGGTCGCGCGAGAACGCCCACCGGGGGATGCCCATGAAGATCGATGTCGGGATCAACTACTACGGCAAGCCGTACCACACGATGGTCACCATCGGCTCGCTGCTGGAGCACTCCGGCCACCTCGTCGACCGCATCTACCTCATCAAGGAGGCCAAGCAGACCGAGGACGGCAACCAGATCCTCAAGCTGCTGAAGAAGCACGACTGGAACGTCGAGATCTACGTGCCGATCTTCTACCTCGGCTGGAAGCCGCTTCCGCGCTTCCGTCTCTGGCGCGTGCTGCACCGCGTGCTCATCGCCTATCCGCCCTACCGCCGCGCGTTGCGCTACCAGTACGCGCTCGAGCGGTCGGACAAGCGCTACGTCTTCCTCACGCACAACGACGTGCTATTCGAGGGCGACGTCGTCGGTCCGATGGTCGAGGCGATCTCCGCCGGCGGGCACGCGGGCGTGGGCGATCTCGATGAGAGCCACCTGAGCGCCTGGTTCGCGATGATCGACCGCGAGACCTACCGTCGCGAGACGCGGCCGCGGGGAAGCGCATGGCCGTTCGGCAGCCGTCTCGACGGCGATGTCGGCGTGGCGTGGTTCCGCGACATGATGCACGCGGGGCGCACGTTCGCCCACGTGAGCGCACCCTACCGGCACGTCTGGGCCACGGAACGGGATGGCAGCGGCCATGACGCGCTAGTCAGCGACACCCTGTACGCCCGCGAGGAGGCGGTCGCCCGCCGGTACTACCAGGAGCACTACGCGCCGAAGTGACGTCGGGCGCAGCCGGCCCCTACCCCTTCAAGAACCGCTCGCCGATGACCTCCGGAATCTTCGTCTCGAGGAACGTCGCGAGCTCGGCGGGGGCCATGAGCGCCCCGGCGGAGCTGTACTCGCCGACAAGCGCGGGCTCGGCCACGTGATCCGCGAGCTCGGGAAGCATCGGCCGGAGCGCGTAGTAGCCCTCGTGGCCGAAGACGGTGCGCGTGGCCTCCTCCTCGGAGAGCAGGATCTCGTGGATCTTCTCGCCGGGGCGGATGCCGGTGACAATCATCTCGATGTCGCGATGGCCGATCAGATAGCGCGCGAGGTCGGTCATCAGCGCGCTCGGGCACTGCGGGATGTAGGTCTCGCCGCGCTCGGCGGCACGCACGGCGGCGAAGATCGTGTCGACCGCGTCGTCGAGCGTGAGCAGGAAGCGGGTCATGTCCTCGGTGGTGATGGTGACCGGGCCGCCCTTGGCGATCTGGTCGAGGAACAGCGGCACGACCGAGCCGCGGCTGGCGAGCACGTTGCCGTAGCGGGCGGCGATGAAGCGCGTCTGCGGGGCGCGCAGGTTGCCCTCGATGTAGACGCGCTCCTGGATGGCCTTGGTCATGCCCATGACGTTGACCGGCTTGCACGCCTTGTCGGTGGAGATGCCCACCACGGTCTCCACCGGCAGGTCCATCTGGCCGATGGCGCGCACGAGGTTCTCGGCACCCTCGATGTTGGTGCGGCACGCCTCCCACGGGTAGTACTCGCAGCTCGGGACCTGCTTGAGCGCGGCCGCCGCAAAGACGATGTCGGCGTTTCTTGCGGCGCGCGCCACGCTCGCGAAGTCGCGCACGTCGCCGATCATGAACTTCAGACGCTGACGGCAGTTCTCCCAGATGACCTCGTCGGTGGCGGCCGGGTTGTGCATGAAGTCGAGGCGCATGTAGTGCTGCTTGGCCTCGTCACGCGAGAAGACGGTGACGCTCTCGGGCGTGCCCTCGACGCCGGTCATGAGCCTGCGGACGAGCACCTGGCCGAGCGAGCCGGTGCCGCCGGTGACGAGGATGCGCTTACCCTCGAAGAGTCCTGCCATCAGGTGATACCTCCAGTCGGTGCCGCGACGCGGGCTTCAGTAGACGGGGTGAGCGGCCCAGCACCCTGGGGCCTCCGCGCCCGGAGTGCGCGCCCGCCAATCGTAGCGCGAACCGGCCGCACCCGCACGCCCGCGCGAGGGGGGTCTCGCCCGCTTGACACGGACCGGCGCGTGGTGTCGGATTCAGAGGGCCGGATCCGTCCGCACATCCGAACACACCTCTCCAGAAGGAGTCACACGTGAAAGCACTGGTCACCGGCGGAGCCGGGTTCATCGGCAGCAACCTGGTGGAGCTGCTGCTCGCCGAAGGACATGACGTGGTGGTGCTCGATGACGTCTCTTCCGGCTACGAGGAGAACCTGCACCCCGGCGTGCCGTTCGTGCGCGGTGACGTGAGCGCGCCAGGCATGGCCGAGCAGGCCGCCGCGGGATGCGACCTGATCTTCCACCTCGCCGCAAGCGTGGGCAACACGCGCTCGATCGACGACCCGGTGCGCGACTCGGAGGTCAACGTCATCGGCACGCTGCGGGTGCTCGAAGCCGCTCGAGTCCACGGCATCAGCCGCGTGGTGCTCTCGTCGTCGGCAGGCATCTTCGGCGAGCTCAAGACGCTGCCGATCGCCGAGGACCACCCGCAGGACCCGGATTCGCCGTACGGGACGAGCAAGCTCGCGGCCGAGAAGATGTGCCTCGTCTACAACAAGCTCTATGGGATGCAGAACGTGTGCCTGCGGTACTTCAACGTCTACGGGGTGCGCCAGCGCTACGACGCCTACGGCAACGTCATCCCGATCTTCGCCGAGCGGATGCTGCGCGGCCAGGAGGTCACCATCTTCGGCGACGGCGAGCAGACGCGCGACTTCGTGAACGTGGCCGACGTGGCGCGCGCGAACTACCTCGCGGGGATCTCAGCCGATGCGGCAGGCGCCTTCAACCTCGGTAGCGGCTCGCGCCTCTCGATCAACGAGCTTGCGCGGATCATGGCAGACGAGATCGGCGAGCCGGTGAGCGTCGTGCACGCCGGCCCGCGCCCCGGAGACGTCCGCGACAGCCTGGCCGCGATCGACGCGGCACGCGCGGCGTTCGGCTTCGAGCCGTCGGTGGAGCTGGGTGCGGGGCTTCGGGACTACCTCGCGTGGCTGCGGACCGACCCGGTCACCCGCGCGCGCTGGG
>CAYYLR010000154.1:0-3128 GCA_964472485.1 uncultured Coriobacteriaceae bacterium
AGGACGAGGTCCTGCTCGACATCGGCTACAAGTCCGAAGGTGTCATCCCCGCCCGCGAGCTCTCGATCCGCAAGGACGCCGATCCCAACGAGATCGTGAAGCTGGGCGACGAGATCGAGGCGCTCGTTCTCCAGAAGGAGGACAAGGACGGCCGGCTCATCCTCTCCAAGAAGCGCGCCGCGTACGAGCGGTCGTGGAACGACATCGAGAAGAAGTTCCAGAGCGGCGAGAACGTCGAGGGCGAGGTCATCGAGATCGTCAAGGGTGGCCTGATCATCGACATCGGCCTCCGCGGCTTCCTCCCCGCGTCACTCGTAGACCTTCGCCGCGTGAAGGACCTGCAGGCCTTCCTCGGTGACCGCCTCGAGTGCCGCGTCATCGAGATGGATCGCAACCGCAACAACGTGGTGCTCTCCCGGCGCGTGGTGCTCGAGGAGGACCGTAAGCAGGAGCGGCAGGAGGTGCTCGGCAAGCTCGCCAAGGGGCAGATCCTGCCGGGTGTCGTCTCAAGCATCGTCGACTTCGGGGCCTTTGTGGACCTTGGCGGCATCGACGGCCTGGTGCACATCTCCGAGCTCTCGTGGAGCCACGTCAATCATCCGTCCGAGGTCGTTGCGGTCGGCGACAATGTCGAGGTCAAGGTCCTCGAGGTCGATCTTGACCGCGAGCGCATCTCACTCGGCCTCAAGCAGACCCAGGACGACCCCTGGAAGCAGCTCGTCAAGGGCTTCGAGGTCGGCACGATCGCCGACGGCCGCGTGACCAAGCTCGTGCCGTTCGGCGCGTTCGTTGAGATCGGCGACAACGTCGAGGGCCTCGTGCACATCTCCGAGATGGCCCGCGGGCATGTGGAGAAGCCCGAGGACGTCGTGGCCGTCGGCGATGAGATCAAGGTCAAGGTCATGGACGTGGATCTCGACCGCCGCAGGATCTCGCTCTCCATCCGCGCGGCCAACGAGGAGCTCGGCTTGCCGGACGCGATCCCCGCGCCCGATGAGGACGACGAGACGCTCGACGCCACCGATGAGGCGGCGGGCGAGGAGCCGGTCGTCGATCAGGCCGACGAGCTCGCCGAGGTCGCCGAGGAGGAGGCTCCTGAGGCCGACGAGCCCGCCGGCGAGGACGAGGACGCCCCCGCGGAGTCGTAGTACCGAACGCGGTCTAGAGAGCGACACACGACGGGGCCGGACGAGCGCGCGAGCGCGGTCCGGCCCCGAGTCATCAGGAGGGACGATGTACGTACTCGCGCTGACCGGTGGTCTGGGTTCCGGCAAGTCCACCGCGGCTGAGGTGTTCGCCGAGCGGGGGGCCGTGGTGATCGACTGCGATGTCGTCGCCAAGGCGCTGCTCGAGCAGTCGGAGGCGGTGCGCGAGCGCATCGCCCAGGCGTTCGGCGATGACATCCGCGACGGAACGGGCGCCATCGACCGCGCGGCGCTCGCGGCGGCGGCGTTCGCCTCGGCCGAGACGACCGAGCGCCTGAACGCCATCATGCATCCGGCGGTCCTCGCGGCTGTCGCCGGCGCACTCGACACCCTGGCGCTCCAAGGAGATCCCCCTCGCGTCGTCGTGCTCGTCATCCCGCTCCTCGCCGAGTCACCGGGCTTCCTCGAGCCGGTCGACGCCGTCCTCGCGATATCGGCGTCTGAGGACGTGCGGTTGGAGCGCGCGATCGCGCGCGGGATGGACCAGGAGGACGCTGAGAGGCGGGTCGTCCGGCAGGCGGGCGACGCGGAGCGCCGGGAGATCGCGGATTACGTCATCGAGAACGATGGTGACGTCGAGGCGTTCCGTGCCGCCGTGGAGGAGTTCTGGGAGACCGAGATCGCCCATCGGGGGATGTGAGGACCGTGCGCGCGCTGACCGTCGTCTCCGAGTTCGAGCCCGCGGGCGATCAGCCGCAGGCGATCGCCGCGCTCGCCGATGGCGTCCGGGCGGGCGTCAAGGACCAGACGCTCCTTGGCGTGACCGGGTCGGGCAAGACGTTCACGATGGCGAAGCTGATCGAGGCGGTGCAGAAGCCCACGCTCATCCTGGCCCCGAACAAGACGCTCGCCGCGCAACTCGCGAGCGAGATCAGGGACGTCATGCCGGACAACGCCGTCATGTACTTCGTGTCCTACTACGACTACTACCAGCCCGAGGCGTACGTTCCCACGACCGACACCTACATCGAGAAGGACGCCAGCATCAACGCCGAGGTGGAGAAGCTCCGCCACGCTGCCACAGCCGCGCTGCTCTCACGCCGGGACGTCGTCGTGGTCGCCAGCGTCAGCTGCATCTACGGCATCGGCTCACCCGAGGACTACGCCGGGATGGCCGTCTTCCTCGCCGAGGCCGCGCCGTACGACCGGGACCAGCTCATCCGCGATCTCATCGACATCCAGTACGACCGCAACGATTACGAGCTCTCGCGCGGCACCTTCCGCGTGCGCGGCGACGTGCTCGACATCTACCCGCCCTACGCCGACCAGCCGCTGCGCGTCGAGTTCTTCGGCGACGAGCTCGAGTCGATCACCGAAGTCGACCACCTGACCGGTGAGGTCCTGAACCGCTACTCGGCCACTCCGATCTGGCCCGCGACCCACTACGTCACGCCGAAGGACAAGCTGCGCTCGGCGGTCGGTTCGATCCGCGATGAGCTCCACGAGCGGCTCGTGCAACTCAACGCGGAGGGCAGGCTCCTCGAGGCACAGCGACTCGAGATGCGCGCGAACTACGATCTCGAGATGCTGGAGGAGATCGGGTACTGCAACGGCATCGAGAACTACTCCCGCCACCTCGACGGCCGCGCCCCGGGCGAGCCGCCGCACACCCTCATCGACTACTTCGGCGAGGACTTCCTGTGCATCATCGACGAGAGCCATGTCACTGTGCCGCAGCTCCACGGGATGTACGAGGGAGACCGCTCGCGCAAGCTGACGCTCGTGGAGCACGGTTTCCGGTTGCCGAGCGCGCTCGACAACCGTCCGCTTCGCTTCGACGAATTTCGCGCCCGTGTTCCGCGGACGGTGTTCGTGTCGGCGACCCCCGGCGACTACGAACTGCGGCAGAGCGAGCGGATCGTGGAGCAGATTATCCGCCCCACCGGCCTGGTCGACCCGCGGATCGAGGTTCGCCCGACGGGC
>CAYYLR010000155.1:0-3081 GCA_964472485.1 uncultured Coriobacteriaceae bacterium
TCCCGAGAGCTTCGAGGCGGCCGACGCGGCCATCGCCCACCTCGACATCTACGCCTGGGCGGTCTTCACCTCCACCAACGCCGTCGAGCGGTTCTTCGCGCGTCTCGCGCTCGCCGACAAGGACGCGCGGCACTTCGCGGGGCTCCGCGTGGCGGCGGTCGGCCCGGCGACGGCCGCGGCGCTCACCGCGCGCGGCATCACCCCCGACTTCGTCCCCG
Organism: uncultured Coriobacteriaceae bacterium; assembly: GCA_964472485.1. GTDB lineage: Bacteria > Actinomycetota > Coriobacteriia > Anaerosomatales > Anaerosomataceae > CAYYLR01. The sequence goes on from CAYYLR010000155.1 coordinate 219, forward strand.
ATGAGCACGTCGGCGAGGGCGTCCTCGAGGGGCTCTGTCAGCGCGGCGCGGGTGAGGGCACGCGCGCGCTCGAGGCGCGCGAGGTGCTGCCCGCGGAACTCGAAGCGCGGGGCGCCCGCGTCGACGTGGTGCCGGTGTACCGCACGGTCCCTGCCGAGGGCGATCCGGTCACCCTCGAGCGGATGAAGGCCGGCGAGGCCGACGCGGTCATCTTCACGTCGCCGTCCACCGTGCGCGGCTTCGTCCGGCTGACCGAGGGCGCCGGGCTGCCGCCCGTGGCGGCGGCGTGCATCGGACCGGTCACCGCGAAGGCCGCGCGCGACGCCGGGATGCGCGTTGACATCGAGCCGGCTGAGTACACGACCGCGGCGCTCGTGACCGCGCTCGCGGGCTGGTTCGGACGGTAGCGCAGAGGCGGGTACGGAGTGACGGAGCCGGCGTTCGATCGGGCGCTGGCGCTGATTGACAAAGCGTCGCGCGGTGGGCAATCTATACACCTGCGTCGGCCTCCGGGCGGGCGCGGCACGGGGATGTAGCTCAGCTGGGAGAGCGCTGCGTTCGCAACGCAGAGGTCGGCGGTTCGAGCCCGCTCATCTCCACCATAGAGAACACGCAGGGCGTCCCGCGTCGCGCGGGGCGCCCTGCTCGCGTGCGAGGTATGGTGAGTTTGGCACGCGGTCCGATCCCGGCAAGGGCGTGGTCCTATCATCAGCAGCCGCAGGTGGAATCACGCTCGTACAGCGTGTATAGTCAATGTAGATACAGAAGGGAGGCGGCATGGAATCGAAAGTGCAGCGATGGGGCAACAGCCTGGCGGTTCGCATCCCTAAGGTGTTCGCCGAAGAGGCCGGGCTGACCGAGGGAACGGCGATCGAGGTCCGCCTCCACAGGGGCGGTCTTCTGATCGAGCCGTCGTCGGTGTGGAACCCGACGCTTGACGAGTTGGTCAACGGCATCACCGCTGACAACCGCCACGACGAGCTCGACACCGGGCCCGCTGTGGGCGATGAGGTGTGGTAGCCGTGGGATGGGTGCCCGACCGAGGCGATGTCGTGTGGATCACGATGAATCCGACGCTCGGCCACGAGCAGGCCGGACGTCGGCCTGCGCTCGTGCTATCGCCGGCCGCATACAACCAGACGGCCGGTCTGGCGTTGCTGTGTCCGATCACGAGCCGCAGCAAGGGCTATCCGTTCGAAGTGACGGTTCCCGAAGGGCTGCCGGTCGGCGGGGCGGTTCTTGCGGACCAGGTGAAGCGCCTCGACTGGCGGGCGCGGTCGGCGGAGTTCGCGTGCCGGGTGCCGACCGAGGATGTCGAGCGGGTGTTGCGGACACTGGGCAGGCTGCTCGCGCCCTGAGAGTCGCGCGGGCGGAGAGGTCACTCTCGCGGACCCCCATGCCGTGGGCCCCGTTAGAGTGCGCTCACGTCAAACCCCTCGGCGAACGGGTTCATGAAGGTCACGCCGCCGAAGGTCGAACCGTCCCGGAAGTCCTCGGAGAGCACCACGGGTATGGCGTTGAGGGCCGCTGCCGCCCATATCTGGGCATCGTAGTAGGGCATATGCCACCGATGGTGCGCCTCGAGCGCGGCGAGGACGATGCCGCCATGCAGCGGAAGCACCTCCCAGGCGACCATCATCTCCTCGACGAGCGCGTGGACCACCTGCGGGTCCCGGCCGAACCGGCGGGGTCGGATCAGCACATGCCCGAACTCAGACAGAACCTGCGCTGAGACGACGATACCATCGTCTCCGAGCTCCTCGAGCAGCCGCCGCGCGATGGGTTGGCGCCTGACGTCAGCCGTGTCTTCGGCATACACCAGGACGTTGGTATCGAGCAGAACCCGGTTCACCGGCGGTAGAGATCCTCCCGCTTCCACGTGCGGTTCCCCTCCTGATCGACCAACCCGAGCGGTTCGGTGTTGGATGCGAAGTGCCGGAGGATGCGCTCGTGCGCCTCGCGTCGCCGCCGCACCCCCTCGTCCTGGTTCGCGAGCGCGTCGATGGCTTCCCGCACGACCTCGGACTGCGATACCCCGCGGTCTGTGGCCATGCGTTCGAGCAGCGCTTCGCGCGCGGCGTCGATGACGATCTGCTTCCTGATCATGCGTGCCATGCTGCACCACCGGTCTCGACAGGCACTGAACGGCTGCTGTGCGCCGACCGAATCCCGGTCGACGCGCTCCCGCTACCTGTACCACGCCGGACCGTGGTGTGTATAGAGTGTGTATAGTGTGTAACGTCCGGACGGCGGGAGTTGGCGGCCGCCGCGCCACACGTTCCGTCACCGACGGCCGGACCGTCCTCTGGCACCGCCGCGGCGGTGCGGGTACCATGGTCGGCGCACCCGTTCGCCGGAGGGCCCCCGCGCCGCCGGACGAGCGGACCGCCCGACCCGTACCGCCAGCACCACGGCCGAGGAGGCACCCATGGAGTTCCCCGCCTACCGTCCGCGTCGCCTGCGCCGCACCGAGGCGCTTCGCTCGATGGTCCGTGAGGCCACGCTCGACCCCGCCGACCTCATCTACCCGCTCTTCGTGGTGCCAGGCGCCGGCGTGCGCCGTGAGGTCGTCTCCATGCCGGGCGTGTTCAACATCTCGGTCGACCAGCTGCCCGCCGAGATCGACGAACTCAGGGGGCTCGGCATACCGGCGGTCATCCTGTTCGGCATCCCGGAGACGAAGGACGAGGCCGGGAGCGGCGCGTACGCCGAGGACGGCATCGTGCAGCGCGCGATCCGCGCGATCAAGGACCACGACCCGGCGTTCACGGTCATCACCGACGTGTGCATGTGCGAGTACACGAGCCACGGGCACTGCGGCGCGCTCGACGAGCACGGGTGCGTGCTCAACGACGTCACGCTC
>CAYYLR010000156.1:0-3068 GCA_964472485.1 uncultured Coriobacteriaceae bacterium
AACAGCCGGTATTTTGCCACGCTGGTCAAGGTCGCCAACACCGTTCACCAGGATTATCGCACCAGTACCGGGGGCGCTGCAACCGAATCCAGCAACAGCATCAGTCTGCCACTGTGGGTGCGTATTACCCGCACGGGCGATGTGTTCCGTTCCTTTTCCTCTACGAACGGAACGTCCTGGACGGAGCGCGGTTCGGCGCGCACGATAACGATGGGGGCTGTATCCGTAGGGATTGTCGCCAACAGCGACGATTATGGTATTCCCGGTCCGGCGCTGTTCGACGATTTCACGGTCACCTCCGGCGCCGCCATCAGCGACACCTTCAATAGCGGCCTGGGTGGGCAATGGGCGAGCACGACGTTGCTGCGTGGTTCGGAAGGCGCCAGCGGCGGCGCGCTCGCGGTCACATCGGGATGGGGTGATATCGGCAATCCCGCGAATTACGACAGCTTCCGCTATCTGTACCAGTCGCCGGTGAGCGGCAACTTCAGCATGACGGTGCAAGTATTGAGCCTGGGATCCAGTGACCCCGACTCCAATGCCGGATTGATGGTGCGCGGGTCGTTAGAGCCGGATGCTGTGCATTATTCTTTATTCCAGACGCTAGCAGGAACTATCTCACGCGAACACCGCGCGACAACCGGAGGGAACGCGGTTGTAAACACGAATAGCGCCAGCGTGCCACAATACTTACAAATCGCGCGTCAAGACAATGTTTTCAGAGCCTATTCGTCTGTGGATGGCGTGAACTGGACGTTGCGCAGGACCGATACACTCAACAATATACCCAGTTCGGTTTACATTGGGTTAGCAACCAGTTCCGATAACGCCGCTGTTGGCCCGGCAGTTTACGACAACTTCACCATCTGCGCGCCATCCGATGGATCAGTCCCCCCAACACCCGAGCCGCCCGCCATTTACCCGCCAGGCTTAACGCAATGCGCCGAGTTGCTCTCCGTAGCAGGATTCGAGGGCAACCCGGAGACGGTCTTTTCCCTCTGGAAAGCCGGCGACCGCAACGGCCTTTCAGGCGCTTACCAACGGACCTCAGCGCAATTCCGGCGGGGGAGTTTCGCGATGCGGCTGCACGCATCCAACGGGACGATCCCCTGCGCCAGCAACCAATTCCAACCTTACCTGTATCAGCAAGTGACGATGCCCACTAAGGTGTTCACTTTCTCCACAGTTACCGTCTCCGGCTACTACTATATAGAAAGGAGCACCCTGGAATGTAGCCTGGGCTCGACTTATGACCCCGACGATGTGTTGAGCGTCAATCTCTATCCGCAAGCCGGCGGCGCAGCGTTGCTGGCCCCACAAACGGCCATCAACGGCGGTTTTCCTTCAGGAACATGGTATCCTGTGCAGATCAATCTGGAAATGGCGATGGGCAATCCTAGCACGTATGCCGGACGAACGCTGCGTATGCAATGGGACGGCAACAACGACAGGGACGTCAATGGCACCTTCTTCTATCTGGACGATCTGAGTGTACAGGTATGTACATCCTGGCCTGTTCCTCCCGCCCAGCCAGGTACCGCTTCGATCGGTGGGGCAATCAGAACCCGCGGGCAGAACAACCTGCCCATCGTCCTGCCGGGCGCAGACGTGTGGGCCTATGCCCAAGGGGGAGAGGTATTGCGTACACGCTCGATTCATAATGGAACATATCACTTCTACAACATTACGCCCGGCACCTACGTTATCTACGCCGAAGCTTGGATGAGTGGGCAATTGCGGACGGCAACCACGCGGGTCACCGTGGTCGCCAACGAACGCAATTACAATATTAACCTGTTGTTACAGTAAGCGCCTTGAGGTTAAGATATGTATAAATGGCGATGGCGTCTAGGGGCGGCACTGGTGTTCGTAATGCTATATGGCGTAGCGCACGTCCTCGCCGTATGGTGGCACTTACCAATGTTGCTCTCCGCCCCCACGGACGTCTGCGACATAGAGCCTCGTTCGGCCATCAGCGCAGATGATGGATGGATGGCGAGTGTTTGGATCCAGGGACGCAAGATCAACAACGGGTGCGTGAGCCGCGGCGCAGCCATGCTCCGATGGGTAACGACCGATGCGGCGCAGACCGGTTGGAGCAATCCCGTCGCGCTCGCTTTGCCAACGGCGTATGCGAGCGGGTGTTTCGTTCACACGGATATAGCCCTTGCCGGTAGCGTTGCGCACATCGCTGCCACAGTATGGTCCCCCTGTGAAGATATGAATGCCAACAGCGCGATCCTGCACTACACCTGCAACCTGGCAACAGGCGCTTGTTCTCCGGCAACCGTGGCCATGGCGCAACTGGGGACGGCAGGCTTGCGCCTTTCCGATACGCGGATTGTGCTCGACAGCCTGCACCGCCCACACATCGTGTATGGTCGCGCAGAACACACGCTGGCGCAAGGTAGGCTATTCTATATCCGCAATCTGGGCAGTGGATGGAGCGTCAATCCAGTACAACTTTCTCCCACCTCGGAGAACGCTTATCGCCCCGCTCTGGCGGCTTCTAATGGGCGCATCCACGTGGTGTGGCAACATCACCGCGATTATGTCGACGGCCTGGGGCGCTTGCGGCAAAGAGGCGATGTACGTTATCGAAATTGCGCCGAAGAAGGCGTGTGCAACCCTGTGATCGGCTATCCTAGCCCAACGGCCCTGACCGAGCCTACCTATCCGGTCCCCAACGTTGCCGCACGCGGAGACCGCGTTATCTTGACCTGGAATGTGTGCGCCGATGTAGACAACAATCCGCCCTGTGAAAGCTTTTACCTGATCTACGTGCGATCGAATACCAATGGATCAGGGTTTCCCGCCCAACCGTTAGAAGTAGGCACGGATATGGAACTGCGCTTTATCAGCATTTCCACACGCTACTACGGCGGAAGCGACAGGCTAGATAATCCGGCAGGTGAGTACGGAATGCATCTCAGCCCCTCGGTAGCGCTCGATCCGGCCGGATTACCTTATCTGGCATGGCAGATGCAACAAGGTAGCGGCTACGTACTGACGACAACGCATGCTATTTCGGTGGCGGAGATCGGTCAAGGCTTCGTATGGGCAGAGGA
>CAYYLR010000157.1:0-3046 GCA_964472485.1 uncultured Coriobacteriaceae bacterium
CGGCCGACGTCGTGCTGAACGTGTTCGCGCCGCGCAACGCCGCCGAGTTCCGGCGCGTACTCGCTCGGGAGGGCTCGCTCATCACCGCGACACCCGCGCCCCGCCATCTGGAGGGTGTCGCCGGACCGCTCGGACTCATCGGCGTGCAGCCGCAGAAGGACCTGCGGGTGCGGGAGGCGCTCGGGGGGCATTTCGCTCCGGCGGAGACGGTCCGGGTCGAGTACTCGGCGACGATGACCGCCGGGCAGGCGGAGACCCTCGTCCGCATGGGCCCGAGCGCCCGCCACGTGAGCGGTGACGCGCTCGCGGTCGCTATCGCAGGCCTGGACTGGCCCACTGAGGTCGTCTTCTCGTTCGACGTGACCCGCTGGGCGCTCGCTCCTGACCGCTGAGCGGAGATGGCGCCGTCTGCCGCCGAACTCATGCCAGAGCATCACGTCCGCCCCCGCCCGTACCGATAACGAACGTAGGCGCTCCTTCGGGAACGCATGTTTCAGCGTGCGGTGACGACCGCGAAGGAAGGATGTCGTGGTGGTACCCGATACTCCGTCTGTCGGCCGGTATCGCGGCGTGCTCGTCGTGGCCGTGATCGTCACGCTGCTCGGCCTCGGCGGCGCGTATGCGCTCGGCTACACCATCGGCGTCGAGAGCTTCACAGTGATCGAGCGTGACCTCGGGCGCAAGGACGCGGCGCGCGTGATGGCGGCCTACGAGCGGGAGGTCGACTACCTCGAACGTCTTTCGGGAGACTGGGCGGTCTGGGACGACACGTACGCCTTCGCCGCCGGGGAGGACGCCGCCTACCCAGAGCGCAACCTTCAGCCGGAGACGCTCATCAACCTCGAGGTCAACGTGCTCGCGTTCTACGACGCCGGAGGTGCGCTGCTGCAGGCGGCGTGCGCGGACGGCGTGACGAGTGATTCCTGTTCAGCCCGGATCGACCTTGCGGCGCTCGGGGTCGACCCGCGTGTGGCAGCACCCGCCGAACTCGGCGAGGTGCGCTCGGGCCTGGTGCCGACACCGAGCGGCCCGATGATGTTCTCCGCGCAGGCGATCACCGACAGCGCGGGCGTGGCGGCGCCGGCCGGCATGTTCCTCGTCGGGCGGCTCGTGGACGACGCGACGCTCACGGCTGTTTCCGAGGACACGCGGGTCGCGCTCACGGCTCGTGATGTCGCGCAGGGCGACACCATCCCCGTGCCGGGTGAGGTCCTGATCGATGACAGCGACGACGCGCGGCTGATCGTGACAGACGCGATCACCTACGTGGATGGCACGCTGGCGCTCCTGCTCGACTTGTCGCTGCCTCGTGACGTCCGCATCGAGGGGCATCGGGCGATCACGCGCTTCGGCGTCCTGCTCGGCCTGATCTCCGCCATCCTCCTCGCGGCGCTCTTCGTCGCGTTGCGCCAGGAGCGTCACGCATACGACTTGAGGACCGCCGCCGAGCGCGCAAGCGTTCGGGCGAGCAACCGGTATCGCGCGCTCGTCGACGGTATGGCCGACGCGGTCGTGGGAGTCCGGGATGACGGCATCGTCTTCTTCGCGAACCCGCGTGCCGGTCGCATGCTCGGTATGGCCCCCGACGAGCTCATCGGGCGGCACTACACCGAGTTCACAACGCCGGAGTCAGCGAACGTCGTCCGGGCCGGGCTCGAGCGCAGCAGCGCCGGACCGGTGCTGCTCGAACTCACGCTGCTCGACGTCCGCGGCGACAGCGTGCCGGTCGAGACGAGCGTCGCCTGGTTCACGGAGGACGGCGGCGACATCCGGCAGACGCAGTGGATCATGCGTGACGTCGCCGAGCGCAAGCGCTTCGAGCGGGAACTCGTCCGCCTCGCGACACACGACCACCTCACGGGACTCTACAACAGGTTCCGCTTCGAGGAGGAGCTGGAGGGCGCGCTTGCGCACGCACGCCGCTCGGAGGAGCCGTGCGTGCTGCTCTGGCTCGACCTCGACAACTTCAAGGAGGTCAACGATAGCCTCGGCCACAAGGCCGGTGACGATCTCCTCGTCGGTCTGGCGCTTGAGCTGGCGCGGCGCGTCCGCGGGGACAGCGTGCTCGCCCGGCTCGGTGGTGACGAGTTCGGCGTTCTCGTTCCCGATGTGCCGCACTTCGATGTCGAGTCCGTCGCGACCCGCGTGCTCGAGGACATCCGCGCGATGGAGTTCATGACCGAGGGCGGGGGCGTCCGAATGACGCCGAGCATCGGGGTGGTGCTGCTACCAGACCACGCGACGACCCCCGAGGAGGCGCTCGCCCGCGCGGATCTCGCGATGTACCGCGCGAAGGGCGAGGGCGGGAACCGGATCTGCGTGTATCAGCCCGACGCCGAGTGGCATGCGGAGCTGAGAGACCGTTTCGACTGGGCGATCGAGATCGAATCCGCGCTGCGGGAGGGACGACTGATCGTTCATTGGCAGCCGATCGTGGAGCTGGAGTCGGGCAGCGTGGATCGCTACGAGCTGCTCGTCAGGCTCGAGGGTGAAGGTGGGCGCATCGTGCCCCCGGGCGTGTTCCTTCCGGTCGCCGAGCAACTCGGTCTCATTGGCGCGATCGATACGCACATGATCCGGTACGCGATCGCGCTGCTCGAGTCGCTCCCGGCGGACAGCGAGATCTGCGTCGACGTCAACTTCTCCGGGAAGGCGCTTTCAGACCCGCACATCCCAGAGATGGTGGCCAGGGAGCTCGCGCGCAGCCGCGTCGATCCGAAGCGGCTCGGAATCGAGATCACCGAGACGGCCGCCGTCGTGGACATGGTGAAGGCCCGCGCGTTCATAGAGAGCCTGAAGGCGACCGGCGTGCGCGTCACGCTGGACGACTTCGGGTCAGGATTCTCGTCCTTCTACTACTTGCGCAACCTTCCGATAGACGCGCTGAAGATCGACGGGTCGTTCGTCCGTGAGCTGACCGCCAATCGCCGCGATCAGCATGTCGTGAAGTCGATGGTGGAGCTCGCCTCGGGCCTCGGGATCGATGTGACCGCCGAGTGCGTGGAGTCCGAGGACACGCTCGAACTCCTGCGCTCATTCGGCGTCA
>CAYYLR010000158.1:0-2997 GCA_964472485.1 uncultured Coriobacteriaceae bacterium
TCAAGGAGCAGATACGGATCGCTGGCGGTGAGCGCATGAAGCACGCCGAGCAGTCGTCGCTCGAGCTGCGCGGTCACGCTATCGAATTCCGCATCAACGCCGAGGATCCGCAGAACAACTTCCGCCCGCATCCCGGGCTGATCGAGGTGTTCAATCCGCCGGGCGGCTTCGGCGTGCGCGTGGACAGCCACCTGTACGGCGGCTACACCGTTCCGCCGAACTACGACTCACTGCTCGCGAAGCTGGTCGTGTGGGGTGAGACCCGCGCTGAGGCGATCGCGCGCGCCCGCCGGGCGCTCGACGAATTCATCATCATCGGCATCCCCACTACGATCCCGTTCCACCAGTATGTGGTCGAGGAACCGCACTTCGTGTCCGGCGAGGTCTATACTGATTTCGTCGAGCAGCACGTGAAGCCTGAGGACCTGGCCGCGTTCCTCGCGCCGGGCCGGGCTCAGTGAAGGAGGGCACGGTGGCGGACGAGATCACGCTCGATGGAATCGGGGTCGCGCCCGGCGTGCTGGAGACGATCGCGACCGTGGCGGCCCAGGGCGTCGACGGAGTGGCGGGTATCCCCGGCGCGGCCGGTTCGCTCGCCGGACTCGTCGCGAAGCCCTCGGCGAGAGGTGTATGCGTCGACGCGGCCGAGGGCGAGGAGATGAAGGCCGCCGTGCGCATCGTGGCCGCGTATGGACGGCCGCTCCGAGAGATCGCGACCGACGTGCAGCGAGCGGTGATCGACGCTCTGCGTACGCATACCGGTCAGCCGGTGGCGTCGGTCGATGTGTACATCGACGGCATCTCCTTCCCGGAACGGTAAGAGGCGTACCTGACGGTGGCAGCCCCCATGCTCGAACGCACCCGCGCCCGTCGGCAGGCGCTGCAGATCCTTTACCAGCGGGACATGACCGAGCAGCCGGTGAGATCCATTCTCGACGCGCGCGTGTACAACACCGAGGACGGCGAGCCGTCGGCGTACTGCGTCGAGCTGGTGCTCGGCACCGAGCGTGAGCAGCAGACCATCGACCAGGAGATCGAAGAGACGTCCAAGCACTGGGCGCTGATGCGCATGCCGTTCGTCGACCGGAACATCCTGCGTCTGGCCGTCTACGAGATCCTTCACGAACCGGAGGTGCCGCACTCGGTGGTCATCAACGAGGCGGTCGAGATGGCGAAGACCTACGGCGGTGACGACTCATCGAAATTCGTGAACGGTGTGCTCGGCCGGATCGCGGAGCGTCACCGCGAGGCTCTCGGTGGAACCGACCGTGGCGACGAGGGCGGCTCGCACGACGGCCTGAGGGACGAAGGAGAGTAACCGCACATGCCCGATGAGCGCTATACGTACGAGCAGGCACGGGTCCGCCTCGAGGAGATCGTGGGCGAGGTGCGCAAGAAGGACACCTCACTCGAGAAGAGCCTCGACCTGCTGGAGGAGGGCGTGCGGCTGGCCAACATCTGCACCGAGCTCGTCGACCACACCGACCTGAGCGACAGTCGTGGCGCCGGTTCCGCGGATGCGGGGGCACCGGAGGGCGACGCTGCGCGTGCCGCGGCCGGCGATGGGGATGCGTCGACGGTGCGACCGGACGATGGCGCCGAGGCGGACGGCGCTGAAGACGATGAGGCGGTCGAGGACGCCGGCTCGGGAGACGACTGACGCGCTCGTTACAGCAGCGTGACCGTCCGAGGAGGCCGGGGCGCGCCATGCTACGATGCTGTGCCAGAGAAGACCCGCGGCTGACGGCCCGTCACCGGCGAGAGCAGGCCGATACCCAGTGAGCGACGAGCGCATCCTTGAGACGATCGAGAGCCCGGAAGCACTCAAGGGTCTCGATGCCGCGCATCTGACGCGTCTGGCGGCCGAGATCCGCGAGAAGCTGATCGCGACCGTCTCCGAAACGGGCGGTCACCTTGCGCCGAACCTCGGGGTGGTCGAACTCACCCTTGGACTCCACCGTGCGCTTGACTGCCCTACCGACAAGATCGTCTGGGACGTCGGACATCAGGCGTATGTGCACAAGCTGCTGACCGGGCGGCGCGACCGCTTCGCCACGCTGCGCACCTACGGGGGTCTCTGCGGATTCCCCAAGCGAGACGAGAGCCCCTATGACGTCCACGACGCCGGGCACGCGAGCAACTCGATATCGGTCGCGCTCGGCATGTCGCTGGCGCGCGATCTGCGCGGCGGGTCCGAAACGGTCGTAGCGGTCATCGGCGACGGTTCGCTCACCGGCGGGATGGCGCTCGAAGCGCTGAACCATGCCGGGCATGTGCGGGCGCGGCTGGTCATCGTGCTGAACGACAACGAGATGTCGATCGCGCCGAACGTCGGAGCGATTTCGAGCTACCTCGCGCGCGTGCGGCTCGACCGGCGCTACCGGCGGCTCCGAGATGATGTCGAATCGGCGCTCGCCCGCACTCGTATCGGGGCGGCGATGGTGGCGGCGGGCGAGGCGGCGAAGGACTCGGTCAAGCAGCTGCTCGTCCCCGGCATGTTCTTCGAGGAGCTCGGCATCCAGTACGTGGGCCCGATCGACGGCCACGACGTGCAGCAGGTGCAGGACGCGGTCACGTGGGCGAGCGGTGCCGACGGCCCGGTCATCATCCACGCCGTGACGCGCAAGGGGATGGGTTATCACCACGCCGAGGCGCGCCCGGACGATTTCCACGGCATCAGCGCGTTCTCCGTCGAGACGGGCAGGGCGAACGGGGGAGGCGCTCCGAGCTACACGGAGGTGTTCGGCCGGGCGCTCGTGGCCGAGGCGACGACCGACGACCGCATCGTGGCGATCACGGCGGCGATGCCGGCGGGCACAGGGCTCACGTGGTTCGCCGACGCCTTCCCCGAGCGGTTCTACGACGTCGGGATCGCCGAGCAGCACGCGGTGGGCCTGGCGGCCGGCCTCGCGCACGGCGGCCGTGTGCCGGTGGTCGCCATCTACTCGACGTTCCTCCAGCGGGCATACGACCAGGTCATCATGGACGTCGCGCTGC
>CAYYLR010000159.1:0-2892 GCA_964472485.1 uncultured Coriobacteriaceae bacterium
AATGGGCATCCGAGCCGGACTCGTCAAGAGCGCCCACGACTGCGCCGAGGGCGGCATCGCCGTCGCGCTCGCCGAGAGCTGCCTCGTGGGCGACATCGGCGCTGACGTGCACCTGCACGACGACCTGCCGCCGGTCGCGTCGCTGTTCGGCGAGAGCCAGAGCCGCATCGTCGTGACGGTAGGCGAAGAAGACGCATCGGCGTTCGTTGACGCGCTGACGGACGCCGGCGTGCCCTTCGGCGTGATTGGCGAGGTGGGCGGGGAGCGCTTGACCGTCTGTGAGCGACTCGACGTCTCGATTGATGATCTGCGCGACGCCTACGAGCCCACGCTTGAGGCGCTCGTTCACGGAGCGGCCGCGCAGGAGGGGACTTGCGACGGCGCATGAGACCGTTCGTCAGTCGATTCAGACCGCTCGGCTACTTTCATACCCGCGTGAACGGAAATCATCCTGCGGTATTACTGTTCGCGGCTCCTGCTTTGGGTAACGTTACCCTTGGTCGCCGGGGGGTGGTTCGCTCCCGTTCAGGCGACGCCGGGGGGCGATGACCTGCCGAGCTAGCGCGGTCACCCAGCGCTCGACGGGTAGCCAGTGGTGAGACCGACTCGGGTAAATCGGTCCGGGCCGAGGCGGACGCGTCCGCTCGGCGCCATGTGGCAGGGGGCATGTCCTATGAACAAGGCGATTCGATGGTTGGTTTGTGCTGCGCTGGTGGTGATGATGCTGCCGATGAGCGCGCTCACGGCGGGGGCGGAAGCGGGACCGCTGGTCGAGCCAACGACAGGGTACGACGCGAACTTCAAGTTGACCGGCTCGCCAACGAACTGCCCGGCGGACTACAAGTTCGACAGCCGAGGCGCTTCGACGGAACCTTGGATTCCTGAAGTCGGCGGCACGTCAACTTACACCTTCAAAGACGTCCCGAGCTGCGCAGACCCGACCCAGAAGGGCGACGTGACCGTTTCGGTCACCATCACAGCTAGTGACGCCGGTCAACTTGTGTCGTTTACCGTCAAGGGCGGTAAGGCCGGCTACGTGTATGTGAAGGGTGGCCCCAGCGGCAACCTCTACAACTACACGTCGCTAGGCGGCGTGAAGACGGACAGTGGCCTGCACGCGCCCGTTGGCCCTAGCGGTTACTACTACGGCGTCAGCCACGTCAGCTTCTGCCTGTGCTCAGACAACAAGGTCAAGAAGTCCTGGGAGTTCACGGCACCGTACGACTTCGCGGGTCGCGACTACACGTACACGGCGTACTACAGCGAGAAGGATCCCGCAGTTGGCGCTGAGTGGGTCGCCGTGTCGCTCGCTGATGGCGACGCGGACGGCGTGTGGACCGCAACGACATATCATGTCGACGGCACGAAGCTGTGGTGGAAGTGGGTTGTCGGCGGCTTGGCTGGGCCGAACGAGTTCGGCCCATTCGGTCCCGAGACGCTTCGCCTCGAAGCGACCGAGCCGTACGTGAACAAGTTCGCGCTGCACTTGAAGAGTTGGACCTTCACGCCGCCGAGACTGCTGGCGAGCCTCTATGACCTCACAGTCGTGGCCTACTATCGTGCGGTCGGCGAGACTGACTTCAAGAAGGTGGATCTGGCTATTGACGCGGGCGGCGTCTTCGGCGCGGAAACCGTCTTCGGCGCAAAGACCGACATCGAGTACTACTGGGAGGTCTCCGGCACCGGCAAGACGGTGACGGGCGCGACCTACTCGTATTCGACACTTGGCGATCTCCAGACCGAGACGATCGAGGGGCGCACGACGAAAGAGAACGCGCTCACGGACGTCGAGACCCTCAAGCTCTGGAAGGTCATCTCGCCCAACAGGACTCCGGTGGGTGGCGCGTATTGGGGCGCATGGAGTCTGTCGCCGAGCGGTCCGTGGGAGCGAGTCGCGCTTGTGGAGGGCCCCGCTGGTGTCTGGACGGGTAGCACCACTCTCGTGGACGGCATGACCATCTACTACAAGTTCGGGGATGACGTGCTTGAGTCGTCGGTTAAGAGCGAGTTGATCACGGGCGAACAGATGGAGAACATCTGGGAGCCCAAGGGTGCCACGCGCACCATCGGCTACTGGTCGACACATCCGTGCATGACGAGGGCCGTCTTCACCGAGAAGCTCGGCGGCTCCATCAACATCGGCTGGACAAGCCTCAGAAGCATCCAGCAGGTCATGGCGATCCTCAACTACCCGCAGATGTCGGGCGCTCCGAGGATGAGCAACTTCAACAAGGCGAAGTACCAGACCTCGCGCCAGCTCGCCGCTGCGATTCTCAACACGGGGTTCGGTACCGCGGCACCGAGGATCAACTGGAAGGGCACGGAGATGTCGATCATCGAAGCGGCTCGCCTTGCGCTCAGGATCGGCAACATCGATGACATAAGGTACATCGGAGGCGTGCTAGACGAGTTCAACAACTCCGGCAAGGACGAGTGGCTGCCGGACTGGAAGCCGGAGTGCTGGAACGCTGCGAATCCCAAGCTGGCCGTGGAGTTGGGCATCGCTGGTTGGAACAGCGTGAAGCCGTAGGGATCTGCCCGTAGGGCGCATCTGCGCTCACGAGACGACGCGGGGCCGCCCCGCCGGGCGGCCCCGCTCTTTGTGGCTGACGGTCGGGCAGTATGCGGGCTACTTGCTCTTGCCGGGAGGCGCCTTCACGCCGTTAGCGATGCTCGCCGTGACCGACGCGGTCCCAACGTTGCCGGCGGTGTCCGTCGCGCGTGCGGTGATCACGTAGTCACCGTTCGCCCACTTACGGGTGTCCCAGCTCGTCGAGAACGGCGCCGTGGTTGACGAGCCGAGGAGCGTATCGCCGACGAAGAACTCGACGCGGGCGATTCCGCTCTGGTCTGAGGCGCTCGCGGTGATCTTGGCGATTCCCGAGACCACTG
>CAYYLR010000160.1:0-2883 GCA_964472485.1 uncultured Coriobacteriaceae bacterium
CACGATGACGTGACACATCTGTCCACGATGTCCTGAGACATCACATGGCGGAGAGTGAGGGATTCGAACCCTCGAAGGAGTAATCAACCCCTTACTCGCTTAGCAGGCGAGCGCCTTCAGCCGACTCGGCCAACTCTCCGCATGGTAGAGACGCGGAAGCGATTATACACGCCGAGGAGGCGATGGGCACGCCGCGTGGAAGGGCGCGTCGCTCAGACGGGTATGGTCTCCGTGTGACCCGAGCGGCACCAGGACGGAGGCTGCATGCGCGCCAGCCGGGCTTCGGAAGACCACGCGCGGCCCGGGCTCAGGGCGTGGGGGGCGTCGTGCGTGCTGCTCGCCCTCTCGGGTGTTGCGACGGAGGCGGCGAGCAGGTTCATCCAGGCCAGGTTCCCCCTCAGGCCGCTTGCCGATGACTTGCTGCTGTCGTGGCTGCCCCATCTGAGCGGAGCCCGGGAGCTCACCTCGGTGATGATCACCGCCGGTGTGCTCAGCTTCGGCGTCTACGCGCTGACACGCGACCGTGATCGGGTGCCCGAGTACCTGACGATGGTCGCGGTCATGTACGCGCTGCGTGCGGCGATGATCGTTCTCACGCCGCTGGCGAACGCCAACGACGGTGCGCCCGCGGCGTTCCCCGTGTTCCAGTACGGGATGTTCCCGTCCGGGCACATCGCGCTCATGTCGCTGCTCGTGGCGTTCTCTCGCACGAACCGGCAGCTTCGGGCCGTCGAGATCGCGCTCGCTTTCGGGGTCGCCGCAGGGATGCTGGTCGCACGAAGCCACTACACGATCGATCTGATCGGCGGCGCGCTCCTCGCGTACTTCATCGCCCGCGAGTGGGAGTGCGGCCGCGTGCTTCGGCCGATGCGGCGGCTCGTGCTCGGGCGCTGAGCGCGCGTGGCGGAGGGGGTGGGATTCGAACCCACGGACCCTTGCGGGTCAGCGGTTTTCAAGACCGCCGCAATCGACCGCTCTGCCACCCCTCCACGCACGTGGAGTATAGCGCGCCACGCCGAGAGCGGGCGCGTACGGCTGCTGTCGCCCCGACGGCTGGTGTAGCATCGACGCATGGACGCTGACGCGGCATACATGGGGATGGCGCTCGACGAGGCGCGGCGCGCCGCCGACGAGGGCGAGGTGCCGATCGGGGCGGTGCTCGTCTGCGATGGTGCCGTCATCGCACGGGGGCGCAACGCGCGCGAGAAGGCGCACGATCCCACCGCACACGCCGAGATGATCGCCATCCGCGCGGCCGCCGAGCGTCTCGGCAGGTGGCGCCTCTACGACTGCACGCTGTACGTCACCCTCGAGCCGTGCCCGATGTGCGCCGGCGCGCTCGTGAACGCGCGGATCGACCGGCTCATCTACGGCGCTCACGATCCGAAGGCGGGAGCCGTCGGGACGCTGTTCGACTTGTCCTGCGACCCCCGGCTCAACCATCGGTTCGAGGTCATCGCCGGAGTCCGCGCCGACGAGTGCGGCGAGGTGCTTTCGGCGTTCTTCCAGCGGCTGCGCGACGGGCGCGGCTGAGCGCGAGGACATGAAGGAGGCCGAGTGACTGTGAGCGGATCGTTCCGGCGACTGGTCACGTGCGTGCTCGTCACCGTCGCCGCCGCGGTGGCGCTCGGCCTTCCCGGCGCCGCTTGGGCGAAGTCGTACCGCATGACGGCCGTTGACATCACCGCGGTGGTCGACGTGAGCGGCACGATGCGCGTCACCGAGCGCCGGACGTTCGACTTCAGCGGGGACTTCACGTTCGCATACTGGGAGCTCGACCAGGGCGCCGGCGGCATCAGCGACATCCGGGTGAGCGGCCCCGAGGGCGCGTACGCGCGCACGGACGATCCGTCGGCGCGCGACACCCGTCCAGCGCAGACGTACCAGGTCACTGACTACGGCTCGTACCTCGATGTCCGTGCGTTCTTCCGGGCGGCCGACACCGAGCACCCTCTCACCCTCGAGTACGTCGTGAGCAACGCCGCCACCCGCTGGGAAGACACCGCCGAGCTCTACTGGAAGTTCGTCGGCGACCGCTGGGAGCTGGACTCGGAGAACATCCGTGTCACCATCGTGCTGCCCGGCGTCAGCTCGCGCGAAGAGGTGCGCGCGTGGGCCCACGGGCCGCTCACCGGCGACGTGACGCTCAACGACGATGGGACGGTCGACCTCACCATCGAGCGGCTGCCGACCGGCTCCTTCGTCGAGGGGCGGGTGCTGTTCCCCGCCGAGGCGCTTCCGGCCGCCGCGCCCGTTCCGCAGCCGCGGCTCGACGCCGTGCTCGCCGAGGAGGCGCGCTGGGCGGATGAGGCGAACCGGGAGCGCGCGACCGCGCGCGTGGCGACCTATGGGTCCATCGGGCTCGTGCTGCTCGGCTCGCTCGCGGCGCTCGGCTGGACGTTCAGCTACTGGCGCTCCCACGGCAAGGAACACACGCCGCGGTTCCAGGGGGAGTACTACCGCGACCTGCCGAGCGACCTCCCGCCGGCGCAGGTCTCGGCGCTCATGAACATGGGCGCGGCGGGTGACACGGCGGTGCCCGCGACGCTCATGGACCTCATCGATCGGGGAGTCGTCGGCATCGAGCGCGTCACCGAGGAGAAGAAGCAGCTGCTCGGGCTCACCACCAAAGACGTCGAGACGTACCGGCTGACGCGGTCACGCGGTCGCGAGACCGGACTGGCGTCGAGTGAGCGCGCGCTGCTCGGCCTCATCTTCAGCGAGATGGCGGGGAGCGACGCGGTGACGATGGAGCGTCTCAAGACCATCGTGAAGAGCGAGAGCAAGGCCGACGCGTGGGGCGCGGGCATCAAGGAGTTCAAGGACGAGGCCGAGAAGGAGGTCGCCACGAAGGGCTACCTCGAGGCGAAGGGCGGAAGGGCG
>CAYYLR010000161.1:0-2881 GCA_964472485.1 uncultured Coriobacteriaceae bacterium
CTGCGCAAGGACATCGTCATGGAGCTCCGCACCAAGGAGATGCTCATGTCGATGGGCCTCTACTCGCTGCTGACGATGGTCGTCTACTTCGTCGCGCTCTCTCAGGCCGGCTCGAACTTCGATCCGCGCGACATCGCCGCCGGACTGCTGTGGCTCGCGTTCATCTTCACCTCGCTGCTCGGTCTCAACCGGTCGCTCGTGCACGAGAAGGACCAGGGGTGCCTTGACGCGCTGCTGCTCTCGCCGGTCGACCGCCCGGTGATCTTCTTCGCGAAGATGGTTGGCAACCTCATCTTCCTGCTCATCGTCGAGGTGCTCACGATCCCGGTGTTCGGCTTCCTGTTCCTGCAGGGCACCGGCGTCGAACTCGCCTCGCTCTCGCTCGTGCCGCTCGTGCTCGTGGGCGGCTCGATCGGCATAGCGGGCGTGGGCACGCTGCTCGCTACCATGTCCGTGAACACGACCGGCAAGGACTTCGTGCTCGCGATGCTGTTCATCCCGTTGATCTATCCGCTGCTCCTCGGGTCCGTCACCGCGACGGCGGCGGCGTTCGTGGGAGGCCCGGATGCGCTCACCGCGTTCTGGACGGGCATGGCGTGGGTCGTCGGGTACGATGTCATCATGTTGCTCGCGTCATATGGACTGTACGAGTTCGTCGTGGGCGCCTAGGCGGCTCCCGCGCAGGCTATCTCGAAGGAGGCGGACGGCGACGTGAAGTCCCAGATGACCAGGGCGCTCATCGCGCTCGTCATAGGTGGTCTGCTGGCCACCACGGCGTTCCTCGGCGCGTTCTTCTGGGCGGGCGTTCCGGACTTCGGGTTCGTTCGCACCGCCGAGCGCGTCGACTCGGTCCGCTACCAGGGACCGTTCGAGCAGGAGATCGACGAGGAGCGCTACCTGCAGAGCTACGTCGGCTTCGACGTAGCGATCACGGCCAACGGCGAGACCGTTCGCGGCGACCTGCTCGAGGTGACCGACGAGTCGGCGACCGTGGCGACCGCCAACGGCGATGTCACGATCACGGCGGAGGAGTTCGAGACCGCGACCGTCTTCGGCTCCACGTACGGACGGCCCGACTGGGGGCAGAAGATCTTCTACATCCACGTTCCGGTCGCCCAGATCTCGTTCATCGTCTTCGGCTTTGCGGCCTTCTACAGCATCCGTTTCATCATGACGCGGCGCCGCGAGTACGACACGAAGGCGCGTGTCTCGATGGAGGTCACGCTGCTCTTCGTCGGACTCACGATGGCCACCGGCATCCTGTGGACCAGGGCCGCCTGGGGCGTGTGGTGGGACTGGGAGCCGCGGCTCACGACGTACTTCATCATGACGCTGCTTGTGATCGCGTACTTCGTGCTCCGCAACGCCGTGGAGGACGAGGAACGACGGGCGCTTTACGCGGCGGCGTTCTCGATCCTCGGATTCATCGACGCGCCGATCTCGTTCTTCATCACGCGGCTCATCCCGTCGAATCATCCGGTCATCGAGCGCGGCGGACTCGAGCCGCCGATGCTCGTAACGTTCATCATCGCCCAGATCGGCATGGTCGCGATGCTCTACGCGGTCTACCAGTTGCGCATGGGCGAGGTACTCCTGCGCGAGCGTGTCGAGCAGGCCAAGACGTTGTTGGAGAGGTGAGGTGCCGATGAACCCGACGCTTCAGGAAGTCTACTCGCTCGTGCTCTCGCAGTGGCCGCTCGTCGCCGGCGCATACGCGTTGCTGTGGCTCGGTCTCGTGATCTACGTCGGCCTCGTGTTCAAGCGGCTCGGCGGACTCACGAAGCAGCTCGAGGTGCTCGAGTCGGCGCTCGCGCGCCGCACCGGCGCCGAGTAGCACCCGGACCATCCTCGGGGAGGTGGGAGCGTGCTTCAGGTAGCGTTCGTCGCGTTCTGGGCGTCGATGGCGCTCTACGCGGCGGCCACGGTGCTCTACGCGTACCACATCGTCACCAAGCGCCAGGCGCTCGCGTGGTACGCCACGTTCGCGACCGGTGCCGGCTTCCTGCTGCACACGGCGTCGATCGGTCTGCGTTCGTCCGCCACCGATGGCACCGAGCTCACCGGCGCGAACGTGCTCGTGCTCATGGCGTGGGCGCTCGTGATGGTGTACTTCGCACTCGAGCACCTGCTCAAGGTCCGCGTCTACGGTGTCGTCCTGGTTCCGGCCGCGCTGCTCGCGATGCTGATCGCGCAGCTGCTCGGCGTGAGCCGTGGCGTGCTCGCCGAGTTGCCCGCCGACCAGGCCGCGCTGCTCGACAGCTGGCGCGTCGGCATACACGTCGCGCTCATCGCGTTCGCCAACGCCGGATACGCCGTCAGCGCCGCGGCGTCGCTCGCGTACGTGGCTCTGGAGCGGCAGCTCAAGAGCCGCAGGCCCGGCAAGCTCCTCAGCCGTCTGCCATCGCTGGCGCAGACCGATCTGCTGGCGCGCCGCGCGGTCCTGTGGGCGTTCCCGGCCTATACCGGCGGCCTCCTGCTCGGCGTGCTGCGCGCCATCGAGACCGACGTCTCGTTGTGGTGGGCCGATCCGCGGGTCGTACTCGCCGGGATCGTGTGGGCGGCGTACGCCGCCTACCAGTTCCTGCGGTGGCTCCGCGGCTGGAAGGCTGGATCGGCGGCGTACCTGTCGATGGTGGCTTTCCTCCTCGTGATCGTGCTCGCGGTCGTGGCACGGACCGTGCCCGCCGGGTTCCACATCTTCGGCCTGTAGGTCCCGCATGGACTCCTGGGCCGACACGCACGTGCTCGTGACCGGCGCCTCCAGGGGCGTCGGCCTGGCGTTCGCCGTGAAGGCCGCCGGCTACGGCGCGCACGTCACGCTGCTCGCGCGCGATCCCGAGCGGCTGGAGGCGGCGCGCGAGGCGGTCGCGCTCGCGCGTGC
>CAYYLR010000162.1:0-2839 GCA_964472485.1 uncultured Coriobacteriaceae bacterium
AGCGTGATGGGTTCTGGCATGTCCCGCTCCTCTCGTCGGCTGTGGTGTGTATTCCCCCCGGCGGTACAATGCACGAGACCGATGGCGTCTGACGGAGGGTCGATGACCGACGAGTGTGAGCTTCGCCACGCGGTGGGAGAGGCCGGCCACGCGTGCGACCACGAGCGCTGCATCTACTGGCAGGCGGTCGCACACCTCGATATCGATGGTGACGGGATTGACGGATGCGCTATCCAGCACTTCTCGCTGCTCGAGGGCGGCGAGGAGATCGCCGCGTGGCTGCTCAGCCTGAAGCGGCGCATCGAGGACGCCTGACCGCCGTGCGCTTCCTTGTCGACGGCTACAACGTCACCCGGCGCGACCCGGCCACCGCGTCCCTCCCGCTCGACGAACAGCGTGAGGCGCTCGTCGCGCGGCTTGCGGCTCGAGGCGCCGGCCTGCTCGGCCGCGGACCCATCATCGTGGTGTTCGACGGCGTGACGGGTGCCGCCGGATCCGGCGAGCGTCGCGGCGCGGTCGAAGTCCGCTACTCGCGCGACGAACCGGCCGACGATCTCATCGTACGGCTCGTCACGGGCGGTGATTCCGCGGTGGTCACGGCCGACAACGGGTTGGCCGATCGCGTCCGCGCCGCTGGCGCCCGGGTGCTCGACGCGGACGTGTGTTTCGAGGGAGCCCGGGCGCGCCGTCGCCGGGTGCGGTATCCTGCCCGGACGGACGGACTACCGCCCGGCGCGAATGCGGTGACCGAGGAGCTCAAGCGGCTCTGGTTGAGAGACGGGGAGTGAGATGCCGGGAATCGGCGTAGCGATCAACATCGGGGCGGTCCTGCTCGGCACGGCCATCGGCCTCATCTTCGGACGCCTTATCGGAGAGCGGTTCCGCACGATCGCGTTCGCCGCGATCGGTGTCGCGGTGATCATCATCGGCGCGGCGATCGCGCTCGGCGGGCTCGCCGATCTCGGCCGGACGCACCTCGGGGACTACGCCGCGCTCGTGCTCGTCGGCTCGCTGGTCGTGGGCTCGCTTGCGGGCGAGGCGCTCGGCATCGAGCGAGCACTGGAACGGTTCGGCGAGTGGCTCCAGAAGCGCGCGCGACGGTTGCCCGTGCTGGCGGGCGGCACGTCGGAAGACGCCCCCGGCGAGGGTCATACGCTCGTCGAGGGGTTCGTGACGGCGAGCCTGCTGTACTGCACCGGCGCGATGACCGTTCTCGGCTCCCTGCAGGACGGACTCGGCGATCCGTCGCTGCTGACGCTGAAAGCGCTGCTCGACGGCGTCGCTTCGGTCGCGCTCGCGACCACGCTCGGCGCAGGCGTGGGGCTCTCGGTCATCCCGATCCTCGTGCTGCAGGGCGGCATCGCGCTCGGCGCGCATGCGGTCGAGCCGTTCATCACCGAGGCGGTGATCGCCTCGATCGAGGCCATCGGCGGAGCGCTCATCCTCGCGATCGGACTCGACCTGACCGGTATCAAGCGTCTACCGGTCGGCAACATGCTGCCGGGCGTCTTCCTCGGGGCGCTGGTCGCGCTTCTGCTCGGGTAGTCCCGTGGCCGCCATCACCTCCTGAGACGGCCATCCCGTCAGGCGCTCTCGCGCCACCCCTTGACCTTGAACGCGCTCGGGCACACGTCGCTCAGCGCGCACTGACCGCAGACCGGCCGCTTGGCGTCGCAGACCGCGCGGCCATGCTCGATGAGCCGATAGGTGAGCGCGCCCCACTCCTCACGGGGGAAGAGCGCCATCAGGTCCCGCTCGACCTTGTCGGTGTCCTTCTGTTCCGAGAAGCCGAGCCGGTGCGCCAGGCGGAACACGTGCGTGTCGACCGCCACCCCCTCGGCCTTGCCGAACGCGTTGAACAGCACGATGTTCGCCGTCTTGCGCGCAACGCCGGGGAGGGTCAGCAGCTCCTCCATGGTGTCCGGGACGCGTCCGCCGTACTCGGCGACGATGCGCCTCGCCGCGCCCATGATGTTCTTCGTCTTGTTCCGGAAGAAGCCGGTCGGATGGACGATCTCCTCGACCTCCGCGGGGTCGGCGCCGGCAAGCGCCTCCGGGGTCGGGAAGCGCTCGAACAGGACCGGCGTGACCTTGTTGACGCCGACGTCGGTCGTCTGTGCCGAAAGGATGACCGCCACGAGCAGCTGGAAGTCGGTCTCGAAGCCGAGGGCGATGCTCGCGTACGGGTAGCGGACCGAAAGCCTCGCGTCGATCTCGGCGGCACGCTCGGGTGTCGTCATCGCGGCTCCTTCCTCCGGTGGGCTGATGGTACCCGACATCGGGCCGCGCGTTGACCGACCGCACGCCCGGCCCTACACTGGCGTGACCCCCGCCCGGCACCGGAGACGGGGCTTTCGTGCTGCGTGTGACAGGAGCGCTCGTGAGCCGTCTGCTCGACATCATCGAATCCGCGCTCGCGCGCGACCCGGTCTTCGCGCGCGGCCTCTCCCTGCTCGCCGACGGGAAGGACGTGGCGCTCGCCACCCCGGGGCTCGTTCGCCCCGCCCTGACCGCCGCCGTGACCGCCCGGCGTGAAGGGCCGGTCCTCGTCGTGGTGGCGGGCACGGAGGCCGCCGAGCGGTTCGCGCGGCAGCTCGGCGCGTACCTGGGCCCCGATCGCGTCGCGCATCTGCCGCGATTCGAAAACCTGCTTGCGGGAGAGCCCGGTCTCGTTGGCCAGCTCCTGGTACATCACGCTCTTGGTTGCCGCCTTCGCTTTCGTCATGGTCAATCCTTTCGTGGACAGACTTGGGGTACGACCTAAGACACCACAGGAATCGAGCGACGGATGTCGAGAAGATAGGGGCCTCGGGAAACGAAGTCAACGAAAAACACAAGG
>CAYYLR010000163.1:0-2744 GCA_964472485.1 uncultured Coriobacteriaceae bacterium
CCGAGACCCGGACCCGGGTAGAACGGCATGAACCCGACCGGCTTGGTCTTCGCGGCGTCGATGACCTCCCAGACATCGATACCCATGCGCTCGCACAGCATCAGCAGCTCGTTGACCAGCGCGATGTTCACGCCGCGGAACGTGTTCTCGAGCAGCTTGCACATCTCGGCCGCGCGGGTCGAGGAGACCGGCACCACGGTGTCGATATAGCGGCCGTAGAGGGCGCACGCCATGTCGGTGCATGCCTGCGTCACACCGCCCACCACCCGCGGCGTGTTCCTGGTGAGCCACACGGGATTGCCGGGATCGACGCGCTCGGGTGAGAAGGCAACGAAGACGTCGGTGCCGACCGTGAGACCGGTGGACTCGACGATCGGCTTGATGATCTCCTCGGTCGTCCCCGGGTACGTCGTCGACTCGAGGGTAACGAGCATCCCCGGGCGCAGGTACGGCGCGACAGACCGCATCGCCGACTCGATGAAGGAGATGTCCGGCTCCTTCATGGTGTTGAGCGGGGTCGGCACGCAGATGGCGACCGCATCAGCCTCAGCGACCGGGGAGTAGTCGCTGCTCGCCGCGAGCAGTCCGGCCTCCACGAGCCGCGCGACGTCGGCGGCTGGCACATCGGGGATGTAGCTCGACCCGGCGTTGATCGCCTCGGCCTTCTCAACCGAGACATCGATACCGATGACCCGATGTCCCGCCTTGCCCATCTCGACGGCCAGCGGCAGTCCCACGTAGCCGAGTCCGATGACGGCGAGCACGGCGCTGCCGTCTTCGATGCGTTCCTTGAGTCCCATGTCGTCAGAACCCTCCGTCCGGCCCGCGGGGCGGGTGCGGTTTCATAGCGGCCTACTGCACGGCGAACATCAGGGTACCCGAGCAGACGGTCTGCCCGCCCACGCGGGCCACCGCCTCGCCGAACCCGATCGAAGACCGGGCTTTCGTGATCTCCACCTCGAATGCGAGTACGTCGCCGGGTACGACCTGGCGCTTGAAGCGCACCTTGTCGATCCCGGCGAAGAACGCGAGTTTGCCGGCGTTGCCGGGCATCGAGAGCAGCGCCACGGCGCCGACCTGCGCCATCGCCTCGACGATGAGCACTCCCGGCATCACCGGACGAGCCGGGAAGTGACCCGGCACCCAGAACGCATCGGTTCGCACCTCGAGTTCGCCTGTCGCGCGAACGCCCGGCTCCAGCTCGAGGATCCTATCGACGAGCAGGAACGGTTCGCGGTGCGGGATGATCCGCTCTACGGCCTCACGGTCGAGCATCACGCCTCCTCAGTCATCAACCCCGCGGACGTCGGCTCCGAGCGAAGCGAGCTTGCCGACGAAGTCCTCGTAGCCTCGCTCGATGTGGTGCGTATCGGTCACGAGCGTCTCGCCCTCGGCGATCAGTCCCGCGAGCACGAGCGCCGCGCCTCCGCGCAGGTCGGGCGACCGAACGGGGGCGCCCTCAAGCCGAGGGACGCCGCGCACGAGCGCGCGATGACCCTCTATGCTGACGTCGGCTCCCATGCGCTTGAGCTCGTCGGCGAACATGAAGCGGCTCTCGAAGACGTTCTCGGTGATGACGCACCCACCCTCGGCGACGGCCATGAGCGCCATGTGCTGCGCCTGCATGTCGGTCGGGAAGCCCGGGTACGGCAGCGTGGCGATGTCCACGGGATGGACGGGTCCGGCGCGCTCCACCGTCGCACCGTCCGCGTGCATGGTGACGGCGCAACCCGCGGCCGCCAGTTTCGCGAGCACTATCTCCAGGTGGTCCGGATCGAACCCGCGCACGCTGACCGGTCCACGGCCGATCGCGCCGGCGACGAGGAGCGTGCCGGCCTCGATCCGATCGCCGACGGTGGCGTGGACGACCGGGTTGAGCGAGCAGACTCCCTCGACCCGCAACGTCGACGTGCCACGGCCGCTGACGCGGGCCCCCATCGATACGAGCATGTCGACGAGGTCGCCGATCTCCGGCTCACGCGCCGCGTTCTCGATGATCGTCGTCCCGGTGGCGAGCACGGCGGCCATCAGGAGGTTCTCGGTCGCGCCGACTGACGGGAAGTCGAGGACGACTGGAGCACCCGCCAGGCCGCCTGGCGCCGTCGCGTCGATGTAGCCGTGCTCGAAATGGATCTCGACGCCGAGATGCTCCAGTCCCCGCATGTGCATGTCGATCTTGCGCGAGCCGATGTTGCATCCCCCCGGCATCGCGACACGAGCCCGCCCGAACCGGGCGAGGAGCGGGCCGAGCACCACGATCGACGCGCGCATCTGGGCGACGAGCTCGTACGGGGTCTCGACCGAGACGACATCCGTCGCATCCACCGTGATGTCATAGCCATCACGCACCACGCGGGCGCCGAGACCGCTGAGCACCTCGGCCATCACGTCGACGTCACTGATGCGGGGCACGTTCCTGATCACCGAGCGCCCGGGCGCCAGGAGTGCGGCCGCCATCAGCTTCAGCGCCGAGTTCTTCGCTCCCCTGACGGTGACGACGCCTGACAACGGGCGCCCGCCCACTACTCGAATCGATGCCACGACGAAGCCGTCCCTTCCCGCTAGCCCAAGAGCTTAGCGTAGCCGAGCCGAACCGGCCGCGGCAAACGCGGCCGCATGCCGTCGACAAGCCGTAACGCCGAACGGCGGACCCGCACGGGGTCCGCCGTTCGCCATCAGCATCGAGAGCGCGCTACGAACGGCGCTCGGCCACCTGCAACCGGATGTCGCACCACTTGAGGTCG
>CAYYLR010000164.1:0-2682 GCA_964472485.1 uncultured Coriobacteriaceae bacterium
CACCAAACGGGGACATCCGCCCCTACGTGGCTTCAATACGGCGACAACCTACTAAAGGATTCCATGGTTCGTGCCGAGATGACCTCCGGGTCGCATGCGAGGGGCGTGCGGTCCATCATCCAGCGGCGCAGCACCAGCGGGTCTGTCGCTGCATCAGACGTAGACGCACAGGAGGTACACGGCATGAAGAGGTTTGGGATCATGATGCGCAGGCATCGATGGGCGGTTCTCGCCGCTCTCGCACTAGTGGTGATCGCCGGCACGGCGGCCATCTTCTCGGGCGCGGTCTTCAACTACCGGACGGCGAACCCGGGCAACGTGTTCACGGCGGGCGTGCTGGAGCACACCAACGACAAGGACGGTTCGGCGATCATGACGCTGAACCTGATGAAGCCTGGTGACGTGCGCACGGGCACCGTCGTGATCGAGAACACCGGGAACCTTGACGGCGTCTTCTCGGTGACCGGCGCCGTCGTGTCGAGCCGGAGCGGCGCCGACAACGGCGGGAACGCCGCGTACACCGGCAAGCTCGAGGACGCCCTGACCCTCAGGATCACCGACGAGGCGAACAACCTCGTCTACAACGGCGCCCCGGGCGCCTTCGGCCCGGTCGCGCTCGGGAGGTGGGCACCGGCTGAGTCGCACACCTACACGTTCCGCGTCACCTTCGCCGACACCGGCGTGCCGGCGGCGAATTTCGTCGGCGACAACCTGTACAAGGGCGCGTCGCTCACCATGAGCTTCAACTGGTACGAGGTCCAGACCTGATCGGGCGCGCACCACGCGCGTGATCCGACCTTCGTCGTGACCTTCTCGGGAGGCGCGGGGCGGGTGCCTCTCACCGGCCCCGCCCCTCCCGCAGCGTTCCGGTCACGACGGAGCGCACCGAGTACGCCCACCGGGGATGACGCCATGGCGACCGCACCGCACAGCTTCAGACGACTCACGCCGCGCCGCGGCCTGCTCACGATGGCCGTGTTCGGCGCCCTCGCGGTGATCGTCCACGGCACTGTCTTCTCGGGGGCGAGCTTCACCTTCCTCACCAGCAACCCGGGGAACACGGTGACCGCGGGCACCTACTGGTTCGAGAGCGACAAGGACGGCGCCGTGATCGTGACCGCCGCCGGCCTGCGGCCCGGCGGCTCCCGGCAGGGAACGGTGACCGTCACCGGGCGCGGCGACCTCGGCGCGGAGTATGTGCTCAGCGCGGTGCTGGTGACCGACACGCCGGCCGCGCCCGCCATCTCCCAGGCGCTGCAGCTCGTGGTCGAGGACGTCACGGGAGCACCGGTGACGCGCTACAGCGGGACCGTCGCCGGGCTGACGAACGCGAACCTGGGGGCGATCGCCACGGGCGCGTCACGCACCTTCCGCTTCACCCTCACGTACCCCACGGCCGCGGCGCTGCCGGGGCACCAGGGTGCGACCATGACCGCCGTGCTGCGCATCACGGGGGTGGCGCAGTGAGCGCGGCGGTCACAGGGGCGGGCACCCGGCGCCCGCGGCTCAGGCGCTTCACCGACATCCTGTTCGTCGCCACCGTGCTGGCCGCCCTCGCGCTCGCCGCGCTCCTCGTGGTGTACCCGAAGGCGCGCGGCTACGAGACCTATGTGATCACCGGAAAGTCCATGACCGGCAGCATCGGCCGGGGCGCGCTCATCTACTCCGAGCCGGTGCCGGTGGGCGAGCTGCGCGTCGGCGACGTCATCACCTTCGCCCCGCCGGGCAGCAGCAAGCCGGTCACCCACCGGCTCATCGGCATCGAGCGCGGCCAGTCGGACGAGCCGGTCTTTCGCACCCAGGGCGACAACGTGCTGAGCCCCGACCCCTGGGAAATGACGCCCTCCACTCCGACGACGCCACGGTACGTCGCCCAGATCCCGTATCTGGGCTACGTCGTCGCGGCGTTCTCGCTGCCGGTCGGCCGCGTGCTGCTCATTCTGCTGCCGGCTGTGCTTGTGGCGCTGGGCATCCTGAGGCGCGTGTGGGTGGAGGCCGCCGAGGAGGCCGCGCGTGAAGTGGGCACGTCATGAGACGCCCGGCGACGCTTCTCGCGGCACTCCTGCTGCTCGCCGCCGTCGCGGCGGCCCTTGCCGCGACGGACCGCTCGGGCGCAGCTTTCACCTTCTCGAGCGAGTCGACGGTGGAAGCGAGCATCGACCGCATCAGCCGCTGGCTGCACCTGTACTCGCAGAGCACGGACCCGTACGGGGATACCGGCTACGCGAACCAGGTGGCCAATGCGAACCTCGCAGCGACTGGTCGGGACGAGGGCGTCACGGTGCTCTTCGTCATCCCGAGCAACGGCACCCGCAACCACAACCGCGTGGTCAAGGTCCGCACGCCGAACACGTTCCCTGACATGTCCCCGGACCCCCCGGTGACCTCCGTCAGCGTGTCGGTCGCGGTCACCGCCGACCCCTCGACCGGGCAGCAGCCGATCAACCGGTTCGGCCTCGACGTGTGGGGCGCCGCGCCAACGTACACGACGACGGTCAACGACTGGGCGCCCGGCGTGCAGCGGCAGCTCAACCTGCAAACCAGGTTCCCCGGCAACAGCGTCCCGCCGGGCACCTACAAGCTGGGTGTGGTGCTGACCCTTACCTACACGGGGTTCGCGACGACCTTCTACCAGTACACCATCCCCGTCACCATCAGGTACCGGTTGTGACGCGGTGAGCG
>CAYYLR010000165.1:0-2681 GCA_964472485.1 uncultured Coriobacteriaceae bacterium
ACCGACCGAGGAGGAGGTGAGCACGTGAAGACGGATTCGATGGCGCGAGACGCCACCCGCATGGCGCGGCCCGCGGCGGCCCTACTCCCGCTCGTGCTCGCGATGACCCTCCTCGTCGCACCGGCGCCGGCCGATGCGGAGTCGGTGAGTGTGACCGTGACCGCCCGCATCGCCCCGGTCTTCGAGCTCACCGTGCTCACCGATGGCGCGGTGTCCTTCGGCGACCTGGCCGCCGGCGGCCGCTACACCGCGCCTGAGGTGCAGCGCTTCCGGGTGCGCACGAACCGTCCGTGGGACTTCACCGACTCCTCAGACACGCTCATCGCGCTCGGCGCGACCCCGATCGTCCGCGAGCGCATCGCCCGCCACGCCGTCGATCCCGGGTTCGGCACGAGCATCTCCCCCGGCGTTCATGAGATCACGGCGCGCTACACGATCGACCTCACGGCGCCCGAGGCGCTCGATCTGCCCGCGGGCACCACGATCGCCACGCGCTTCGGCTACACCGCCGTCCAGCGCTAGCCCCCCCCCGCGTCTCCGCGCCCGGCGCCTCATCCCGGCGGCTCCCGCCGTCCACGGCGCCCTCGCACCCCCGCCGCCCGCACACCGTGGCGCGTCCTCCGCCGGAACGTTCGTCGCCAGACGAACGGCGTTGCCCTGTGGTGCTCGCACGCCCGCACGACCGCTTATCGCGTTCTAGTTGCCGTTCATCATCCAGCGCGGCAGATTCGCCCGTTCGTCACATCCTCCCGTCCGTTTGTCGGCGATAAACGGTATAGGAACGGAGAGGGGTGGGGCCGATGAAGACCAACGCGGACACCCGGACGAAGACTCGGACAGTCGCTGCGATCGCCGCCCTCGCCCTCGCCGCTCTCATCGCAGTCCCCGGACTGGCAGCGGCCGATCATGCCAGCGTCGTCGTCAGCTTCTCGGTCAGCCCGTTCGTGAAGGCCAGCGTGGTCGACGGGGGGCTCACCGTCCACACCAACACCGCGTGGACACTCACCCTCGAGACCCTGGACGCCGACGGCAACGTGAAGGCCGAGACCATCAGCGGCCCCGCGACCGGTTCCGAGGGCGTGCGCGTGGCAGCCGACGCGCTCCTCGGCTACACACTGGTGGCGGAGGCCACCCGCTAGAGCCTCCGACCCCGTCCGTTCCTAGAGGTCGTCGGCCCAGTCCCTCGGGCCGGCGCCCTCGCCTTTCGAGGCGGACGGTTCGCCGTCGAGTCGGGCGGGGCGCTCGAGCGGCTCGTCGTCGATGTGCTCCAGACGCTCCCGGGCCGCCTGCCTGATGGCGGCGCGCTCCTCTGAATCGCGCGCGCTTGAACGGCCGTTAGGGCGCACAGCGGCACGTGCGCGCTTCGGCTCTCGCACCGCCGCCTGATGGACATCCCGATCCGCCACAGACGGCGCAGGATCCTCGTCCGCGCCATCGGGCCGGCCCTCGACCGAAACGTCGCGGTGCTTCCGGGCCGCGGC
Source organism: uncultured Coriobacteriaceae bacterium (assembly GCA_964472485.1). Taxonomy (GTDB): domain Bacteria; phylum Actinomycetota; class Coriobacteriia; order Anaerosomatales; family Anaerosomataceae; genus CAYYLR01. The sequence goes on from CAYYLR010000165.1 coordinate 1,482, forward strand.
CCCGGCGCTCGCCTTCCACGAGAACCACAGCGCCGGGGCACCGATGGCCGCGATCAGCAGCAGCACCAGCCACAGCGGGACCACCCAGAAGGAGCGGTCCTTGAAGATGCGGTCGGGCACGGTCGCGCCGGGCGCCGTACCGGTCTCCTTGTCGTAGGCCAGCTCAGCGCGCAGCGTGTACTTGCCGAACGACACTCCCTGGAGCTCAAGGCCGGCGGTGTACTCCCGCGTGCTCCCGGCGTACACGATCGCCTCGGACTCGACCACGGATCGCATGCGCTCGTTCTCCGAACCGTCGAGCACGACCACCGACGTCATCATCCGCTTGTCGATGTTGCCCTCGTTGGTGACGGTGAAGCCGTACGGCACGACCTTGCCGATCACGAGACCGCGCACCGAGAACGGCGCGATCTCCAGACGGTCCACGACGTCGCCGGCGACGCGAAGGACCACCCGCGAACCGATGCGGCCGGAGATCTGCGACGACGTGCCCGATGCGGTCTCGGTCTCGAACATCTCGAAGAAGATGATGGTGTTGTAGTCGCCGGGGGTCGCGCCGTTGGGCACCTTCATCTCGAAGTCGATCCGCATCTCCTCGCCCGGGTCGAGCTCGATGTAGGGCGTGTTGGCGATGACCTGCGTCTCTGCCGGCATGCGCAATGTGATCCAGGACGCGGGGCTCCTGTTGAACTCGCCCGGGGCGCCGGTCGGCTTCACGTACGTCGGCGCACCCGCCGCGTCATACGTCACATCGTTGGTGTAGACGAGCGCCTTGAGCGGCTCGTCGCCGTTGTTGGCGACCACGATCGTCTCGGCCGCCGCACCGCCCGGCGCGAGCGCGAGCTCGACGGTCCCTGTGCTGAGCGCTATGGTGCGCTCGCCGAACGCCGCGGGAGCGACTCCGAAAACGATGACGGCCGCGAGCAGTGTCACGGCCGCGCTGCGGATGAACGAACCACCTCGGAGCATCAGATGCCCACCGCCTCTCTGAACGACCGCACCTGACGGCGCGCGACCGGGATCTGCGTCTCATCTCTGTCGGCGACCACCACGACGTACGCTCCGTCCGCACGGCTGATCGCCTTGACCGCGTTGAGGTTGATCATGTAGCTCCGGTGCAGGCGCCTGAACGCCTCCCTGGACAGCCGCTCCTCGAGCTCGGTCAGCGTCAGGTCCACGAGATACTGGTTCTCGAACGTG
>CAYYLR010000166.1:0-2650 GCA_964472485.1 uncultured Coriobacteriaceae bacterium
GGAGCGGCGCGTCGCGCACGACGATGTCCCCGCTCTCGCAGTGCTTGCCGGCGATCGTGCCGACCATCTCACGCGGCTGGTCCGCTTTGTTCGCGATAAGCGCCTCATAGTGCGCGTCATAAAGCGACGTGCGGATGTTGTCGGACATGCCGCCGTCGACCGCCACGTACGTGCGGATGCCGGGGATCTCCTTCACGGAGCCCACCGTGTAAAGCGTCACGCCCGCGCGCGCCACGATCGAGCGCCCGGGCTCGACGGCCATGCGCGGCACCGCCACACCGTGGCGCTCGCACTCTTCCTTGATGCCGTCGACGACGACCTTGCCGAAGTCCTTGACCGTTGACGGCTCGTCCGGCGCACCATACGCCACGCCGAGACCACCGCCGACGTCGAGCATGCGCACGGCATGCCCGGTCTGGGCCTCGATGTCGCGCATGAACGCGACCATGACCTCGATCGCCTTGGCGTAGCTGTGGAGCGCGAAGATCTGGCTGCCGATGTGCATGTGCAGTCCGTCGAACTCGAGGCCGGGCAGCGCGACCGCGCGTTTGACCGCTTCCATCGCGAGCCCCTGGTTGAGCCCGAAGCCGAACTTCGAGTCTTCGGCGCCGGTCATGATGAAGTCGTGCGTGTCCGCCTCGACCCCGGGCGTGACACGGATGAGCACCTTCTGCGTGACGCCGCGCTCGGCCGCCATCGCCGAGAGCCGCTCCATCTCCTCGACGTTGTCGACGACCACGCGGCCGATCCCAGCGTCGAGGCACTCGGCGAGTTCGGCGGGCGTCTTGTTGTTGCCGTGCATCTGCACGCGCTCCATCGGAAAGCCCGCGCGCACGGCGTAGGCGAGCTCGCCGCCCGAGGCGCACAGCAAGCAGCACTCCTCATCTTCGACGATCTTGACGATCGCGAGCGAGAGGAACGCCTTGCCGGCGTAGACCACATCGACATCGGGCCAGTGGTACCGAGTCCACTTCACGTACTCGGAGAGCTGGTGGCGGATGGTCGCCTCGTCCATGACGTACAGCGCGGTCCCGGCCTCGCGGGCGAGCTCGGTCATGTCGACCCCGCCGATGCACAGCCGTCCTTCGCGGACCTCGGCGGTCATCGGCAGCACGGGCAACAGGTCGGTCGCCGTGCGCTGGTCGGGCTGCGCGGGCGGTCGTGAGATCGAAGGCTTTGCCATGACGGGTCCTCCCCGGGAAGCGTCGTCTGTAGGGAGTGAGGATACACGACGGTAGGCCTTGCGGCGAAACAGTGCGTGTCGCTACCCGAGCATGGTCACCCCCGGCCAGCCCGCATGCGCCCTGTGGTCGGCCGAGACGAGCGACGCATCGAGCGCATCGGCGAGCGCGGGAGCGACCGCGTCGTAGAAAGAGCACCCGAGCTCATCGGCGACCCGCATGGAATCGCCGATGAGCGACTCGCCCACTTCGCGCACAACGATCCGCCAGCCCAGGAACCTGCGCCACAGCTCGTCGCGTTCCGTCGGATCGAGCACCCTCGTGGCCACTCCGATGAACTCGTAGATGAAGAGCGACGGGACCGTGATGACAATCTCGCCCTCACCGTGCCGCCTCAGGAGCTCGCGCGCCTCGTCGGACCCCGGCTCGGACCTGAACCACTTCACGGCAACCGAGGCGTCCAGGACGACCCGGTTCACCCCCCCACCTCATGTGGCATGTGGCGCGGATCGTTGACCCGTCCCCCACGGAGTTCCCGGAGGACCTCGAGGCTCGACTCGCCGTCCCCGGCGTGGCTCGTACCGACCGCCTCGAGCCAGGACAGTCCATCAGCGACCGCCTCCTGTCGCAGCCGGGCCTGGAGTGACCTGCTCCGCCCGGCGAGGTACGTCGATGCCGCCTCGCGCACGACCTCACTACGCGTGACTCCTTCGGCATGAGCAACCTCGTCCAGCTGGACCAGGATGTCGTCCGGCAGCGTCACCGTCACGCGGGTCACCATGTCGCACCTCGCACCATCGGATCGGTCTTCATACGGATTGTATGCACAGGGGTATGACACGGCAATGGCGCGGGCGTTCGAGTCCTGAAGGCTGACTCACGGTGACTCCCGGCACGCCTACATCCGCTCGGGCGCTCCCACGCCGAGCAGGCCGAGCGCGCGAGCGAGCACGATGCGCGACGCGTCCGCGAGCGCGAGACGCGCCGAGCGCAGTGCGGGGTCGTCCACGACCACCTGGCAGTGCGTGTAGAACTGGTGGAAGGCGGCGGCGAGGTCCTCAGCGTACGTCGTGAGCTTGTGCGGGGCGCGCTGTCGCGCGGCGAGCGCGACGACCTCCGGGAACTCGGCGAGCTTGCGCAGCAGACCGAGCTCGGCCTCCCCGGCGAGCGTACCCGGCTCAGCGCCGAGCAGGGCGAGCGCGCCGGCATGCGCATCGATCGCCGCCGCCACGGCCGAGACATCCACGCTCTCGTCAGCGCTGTCGGCGCCCGACGCTTTGCGCAGGATGGAGCAGATGCGCGCGTGGGCGTACTGGACGTAGTAGACCGGGTTGTCGCTCGAGCGCTCCTTGGCCAGCCCGATGTCGAAGTCGAGCGGCTGGTCCGTGGAGCGGCGAAGGAAGAAGTAGCGAGCGGCGTCGGTCCCGACCTCGTCGAGCAGGTCCTCGAACGTCACCATCTCGCCGGTG
>CAYYLR010000167.1:0-2648 GCA_964472485.1 uncultured Coriobacteriaceae bacterium
AGCAGTATCACCTATCGGGCTGTCCGATTTCGCCCGGCCACTTCTCTGAGCGCGCTTCTCGATGACGATCATGGTGGTGGGAATGACCTTGGCGCGGTCCATCCCGTTTGCGAGCGCGACGAGCCTAATGGCCTCGAACCGCTCGGACTCCGGGCTCGTGCGATCGACTGCTCCCGGGACATCAATCCTGGTGTCCGTGCTCATGACCGTCCTTCCTCCGCTCTCAATGGCGCATGGATGCTCTGGCGCAATCAGTTCACTTTCACGTCCGCGACTCACTCCGCGCTCCGATGCCTCACCGGTCCCTCGCCGACCGGGAGGTCTCGCATGTAGCTGAACTTCTCGGTGTGCAGGACCTCGAAGGTGTCCGCCGACAGGATGCCGTCGATGTTGGCCAAGCCGTCGCTCAGAAACGCCAGCAGGTGGCGGCTGGACCGGGTGATGATCTCCAGAACCAGATCGTAGGAGCCGGTCACGTAACCGACGTAGGCGACCTCTTCGAGGGCGGCCAGTTCGCGACCCACGGAGCGCAGGCGATCTGGGCGCACGCGCAGGCCGACGATGGCGTCGACCGGGTAGCCCGTCGCTGCCGCGTTGAGCACGGCGATGATTCGCACCACGCCAGCCTTCACCATGTGGTCGAGGCGCTTGCGCACGGTGGCCTCCGACACTCCCACTGCCCGCGACATCTCTGCGTACGGCCGGCGACCATCGTCGCCCAGTAAGCGAAGGATCTCCCGATCGACGTCGTCCAGCGCCACCTGCGTCGGGGCCGTCGGGTGGAACCGGGCCCCCCTCGACGTTCCCCGCTTCTCCGCCGGCCCACGCAACGAATCGGCACGTCCCGCCCAGACCGCGTCCGCGTCCGCGTGCGTCCCTAACCGCATGCTCGACTCCGAAGTGGGTCTCGCGTTCCTGGGGGGCACCTAATCGATCGCACCAGGCCCGGGCATCGCAACGTCTGGCGATCATAGGGCGACGCCAGTTGTGCGGCCTCGAGAGCGGCACCACCCGGAGTGCAAGGCGTCTTCCCGCAGATCACGCCGACCCGCCTTCGGTGCTCCATCGCCCGTCGGGCGAACCCGTCAGGGAACTCTCGAACGGGTTCGCCCATGCGTAGTTGTACTTCTGCGTATGGAGGACGGTCCACACGTGGGCGCTCTCGATATCGCTGATACGGGCTAGGTCCTCGGTGAGAAAGCGGAACAGGTGCTCGTCGTCGCGTACGTAGACCTCGATCATGATGTCGAACTCGCCGGACATGAAGCCTACATAAGACACGTGCTCCAGCGCGGTGAGTTGATCGCCGACGGAACGAAGGCGACCCTGACGGACGCGCAAGACGATCAGTGCATCCTTGCCAAACCCGATGGAAGCCGGATTGACGATGGCCATGACGTCGATCACCCCGCCGTCGACGAGTCTGTCGAGGCGGTTGCGAATCGTCTGGGTCGACGTGCCGACGAACCGAGCCATGTCGGCGTGAGTCCGACGACCGTCCTGCTGCAGCAGCGAGATGATGCGTCGATCGATCTCGTCGAGCTCGATGTGTCGCCGTGGCTTCTGGCCTATTCTCATTCGGCCTCCCGAGACTACTCTCTTGTACCTGCCTGCCTTGAAGATGTCAAGTGATTCGGCGGATTTCGGTCGCTTCCCGTCGCGATTACGTCAGGAACCTTGTGATTCGACGCACAATCACCTTGTTCGCTTGACGAACACGCTACGTGTGTGGACACCCCAGCGACTATGGCGCAGGCTTGTGGCGGCGACGGTCGACATCCATGCCGATGCGATTGCAGCGCGACTCCATCGCACGAGTCGCGGCGGAGCCCCCATACGATCGTCCGTGGAGGACGTAGCGAGCGACGGCCGCCTGTGACACCTACCCGCGCCATCGACTACGATGCCCCTGTGGCAACGCCCGGCCGACAAGCGAGCGGGCGAGGCGCCGGCAAACGAGCGAAGCCACGGCGCTGGTGGCCTGCCGCTCGTGGCCGCCGCGCCTACGAGAGGGAGCCCATGTCTGAGCACGTGATCCACCGCAACGAGAGCGGTGTGCCGTGGGAGTCCGACCCCGAGGACGCCGGCCGCGCAGCGCGCGTCCGCTGGCGGACGCTCGTCGGCGGTGCGGAAGCGGGCACGAGCGGCGTCACCATGGGCACCTTCGAGCTGCCCCCGGGAGCCGTGCTCGACCCGCACCGCCACCGCCCCCAGGAGGTCTACTACGTCGCCGGGGGCGAGGCGGAGGTGCACCTCGACGGCGAGTGGCGACCGCTGCGCGCCGGCGACGTGGTCAACGTGCCGGGCGACGCGGTGCACGGAGTGCGCAACCGGGGCGACCTCACGTGCACGGTGGTGTGGGTCTTCCCGACGGACTCCTACGACGAGGTCGACTACCTGCCGGCCGGCGACTGACCGGAGGGGCGGGGGCGCGGGTGGCACCGGTACCATCCGGCGTTGCGGGGCGGGCGGCGCCGACCGGACGCAGCGCCCAGCCGCGCCGGCTCGTCAGAGGCGGCACCCCGACGGCACGTCGCGGAAGGTGCCGCCCAGCATCCTCGCGGTGGCCCGCTCGCCGGCGGCGCTCGATACCGTGCCGTCGGCGATCGCGACCTTGCGCACGGCGAGCGTGAGGCGCCGCGCCGGGC
>CAYYLR010000168.1:0-2614 GCA_964472485.1 uncultured Coriobacteriaceae bacterium
GGGCACGTCGCGACGGGCGAGCAATCCGCCGTGAACGCGCGGGTGGAGCGTCTTCACGCGGCCGTCCATCATCTCGGGGAACCCGGTGAGATCGTCGATCGGACGCACCGGGATACCGGCTTCGGCCAGCGCCTTCGCGGTGCCGCCTGTCGAGACGATCTCGACGCCGAACTCATCGGAGAGCGCCCGGCAGAACTCCACGATGCCGGTCTTGTCGGTGACCGAGACGAGTGCGCGCTTGATGGTGACCTGCTCCATGCCCGGTGGACCCCTTTCCCGCCTCCGCACGCGGAGACCCCTGACCCGTGTATGCCCGCCTATTGTGCCGTAAGACAGCGCCGAGGTGTGGCCGATGACCGAGCGGTCTCCGCCGCTTGTGGACGCGCACGGGTGCGGTATGCTCGTTTCGGGGAACGGCGAAGGGGGGGCGTGTGAGCGCCGAGGAGATCGACGTGACGGGTTCCGCCGGGACTGGGACGGACGCGGCGGCAGGTGCGGGAGCCGAGGGCGACACCGGGGGCGCGACGGAACAGGCACCGTCACGCCGCCGCCGGTGGATCGTGCTCGTCGTGCTCGGCGTGCTGGTCACATGCGCCGTCGGCTCATGCTGCGCGCTGCTGCCGTCCGGCCGCCTGACGGGCGGCACCGGTGAGCCCGGGAGCGGCCGCACCGGCTGGTCGCTCACCGGCGCCGTCTCCGACGCCGTCGGTTCACTCGACGTGATCCCCGGTATTCTCGACGGCTCCACCGACTCGCTCGGCAACCCGCGCATCCGCGAGGAGGACGTCGACACCTCGCCCGAAGCAGTGCAGGGCCGCATCGAGATCGCGGCCGACGCACGGATGGATGTCGAACGGATGGTGGCGTATTTCTACCCCGCGTTCGAGGCGGAGACCTACTACGCCATCGACGCGGCGAGCGGGTCGGGCGCGTCGACGTTCCACATCATCGCGCGCCACCGGGAGACTCCCGGCTTCATGATCACGTTCTTCGCCCAGCGCACTCCGGCCGACAGCCCCCGGGGCTCCGACGACCCCGTGATCGCATATCGCGACGCCGAGAGCGGCGTGTGGTGGCTGCACCCGCAGACGCGCGACCGCGGACTCGGCCGCACGTTCGGCCCCGAAGCCGTGCTCGACGGCGGCGAGGTGGAGCAGATCGCGCGGAGCTTCGCGCAGGCGCATCCCGGCAGCGTGGTGACGCAGGTGACGCGGGCAAGCGAGGAGCGGATCGTGATGCGCGGGATCCGCACGGCCGAACTCGAGGACTGGTACGACGACTTCACGACCTTCGAGTCCTCATGGCGGCTCGACGAGGGAGCCTCCCCGCCGCGGTTCACCGAGCGCGACTACGCCGAGGAGTGATCGCCGTCGGCGGGCATGACGCGCACGCGCCTGCCCTCGAGACGCAGCCGCCCCTCGGCGATCAGCCGGACCGCCTCGGGCAGCAACCGGTGCTCGACGGCGTGGATACGCGCGGCGAGCGTCTCGGCCGTGTCGTCTTCGGCGATGGCGACCGCCTCCTGCGCGATGATCGGTCCGCGGTCGAAGACCTCGTCGGCGAAGTGCACCGTGACACCGGTGACCTTGACGCCGTAGGCGAGCGCGTCGGCGATACCGTGCGCGCCCGGGAACGACGGCAGGAGCGCCGGGTGGAGGTTGATGACCGCGTCCGGGAACGCGCCGAGGACCGGGGCGCCGAGCAACCGCATGTAGCCGGCCATCACCACGAGTTCGACGCCGTGCGAAAGCAGCTCGGCCGCGATCGCCTCGTTGAACGCCGCCGCGTCCGCGTACGCCGGGCGGTCGACGTGGACCGCGGGGATGCCGGCGAGACGCGCGCGCTCGAGGCCGAACGCGTCGGCCCGGTCCGATACCACCACGGCGACGCGCGCGGGAAGCGTGCCGTCGGCGATGCGGTCGATGAGCGCCTGCAGGTTCGAGCCGCCGCCCGACACGAGCACGCCGAGCGTGAGCGGCGGCGATGCGGGACCGCGGCGCGCGAGCGGAGCCTCACCCATAGACGACCGTCCCGGAGCCCGGGGTGATCTCGCCGATCTCGGCGACCGTCTCGCCGAGCGCGCGCAGCTTCGCGGCGGCCGCCGGGGCGTGCTTCGCATCGAGCACGAGCGCGAAACCGACACCCATGTTGAACGTCCGGTACATGTCGTCATCGCCGAGACCCGCGGCTTCGGCCACCAGATCGAACACCCGCGGCACCTTCCACGAGCCGCGCGCGACACGCGCGTCGCAGGTCTTCGGGAGCACGCGGTCGAGGTTCTCGGTGATGCCGCCACCGGTGATGTGCGCCATGCCTCTGACGGGCACCTCGGCGAGCGTGGCGAGCACGCTCTTCACGTAGATGCGCGTGGACGTGAGGAGCAGGTCGCCGAGCGTGACGCCGCCGAGGTCGACCCGGGGCAGCGCGAGCTCGCCTTCGCGGCCCTCGACGAGCACCGTGCGCACAAGCGAGAAACCGTTGGAGTGCAGCCCGCTCGACGCTAGCCCGAGGATGACATCACCGGGCTCGATCGTCTCGCCGGTGATCATCTTCGGCCGGTCGACCACGCCCACGCAGAAGCCGGAGAGGTCGTAGTCGTCCGGATCCATCGTGC
>CAYYLR010000169.1:0-2521 GCA_964472485.1 uncultured Coriobacteriaceae bacterium
CCTTGACCGCTCCTATTCGCCCTTGCTCCGGGTGGGGTTTGCCAAGCCGCCACGTTGCCGTGACGCTGGTGCGCTCTTACCGCACCGTTTCAGCTTTTCCGGCCCTGGGGCCGGAGTCTTCTTTTCTGTGGCACTTTCCGTCGGCTCGCGCCGCCCTGCTGTTAGCAGGCACCCTGCCCTGTGGAGTCCGGACTTTCCTCACACCCGAAGGTGCGCGGCCGCACGGCCCACTCCCGGACCGATTGTAGCAGGGTGCGGGATTCGGACCCCGCAAAGGACTACACTCATCCCGGTTGACCGCTCGCTGACGTTCATCTCACGAAGGGGGAGCGTAATGAACCGGTTCCTGGATCGCGACGATCTCGCGGTCATCGGCGACGCGGCGATCACGTCCGGCGCGGTCAATGCGCTGTTCATGAGCGTCGTCATGCTCGCCACCGAGGTGGTGTTCTCGTCCACGCGTGTGCCTTCCTGGATCGAGTTGTTGAGCGCGATCCTCTTCTTCGGCGGGGCGGTCGTGGGCCCAATCGTCGCGTGGCTGCTTGCGGGCCGCAGGGTGACGGTCCCTGCCGCTGTGGGCGGGATCCTCGGTGTGGGTGTCGCGGCGGCAGCGTTCGTCGTCCTCGGCGGCCTCGTATGGCTGCTGCGTAGGCTCATCGGCTCCCGCATCCCGGACTTCCCATTGGAGCTCGTGATCATCGCCAGCCTCGTTGGGCTGGTTCTGGTGGTGGTCGCCGTTGCGCTCGTCCGCGACGCCCTCGCGGATCGGAGGCTCCCGCGACCGCTCCACCCGATGCGCGACGCGGTGCGGATCGCATCGGTCGCCGTGATGGTGACCTACGTCGTGGGGATCGCGGTGCTGGCGGTTCAGCCGGGCGCGGGCGAGATCGCCGAGGCGCCGATGTTCATGCTCACAGTCGCTCTCGGTGGCGCCGGAGTCGTGACCGGCGCGGCTCTGGCCGAACGCGTGCTGGCCCGCGGATCGAGCGAGGAGAGCGTCACACCCCTCTGACGGGCGTTCGCCTACGCGTCCTGCTTGCCCTGAGCCTGCAGCTTCACCCAGGCATCCTTGAGGGTGAGCGTGCGATTGAACACGAGCGCATCGGGCGCGGAGTCGGGATCCGGGCAGAAGTAGCCGAGCCGCTCGAACTGCACCGTCTGGCCGATCGGCACGTCGGCGAGTGACGGCTCGACGTAGCAGCCTGAGAGCACCGTCTCGGACGCCGGGTCGAGGTCGTCGAAGAGCTCACGGCCACCGCTTCCCGGAAACGGGCTTGCGAAGAGATGGTCGTACAGTCGCACCTCGGCGGGCACGGCATACGCGGCGGAGAGCCAGTGCAACGTGGCTTTGACCTTGCGGCCGTCAGGCGCGTTGCCCCCGCGGGTCTCCGGGTCGTACGTGCAGCGAAGCTCGGCGATCCGGCCGTGGGCATCTTTCGCGACACCGGTACACGTGATGAGGTACGCCGAGCGCAGCCGTACCTCACGACCGGGGGCAAGGCGGAAGAACTTGGCGGGCGGGTCTTCCATGAAGTCGTCCCGCTCGATCCAGAGCTCGCGGCTGAAGGGAACCGGGCGCGTCCCGGCGTTCTCGTCCTCCGGGTTGTTCGGCACGTCCATGTACTCGACGGTCTGCTCCGGGTAGTTCTCGATGACGACCTTCAGGGGGTCGAGCACGCCGAAGCGGCGTTCAGCGGTACGGTTGAGGACGCCTCGGACGGCATGCTCGAGCATCTCGATCTCAACGACGCTGTCGGCCCGTGCGACGCCGATCATTCCGGCGAAGTCGCGAAGCCCCTCGGCGGGGAATCCTCTGCGACGGATGCCCGAGAGCGTGGGCATCCGAGGGTCGTCCCAACCGCGTACGCGGCCCTCGTTCACGAGCTTAAGCAACACCCGCTTCGAGAGCACCGTGTGGGTGAGATTGAGGCGTGCGAACTCGTACTGGTGCGGCGCGTGGGGCACGGGCAGGTTCTCGATGAACCAGTCGTAGAGCGGCCGGTGATCCTCGAACTCCAGGGTGCAGATCGAGTGGGTGATGCCCTCGATGGCGTCCGACTGTCCGTGCGCGAAGTCGTAGCTCGGGTAGATGCACCAGTCGTCGCCCGTACGCGGATGCGCTGAATGGAGGATCCGGTAGAGCACCGGGTCTCGGAAGTTGATGTTCGGGGAGGCCATGTCGATCCTGGCTCGGAGCACGCGCGAGCCGTTCGCGAACTCACCAGCACGCATGCGTGCGAAGAGATCGAGGTTCTCCTCGACGGTGCGCTCGCGCCATGGACTCGGCGTTCCCGGCTCGGTGAGCGTGCCGCGGTGCGCGCGGATCTCCTCGGCGGAAAGGTCGTCCACGTACGCCTTGCCGATCTTGATCAGGTGCACCGCCCACTCGTAGAGCTGCTCAAAGTAGTCGCTCGCGTGGTACAGGTGCTCGCCCCAGTCGAAGCCGAGCCAGCGCACGTCGGTCATGATCGAGTCGATGTACTCCTGCTCTTCCTTGATCGGGTTCGTGTCATCGAAGCGC
>CAYYLR010000170.1:0-2497 GCA_964472485.1 uncultured Coriobacteriaceae bacterium
GGCGCCGGCTTGAGGGCGGTCCGACGAACGGTCGGTTACTGCACGAGCGTGATGACCTGGAACATCGGCATGTACAGCGCGATGATGATACCGCCCACGATGATGCCGAGCGACGCCATCATCAGCGGTTCGATCAGCGACGTGAGTCCTTCGACACCAGCGGCAACCTCCTCGTCGTAGAAGTCCGCGATCTTGTTGAGCATCTGATCGAGCGCACCGGTCTCCTCGCCGACCGCGATCATCTGCACGACCATCGAGGGGAACACCGGAGACTCGGCGAGCGGTTTGGCGATCGTCTCACCTTCCCTAATGGCCGAGCGCGCCTTCTTCACCGCGCGCGATATCACCTCGTTGCCCGCAGTGTCGGCGACGATGTCGAGCGCGGAAAGGATCGGTACGCCCGCGGAGACGAGCGTGCCGAACGTACGGGTGAACCGGGCGAGCGCGATCTTGCGGATGAGCGGAGAGAAGACCGGGACGCGCAGCAGGAACCCGTCCCATATGAACTTGCCGGAATCCGTGCTCTTCCACGCGCGGAACGCGAAGAAGCCGCCAACGCACACGGCCACGAAGACCGCGCCCGGCCAGCTGCGCGCACCCTCGGATATCGCGACGAGCACCTGCGTGGGGAGCGGCAGCTCGCCGCCCATGTCGTCGAACATCTTCTGGAACGTCGGCACGACGAAGACCATCATCGCCACCAGGACCGCCAGTACGAGACCGCCCATGGCGACCGGGTAGGTCATCGCGGACTTCACGCGCCCCTTGAGCTTGGCGTCCTGCTCGAAGTGATCGGCGACGCGCACGAGCACTTCGTCGAGCACACCGCCGGTCTCACCGGCGCGCACCATGTTGATGAAGATCGGCGGGAAGATCTTGGGGTGCTTGGCCATCGCCTCGGAAAGCGACTGCCCCGACTCGACGTCCTTCGCGAGCTGGTTGATGACCTCGCGCATCTCCTTGCTCTCGGACTGCGCTCCGAGGATGCTCAGGCACTTGGTGAGGGAGAGACCGGCGTTGATCATGGTCGCGAACTGCCGGGAGAAGATCTGGATGTCCTTCGACTTGACCGACGTGCCGAACGATATCTTGTTGAGTTGGGCGAGGCGGTCCTCGTCGAGATCGAGGATGATGTAGCCCATCTGGCGAAGCTTGGTGGCGACCGCCTCGCGGTTCTCGCCTTCGAGTCTGCCCGACACGACCTTGCCGGTCTTGTCGCGCACGTTGTACTTGAACGTGGTCGTGGCCATCGTGCGAGCCCCTCTCGTACGGATGATGCCCCGATTATCGGCTGCGACAATCCGGAACGTGAGCGCCACCCTCGCCGGCGACACCCACAGGATACCGCGAAGCTGCGAGCGGCGCTCGGCTAGACGATGACCCGCGCGATCTCATCGACGGAGGTGTGGCCCATCCGGCACTTCTCGAGTCCGTCCTGCTTGAGCGTGAGCATCCCCTGCTCCACAGCGACCTCGCGGATGACCTCGGCGGTCGCCTCCTTCACGGTGAGGTCGCCGATCTCCTCGCTGATCAGCATCACCTCATGCACGCCGAGCCGTCCCCGGTACCCGGTGCCGCCGCACTTCTTGCACCCGACCGCCTTCCAGAGGCGCTCGGGCAACGCGTCTTCGGTGTAGCCCGCGTCGAGCAGGAGCTGCTTGGGCGGCTGGAACTCCTGCTTGCACTCCGAGCAGAGCTTGCGGGCGAGGCGCTGCGCGAGCACGCAGTCGACGGCCGAGGCGACCATGAACGGTTCGACGCCCATCTCGGTCAGACGGGTCACCGCGCCGGCGGCGTCATTGGTGTGCAGGGTGGACAGCACGAGGTGACCCGTGAGCGCGGACTCGATGGCGATCTTCGCGGTCTCCTGGTCGCGGATCTCGCCGACGAGGATGATGTCGGGCGAGCAGCGCAGGAACGACCTGAGGGCGCGCGCGAACGTCAGGCCCGCCTTCGCGTTGGTCTGGACCTGATTGACGCCCGGCAGACGATACTCGACAGGGTCCTCGGCGGTGAGGATGTGCTTCCCGGGGTCGTTCAGCACGTTGATCGCCGCGTACAGCGACGTCGACTTCCCCGAGCCGGTCGGACCGGTCACGAGGATGGCGCCATAGGGCTTCCGGAACGACGACTCGAACCGGTCGAGCGATGCGGGCAGGAACCCGAGGTCGGACAGGCGCAGGAGGATGTTGTCCTTGCGCAGGATTCGGAGCACGATCCGCTCCCCGTAGACCGTGGGCAACGTGGACACGCGGAAGTCCATCTTGTGTCCGCCGATGGTGAGCGCGCAGTGACCGTCCTGCGGCTTGCGCGTCTCGGCGATGTCCATCTCGGCCATGATCTTGAACCGTGAGAGGATGGCCTGCTGGGTCGACTTCGGGCTCCGCATGAGTTCGTGCAGCACGCCGTCGATGCGCGCACGTACCCGGAGGTCCTTCTCCTGCGGTTCAACGTGGATGTCGCTCGCCCGGTCGGTGACGGCCTTGTTGATGATGTA
>CAYYLR010000171.1:0-2470 GCA_964472485.1 uncultured Coriobacteriaceae bacterium
AGCCGGGCGCACCCGGGGCGGACGCGGTCCGGGCGATGGGCCCGGAGGCGCGCGCGGCCGCCGTCGCCGAGATCATCGGGCAGTCGGCGGTGCGCGGACTCGAGGCCGCGGGGACGCTCTCGACCGGGGACCACACGCTCGCGGTCGCCAACACCCGCGGCGTCGATGTCGCCGGCGAGGCGACCGACGTGCGTGCAACCGTGCTCTCCATGGGCGAGGACGGCGGCAGCGGCTGGGCGTCGCACCTCTCGCGCGACGCGCGGGGCTTCGCCGCGGAGGCGCTCGGTGACCGCGCCGCCACGATCGCCGAGCGCTCAGCGCTGCCCAGCTCGCTCGACCCCGGCCGGTACGCGGTCGTTCTCGCGCCTGAGGCCGTCGCCGACATCGCCGAGTTCCTCGGCTACCTCGTCTTCGGCGCGAAGGCGTTCTCCGAAGGGAGCTCACCGCTGACCGAGGCGATCGGCACGGCGATCGCCGACGCCGGGATCGCGCTCTCCGATGATGCGCTCGCCCCCGACATGACCGGCTTCCGGTTCGACTTCGAGGGCCAGCCGAAGCGGCGCGTCCCGCTCATCGAAGCGGGCGTCGCGCGCGGCCCGGTGACCGACTCGTACTTCGCCGCGCTGCTCGATCGCGAGAACACCGGGCACGCCCTGCCGGCCCCCAACGCGTACGGACCGCTCCCGCTCAACCTCGCGATGACACCCGGCGGTGCCGCCGAGGACGACATGATCGCGTCGATCGATCACGGCGTCTACGTCACCCGCTTCCACTACGTCAACGTGGAGGATCCGATGAAGGTCGTGCTGACGGGCATGACGCGTGACGGCACGCTGCTGATCGAGAACGGCCGGCTGACCCGCCCCGTGCGCAACCTGCGCTTCACCCAGAACGTGCTCGACGCTCTCTCCCGCGTGAGGGCGATCGGCGCGCGCCGGCAGCTCATCGGCTCAGGTGAGGGCGGCGTGGCTCTCGTGCCCGCGCTCCTGCTCGATAGCTGGGAGTTCACGGGGCAGACAGGGTAGGCCGCCGCGCTGGACACGGACAACCAGAGACCCCGGGGCTCTTCGCCACCCCGGGGCCTCATGGGTTTCGGCGTCCGGCCCTCAGCTGGAGGGGCGCCACCATCGGACCGGACTGTGTCAGGGATGGATCATCTTGTCCTGACACAGGGATAATCGGTCCGATTCCTGCCGGACTTTAGGGTGCGGGCCGAGGAACCGTGAGCCAGGCGCACACCAACCCGACGAGCGGTCGGGTCCGGAGCCCAGGCGTGCTACCGCCCTTCGGCCTCCTGGCGCGCGATCATCTCCTTCACCTTCATGAGCCGCGTGAGATTGCCGCGCTCGGCCTCGTCGAGCTTCATCGTGATGTCCTTGACCGTCTCGTCGATCGACGGGATGAGCACGTGCTCGAGGGCGTTGACGCGCCGGCGCGTGCGCTCGATCTCGGCGGCGAGCAGCTCGATCGCCTTCTCCCGCTCGGCGAGCTCGAGCAACTTCGGCGCGACGGCGGCGAGTTCGGCGAGCGCGGAGTCCAGCACGATCGGCAGCGTAGCGAGCGAGTAGCCGCCGGGCTCGGCCAGCCCCGTGATGCCGAACTTTGGCACCCGGACGCTCATGACGCTGAGTTCGCTCGAGTCGAGCACGTCGGCGGGCGCCCCGCCCCACAGCGCCTCGTCGATCGCCGCGCGCCCGGCCTCGCCGCGCGCCACCGCGAACAGCCCGTACGCCCTCGCCAGCTCGCGCTCGACCTCGGCACGAAGGCGGCGGCTCTCGTTGATGCGCGAGATGAACTCCTTGAGGAGTTCGTCGAACTTGTCCTTGAGCAGCTTGTGGCCGCGGCGCGCCACGTCCCGGCGGCGCCGAAGCTTCAGAAGCTCCATGCGGTTCGGGTTCACGCGCAGCTTCGCCACGGCGCTCAGCTCCCGAACCGGTCGACGAGCGCCCAGACGAGCACGCCCGCCACCGCTACCGCGTTGACGATCCTGATGGCGATGGCCGTCTTTGACGAGCGGCCGCCGATCCGCCATGCGGCGCGCGCGCTGACGACCTGCACCACCAGGAGCACGAGCAGGCCGGCGAGCACGACCGCGATGAGCGGCGAATCGCTCACGCCGCGCCCCCGTCCGCGGGCATGTAGCGCTCGACGTACTCGTCCTTGATGCGCTTCAGTTCGGTACGCGGCAGCAGCGCGGCGAGCTCCCATCCGAGCGCCAGCGTGTCGCCCACCGGACGCTCGTCGTGCGGTCCCTGGCGGATGAAGCGGGTCTCGAACGCGTCGGCGAACGCCACGAACGCCCGGTCGGCGTCGGACAGCGCCGCCTCGCCGAGGATGACCGCGAGCTCCTTGGCCTGAAGCCCGCGCGCGTACGCGCCGAAGAGCTGGTTCGAGAGGTCGGCGTGGTCCTCGCGCGTCTTGCCGGGCCCAATGCCCTTCTGCTTGAGCCGCGAGAGCGACGGCAGCACCG
>CAYYLR010000172.1:0-2468 GCA_964472485.1 uncultured Coriobacteriaceae bacterium
CACACCGAGTTCATGGGTCAGGTCTACGTGCTCACCAAGGAGGAGGGCGGCCGTCATACCCCGTTCTTCAACGGGTACCGTCCGCAGTTCTACTTCCGTACCACCGACGTGACCGGCGTGGCGCACCTGCCCGAAGGCACCGAGATGGTCATGCCCGGCGACAACGTCGAGATCCGCGGCGAGCTCATCGGCCCCATCGCGATGGAGGAGGGCCTGCGCTTCGCCATCCGCGAGGGCGGTCGCACTGTCGGTTCGGGCCGCGTCACGAAGATCCTGAAGTAGCTTTCAGTCTGTACAAGACGGAGGTAAGTGAGTTGGCCAATCAGAAGATCCGCATCCGGCTCAAGGCGTACGATCACGAGATCGTGGACAAGTCCACGAAGCTGATCGTCGAGACAGCGCAGAAGACCGGCGCCAAGGTGGCAGGCCCTATACCGCTGCCCACCGAGCGCAACCTCTACTGCGTCATCCGCTCGCCGCACGTCAACAAGGACAGCCGCGAGCACTTCGAGATGCGCACGCACAAGCGGCTCATCGACATCCTTGAGCCGACGCCGAAGACCGTCGACTCGCTCATGCGTCTCGATCTGCCCGCGGGCGTCGACATCGAGATCAAGCTCTAGGGAACGACCCGGCGTGCGCGCCGGTGCAGCGAAGCGCGGTCCTCTGGGAGGCGTCGTACGGACGCGACGCAACGGTCCTACAGACCGCACGGATGAAAGGCACGTACCATGGCATCTGCGATCCTTGGACGGAAGCTGGGCATGACCCAGGTCTGGTCTGACGACGACCGGCTCATCCCGGTCACCGTCATCGAGGCCGGTCCCTGTGTCGTCTCCCAGGTTCGCACTATGGAGCGCGACGGCTACGAGGCCGTCCAGCTCGCCTTCGGCGACGTGAAGGAGTCGAGGGTCAACAAGCCGGCGGCCGGGCACTTCGCGAAGGCCGGTGTCACCCCGAAGCGATTCCTGCGCGAGGTGCCGGTGGGCGATGGTGAGGCCTTCAAGCTCGGTCAGACGATCACGGTCAAGGGCTTCGAGCCTGGAGCCCAGGTGCACGTCAGCGGCACGAGCAAGGGTAAGGGCTTCCAGGGCGTCATGAAGCGCCACAACTTCCGTGGCGGCCCCGGCGGCCACGGCTCGCACGCGCACCGGGAGCCGGGTTCGGTAGGCCAGGCATCCACCCCGTCACGTGTGTTCAAGGGCGTTCGGCTTCCCGGTCACATGGGATGCGACACGGTTACCGTGCGCAACCTCGAGGTCGTACGTGTGGATGTCGAGCAGAATCTGCTGCTCGTGAAGGGCGCCGTTCCTGGCGGCAAGGACAGTCTGCTGACGATCCGTCGCGCGTAGTCGCGCCTCGGGACGCCGGTTCATAGCGCAAGGAGCAGAAGAGATGGCTACTGTGGAAGTGAAGGACACCTCGGGCAAGAAGGTCGGTGAGGCGCAGGTCGCGGACGCGGTGTTCGCGATCGAGCCCAACACCTTCGCCGTGCACCAGGTCGTCCGCAGTCAGATGGCCGCGCGGCGACAGGGGACGCACAGCGTCAAGGGCCGCAGCGCCGTATCCGGTGGCGGTGCGAAGCCATGGCGCCAGAAGGGCACCGGCCGCGCGCGCCAGGGTTCGATCCGCGCCGGGCAGTGGAAGGGCGGTGGTGTGATCTTCGGCCCCACCCCGCGCAGCTACGCGTTCAAGGTTCCGAATAAGGTCGTCAAGCTGGCGATGCGCAGCGTCCTGTCGGCGAAGAACGCCGACGGTGACCTCTACGTCATCGAGGGCTTCGGCTTCGACAAGCCCTCGACCAAGCAGGCCGCGGCGGTGTTGGCTGCCCTCGGGATCGACCGGCGCGTGACGGTGGTCGTCGCGGACGATGACATCGAAGCGATGCTGTCGCTGCGCAACCTTCCGAGAGTGCGTGTGATCTCCGCCTCTGAGGCCAATACCTACGACCTCGTTGACAACACGGCGGTGCTGTTCACCAGGCCGGCCCTCGAGTGGCTCGAGGGGGTGCTGAGCTGATGAGCGCACACGACGTCATCATCCGGCCGATCGTGTCGGAGAAGTCCTACGCACTCATGGAGATGAACCGGTACACGTTCGAGGTCGCCAAGACCGCGCGCAAGGAGCAGATCGCGAGCGCGATCGAGGAGATCTTCGGCGTGACCGTGCTGAAGGTCAACACAATGAACGTCTCTGGAAAACCGCGGCGGGTCCGCTACAATAAGGGGCTGTCGCGTTCATGGAAGAAGGCCGTCGTCACCCTCAAGCAGGGGGATACGATCGATTTGTTCGCCGGCCGCTAAGTCAGCCGATCCCGCCACCTCACCGGGTGCGGGCGCTGATGGAGCCACCCGGCACCGTGGTAGAAGAGTCCGGCGTCGGACCGCCCGAAACCCGCAGGTCTCGGGAGTCCCAAGCGGTCTGGCCATCGGACGGAAGGAGAAGTGATGGGACTCAAGTAGTACAAG
>CAYYLR010000173.1:0-2448 GCA_964472485.1 uncultured Coriobacteriaceae bacterium
CGGCGTCTTCTTCCGCGAGCTCGGCGTACGCGAGCCCGACCACTACATGGGCATCCGCGGCGCCGGCTTCGGCGAGCAGATCGGCCAACTCCTCGGCAAGAGCGAGGAGCTCTTCCGCGCCGAGAAGCCGGATACCGTGCTCATCCTGGGCGACACGAACACGGGCATTGCGGCGTTCGTGGCCAAGCGCATGGGCATCCGCGTGTGCCACATGGAAGCCGGCAACCGCTGCTACGACGACCGGGTGCCCGAAGAGGTCAACCGGCGCGTGATCGACCACTCCTCGAGCGCGCTCATGCCGTACACGTACCGGAGCGCCGAGAACCTCGTGCGCGAGGGCATCGAGCGCCAGCGCATCTACGTCACGGGCAACCCCATCAAGGAGGTCCTCGACCACTACGCGCCGCAGATCGACGCGGCCGACCCGTTCACTGAGTTCGGCGTGGAGCCGGGGAAGTACTTCCTCGTCACCGCCCACCGCGCCGAGATGACTGACGTCCCCGAGCGGCTCGAAGCGCTCGTCGGCGCGCTCAATGCGGCTGTCGAGAAGTACCAGATGCCGGCCGTGGCCTCGCTCCACCCGCGCACCGCCGACAAGATGCGCCAGTTCGGCGTGTCTGAAGGCGCCGTCAAGTTCGTCCCGCCGATGGGGCTCTTCGACTTCGTGCGGCTCGAGAAGGAGGCGTTTTGCGTGCTCTCCGACTCCGGCACCGTGCAGGAGGAGTGCTGCATCTTCGGCGTGCCCACGGTCACCATGCGCGACGTCACCGAGCGCCCCGAGACGATCGAGTGCGGCTCGAACCTGCTCGCCGGCGTTGAGGCCGAGCGCATCCTGCCGGCCATCGATCTTGCGGTCCGCTCCCGCGGCACGTGGACGCCGCCGGCCGAGTACCTGGCCGACAACGTGTCCGACGTCGTCGCCCGTATCGTCCTGGGGATCGCGTGAGCGGCGAGCGCATACTCGTCGTCGGCGCGAGCGGTATGCTCGGCCACGAGGCGATTCGCGTGCTGGCGCCCGACTTCGAGGTGTGGGGCGCGTGCCGCAACCCGGCCGCGTTGCCCGACCTCGGCATCCCCGCCGAGCGCCTGCTCGGTGGGCTCGACGCCACCGACACCGCCTCGGCCTACGAGCTCGTCGCGCGCGTGAAGCCGGACCTCGTGCTGAACGCGGTGGGCATCGTCAAGCAGCGGGCCGACGCCAAAGCGGCGATCCCGTCGGTGCAGGTCAACAGCCTCTGGCCCCACGTGCTGGCCGACGCGTGCGCGGCTGAAGGTGCGCGGATGGTGCACGTGAGCACCGACTGCGTCTTCTCAGGCTCGCGCGGCATGTACACCGAAGCCGACGTGCCCGACGCGTTCGACCTCTACGGCCGCTCAAAGCTCTTAGGCGAGGTCACCGATCGCGACAACACCGTCACGCTCCGCACGTCGATCATCGGCTGGCAGGTGGGGCCGGCGACCGGCCTGGTGGGCTGGTTCGCCGAGCACCGCGACGAGCCGCTTAAAGGCTTCACCCGAACGGTCTTCAGCGGGCTTACGACCCACGCGCTCACCCACGTCATCCGCGACGTCGTGATGCCCGACCCGGCGCTCTGCGGCCTCTGGCACGTGTCAGTCGACCCGATCGACAAGTACACGCTGCTCACGAAGCTCGCCGCCCACCTCGGCTGGCAGATAGACATCACGCCGGTGGCCGAGCCGGTCGTCGACCGCTCGCTCGACAGCACGCGCTTCCGCGAGCGGACAGGGTGGACGCCGCCGTCGTGGGACGTGACGCTCGAGGAGCTCGCGGCGGAGCGCGGGTCGGTCAGCCGTTGTGCATCCGGAACGTGATGCGCTTGTTCCCTGCATAGGACAGCACTGCAGCGATCGCACTGGTGAGCAGCTGGCCGAACAGCGGATGCAGCCCCGCCACTGCTGAGAACAGCCACAGAAGCCCGAAACTCACGACCTGGAGCGGGGCGTACACGAGGTACGATCGCGCAATCTCACCGAGCCAGTGGCCCTTGCTGCGGAAGACAAGCAGCTTCAGTGTGATGGTCGAGTGCGGCACTGCGAGCGCCCAGGCGACCCACTGGACCGCGAGGTAGTAGTGCTCGCCGATCCACTTGAGCCAACTTGAGGTCGAGTCTGCCAGTGACTGCAGGGCCGGCCCTATCGTCAGTAGCAGCACGGTGAAGAGCGTGTAGCCGAACAGCGTGTTCCAGCCGCCGACGACCAGGAAGCGCAGCTTCTCGCCATGCCGCTCGTTGAGTGCGCGGATGGTGGTTCGGTTTGGTGGCGCCGCCTGGTGTTCGGAGCCGTGCATGTCGGGGCCTCTCGCCGCGTGTCCGGTCGCCTGTGCGTGAGGATCGAGTCCGGGCGACCGGCCCAGTATAGCGGTGACGGTCCCCGCCGAGGCAGACCACGACTCGACGTCGGCGACTGTGGGCGGTAGTCTGCTACCCG
>CAYYLR010000174.1:0-2425 GCA_964472485.1 uncultured Coriobacteriaceae bacterium
CTCGCGCAGGCGGGCCGACGCGTCGCGAAACGCGCCCACGCCGGGCAGTACGATGCCGTCCGCCGACAGTATCGTCGAGGCGTCATCGGTCACGCGCGCGTCGGCGACGCCCGCGTGCTCGAACCCTTTCTGCACGCTGCGGAGGTTGCCCATGCCGTAGTCGACGATCGCGATCACAGCGATCCCTTCGTCGACGGCACGCCGCTCACCCGCGGGTCGAGCTCGACCGCTTCGGCGAGCGCGCGGGCGAGCGCCTTGAACGCCGCCTCGATGATGTGGTGCGCGTTGTCGCCGGCGAATCCGACGATGTGCACGGTGACGCCGGCGTTGGCGGCGAACGCGACCATGAACTCCTTGGCGAGCGTGGTGTCGAACGTCCCGATGAACCCGATCGGGACCGTCACGTCGTAGTGGCACTGCCCCCGGCCGGAGATGTCGACCGCCGCGAGCACGAGCGCCTCGTCCATCGGCACGAACGCCGAGCCGTAGCGGCGGATGCCGGCCTTGTCGCCGAGCGCGCGCGCGAACGCCTGGCCGAGGCAGATGCCGACGTCCTCCACCGTGTGGTGCGCGTCCACCTCAAGATCGCCGGTCGCGTCGATCTCGAGGGCGAACAGCCCGTGACGCCCGAACGCGTCGAGCATGTGGTCGAAGAACGGCACGCCGGTCTCAGCGCGCGCCGAACCGTCTCCATCGAGGCCGAGCGTGAGCCGGATGTCCGTCTCGGAGGTGGTGCGTTCGATCGCGGCGGTGCGCTCCATCTCAAGCCCTGCCCTTCGTGTGCCGCGCGGCGGTGGCGTTCACGCCGAAGTGGCTCGCCGCCCGCCGCGACGCCATGATCTCGTCCATCGCCTTCAGGAACCGCTCGATCTCCGCGTCGGTACCCACCGTCACCCGCAGGCAGTCGTGCAGTCCCGGCGTCCGCCCGACGTCCCGGATGAGGATCGAGTGGTCGTGGAGCAGGTCGCGCCAGACCGCCGCGGCGTGATCCACCCGGAAGAGCACGAAGTTGGCCTCCGACGGGAACACCTCCACGCCGGGGATCGTCTCGAGTCCGTGGACGAGCCGGTCCCGGACCCGCATGGTCTCACGCACGCCAGCCTCGAAGACCACGCGGTCGCGGAAGACGAGCGTGGCGACGAGCTGGGTGAACCGGTTGACCGAGTACGGCTGCCGTACCTTCGTGAGCTCGGCGATCACATCGGCGTGCGCGAGCAGGTAGCCGGCTCTCAGCGATGCGAGCGAGAACGCCTTGGAGAAGGTGCGCAGGATGGCGAGGTTCGGGTGACGCTCCATGTGCGGGCGCATCGTGTGGCGGCTGAACTCGAAGTACGCCTCGTCGACGATCACGAGCGCGTCGGTCGCGTTGAGCACGTCGATGAGCAGCGTCTCGGCGGTCATCGTGCCGGTCGGGTTGTTCGGGTTGGCCACGACGATGATGTCCGGATCCTCGTCGGCGATCGCCTGAAGCAGCGCTGGGCCGTCGACCTCGAACCGCTCGGTGCGCGGCACCTCGACGACGCGCGTGCCGGTCATGTGCGCGTCGATCGAGTACATCGCGAAGGTGGGCGGCAGGTCCAGGAGCGTACGGCCGGGACCGCCCCACGCCAGGATGAGGTCCAGGATGATCTCGTCGCCGCCGTTGCCGACGAGCACGTTGGCGGGCTCGAGCCCGTTGGCCTCGGCGATCAGCCCGCGGAGCTTCGTCGACAGCGGGTCGGGGTAACGGTTGAACTCGATCGTGGAGCGCACGCGCTCTGCGATGCGGTCGAGCAGCTCGCCTGGCAGGTTGTGCGGGTTCTCGTTCGCCGAGAGCACGACCTCGGCCCGGATGTCCTTAGGGTCGTACCCGACGAGGTCGGCGAGTTCGGCACGCGGCCCGCGGAGCCGCTTCATGAGGCATCGTCCTCGGCGCCGTAGGCCATCGCGAGCCGGAGCGCGACCGCACGCGCGTGCGCGTCAAGGCCCTCGGCCTCGGCGATGGTGAGGATGGCCGGCGCGTCGGCCTCGAGCGCCTCCAGCGAGTAGCTGATGACCGAGGACTTCTTGACGAAGTCGTCGACCGAAAGGGGGCTTGAGAAGCGCGCGGTGCCGCCGGTCGGCAGCGTGTGGTTGGGCCCGGCGAGGTAGTCGCCCACCGACTCGGGCGTCCAGGGGCCGAGGAAGATCGCGCCGGCGTTGCGGATGGCGCCGAGGAGTTCGAAGGGCTCGGCCATCATGACCTCGAGGTGCTCCGGTGCGATGAGGTTCGCGGCGTCGAGCGCTGTGTCGAGGTCAGGGCAGACCACCACGACGCCGTTATCGGTGAGCGAGCGCTCGATGACCTCGCGGCGCGGCGACGAGGTGAGCAGCTCGGCGAGCGCGGCCTCCACCTCGGCGAGGAGCGTGGAGTCGGTGGTGACGAGGTAGGTCGCGGCGCGCGGGT
>CAYYLR010000175.1:0-2411 GCA_964472485.1 uncultured Coriobacteriaceae bacterium
CGCCTACGGACGCATCTGCGATCGCCTTGGGCTGACGTGGCGTCCCGTCGTCGCTGACTCCGGGCAGATCGGCGGCTCGGTGACCACCGAGTTCATGGCGCTCGCCGAGAGCGGGGAGGCCGCGCTCGTGTACTGCGGATGCGGCTACGCCGCCAACGTGGAGGCGGCCGAGACCGTCGTGCCCCGGACGCCCGCCGTAACCGAGGCGCGGCCCATGGAGAAGGTGCACACTCCGGGGCTTCGCACCATCGCCGAGCTGGCGGCCGCGTTCGACGTCGCCGAGCACGATACCGTCAAGACGATGGCCGGCCGTACGCCCGATGGCCGGCTCGTCTTCCTCTGCGTACCCGGCGACCGCGAGCTCAACCCCCTCAAGGCTGGACGCGCGGTGCCGGGAGTCACGCTCCTCGATGAGGACGAGTTCGCCGCATATGCGATCCCGAAGGGCTCGCTCGGACCGGTGGCGCCACCTGCTGGGACCGTCGTGGTCGCCGACCGCTCGCTCGAGCACGAGGTGGCGTGGGGGATCGGCGCAAACGAGAACGACTACCACTTCTTCGGCGCGATGCCCGGTCGCGACTTCACCGTGGACCGGTGGGACGATCTCGTGGTGGCCCGCCCCGGAGACGGCTGTCCGGGGTGCGGCGGCGTACTTGAGGCTGCCCGCGGCATCGAGGTTTCGCAGGTCTTCCAACTCGGCACGAAGTACTCCTCGACCATGGGAGCCACGTTCACCGACGAGTCCGGCACTGAGCACCCGTTCATCATGGGCTGCTATGGCGTCGGCATCACCCGGTCGCTCGCCGCCGTCATCGAGCAGCACCACGACGAGGCGGGTATCGCCTGGCCGATGAGCGTAGCCCCCGCCGAAGTCGCGGTCATCCCGCTCACGGTAGGCGACGGTGAGGTGTTCCCGCTTGCGGAGCTGCTGTGGGCCACGCTCGCCGAGCGGGGGATCGAGACGGTCATCGACGACCGTGATGAGCGGGCTGGCGTGAAGTTCGCGGATGCGGACCTGATCGGCTGGCCGCTGCAGGCGGTGGTCGGACGGAAGGGGCTGGCAGAGGGCGTCGTCGAACTCAAGGTCCGCGCGACCGGCGAGCGCACGAGCGTTCCGGTCGATGAGGCCGCCGAACGCATCGCGGCGATCGTCGCCGGGGAGCGCGCACGGTTCCGCTGATGCCCGTCGCGGAAGCCTGTCGCCCTTTTTGACCACGACAACCCCTGTGGTACAATCCGCGAGAACGACAGATGTCCCGTGATGAAGTGGGCTTACCCCCGCTTCTTTTGTTCTGTGAGGAGGATGCACGTTGACCCCGAATCTTGCCCAGGAGCTCATCGCGCTCCTCGAGCCGCTCGCGGTCTCGCACGGGTTGCAGCTTGTCACGGTGGAGGTAGCGGGTGCCGCTCGGCACCGGACCGTTCGCGTCTACCTCGACCGCGAAGGCGGGATCGACATCGACGCGATCGCAGCCGCCAACGCCTGGATCTCGGAGGCGCTCGACACGGTGAGCCGTCTCCCCGGACCGTACACCCTTGAGGTGTCGTCTCCCGGCATCGAGCGTCCGCTGCGAACCCTCGGGGACTTCGCGCGCTACGTCGGCTCTCGTGCGACCGTCCGGACCTCGCGCGCGTTCGCGGGCATGACGTCCTTCACGGGTACCATCACCGGCGTCGAGAACGATGTCGTCGGCTTCGAGCGTGAGGGCGCGAGCATCCACGTGCCGCTCGCGGATATCGAGCGTGCACGCATCAAGACAGATTTCAGCGGAAAGGGCGGTAACGAGCGATGAGCTCCGAATTGATGGAAGCGCTGCGTCAACTCGCGCGCGAGAAGAACATCGATGAGTACGTGATGCTCGAACGCCTCGAGCAGCAGCTGGCCGTGACGTACCAGCGCATCCTCGACACCGAGAACGAGTGCACCGTTCGGATCGACCGCGACAGCGGCCGGATCTACGTCGTCGAGCTGGTGCCGGGCGGCGGGACCGAGGAGGAGCCGGTCTTCGAGGAGCGTGACGTCACCCCCTCGGACATCTCCCGGTTCGCCGCGCAGGCAGCCAAGCAGATCATCACCCAGTCGATCCGCGAGGCCGAGCGGGAGCAGATCTTCGAGGAGTACGCGGACCGGATCGGCGACAGCATCACCGGCACGGTCCAGCAGTCGGACTCCCGCTACACGCTCGTGAAGATCCGCGAGGGCGTCGAGGCGCTCTTGCCCGCCGCTGAGCAACCCGGCAACGAGCGCTACGAACACAACCAGCGTCTGAAGGCGCTCGTCATCGATGTGCGCAAGACCGCCAACGAGCCGTCGATCGTCGTGTCGCGTACGCACCCGAACCTGCTCAAGCGCCTCTTCGAGCTCGAGGTGCCCGAGATCTACGACGGCATCGTCGAGATCAAGAGCGTCG
>CAYYLR010000176.1:0-2386 GCA_964472485.1 uncultured Coriobacteriaceae bacterium
TCGCGGGCGCACCGCTCCCGCCAGCGCACCGCCTCTCCCGCGGACTCGAGCGCTGAGAGGCGCTCGACCGCGTAGGGGCAGGTCAGGTAGTACAGCGTCGGGAACCGCTCGGCCTCGCCGATCGAGGGTGATGTCACGATCACCACGGGTGCGCCCCACCGGCAGCGTACGGCGGTTCGCCAGCGACCGCGAGGCTTACGGCCCAGTTGGCGCTCGACGAGCGCTGGATCGTTCACCGGAGGCCGAAGATGGAATCGAGCGCCTCCCGCCACAGCGGCGGTGCCGTCTCATCCTCGGAGGGCTGCGGCTCGGTCGCGCCGAGCGTCCCGCCGGTCACCACGTAGGGCTGCTCACCCGGCTTCACGAGGCCGAGGTTCTCGCGCGCAAGCTCCTCGACCCCCTCGGGGGTCTTGAGCAGGTCGATCTGCTCACGAAGCTCGACGTTGCGCTCCTTGAGTCCCGTCAGTTCGGCCTCGACCGTCGCGCGCTCACGCTCGTGCTGGTACTGGAGACGGAGCACCGGGTAGATCGACCAGGCCGCCGCCACGACTGTCACGATGACGAGCGCGACCGTGATCCGCGCATGTCCTGTGCGCGTTCCACTTCGCGCGGTCCGTCGGCCACGCGCCGATGACGCGCGAACGGGGGAGCGGGCGCCCTTCGAACCGCTCCGCGAGGTGCCCGAGGTACGGGCCCGCGTGCCGGAGCGCCCCCTGGCGCCGGTGCGACGTGTGCCCGATGATGACTTCTTCCGCGACTGAGCTGTGGCCATGGGTGCGCAATCAATGGTGTGACGGACGCAGCACGCGCTTGATTCGGGACGACGCCGCCCTGTCGCATCATACCACCCCGAAAACCCTGTACGTCAACTTGAGATTGACCTGTCGAGACACCCGCACGCCGGGCGGATCGTGACGCCGGTCCCACGTTACGCGATCCGATGGACCTGGATGAAGTCGGTCGAGCCGGCGATGTGGACGGCGACGCCCCCGGTGAGCGCGATCAGATCGCCGCTTTCGGCGATTCCGGTGGCGTGTGCCGCCTCCGCGGCGGCATCGATCATCTCATCGATCGTCGTGTACGGCCGCATGACGGCCGGAAGAACACCCCAGACGAGCGCCAGCCGCCGCGCCACCTGCTCGTCTGGCGTCGCGGCGACGATCGGAACCGTCGGGCGGTGCGCGGCGACGGCCCGCGCGGTCGCGCCGGACTGTGTCGCGGTCACGATCGCCGCGAGGTCGAGCCCGCTCGCGAGCGCACACACGGCGCCGCTCACCGCCGTGGCCACGTCGTCATGCGCTCCCGGCGCCGGTGACCAGGGGTGCTCGACGGCCGCGTCCTCGGCTGTGCTCACGATCCGCGCCATCGTGCCGAGCGCGAGCGCCGGATGGTCGCCCACGGCGGTCTCACCGGAGAGCATGACCGCGTCGACGGCGTCGAAGATCGCGTTGGCCACGTCGGAGGCCTCAGCGCGCGTCGGGCGGGTCGCCGTCGTCATCGACTCGAGCATCTGCGTGGCGACGATCACCGGACGGCGCGCGGTCCGGCACGCCGCGATGATACGGCGCTGCGCCACGGGCACCGCCTCGGCCGCGATCTCAACGCCGAGGTCGCCCCGGGCCACCATCACCGCGTCGGCGGCGGTGACGATAGCGTCGAGCTGGTCGAGCGCTTCGTACTTCTCCACTTTCGCGACGATCGGCACGGCGCGGTCCCCCATCGCCGAGCGGAGCCGCTCTATGTCCTGCGCGGTGCGCACGAATGACTGCGCGACGAGATCGACCCCAGCGTCGAGCGCCCAGGCAAGATGCTCGAGATCACGCGACGTGATGCTCTCGACGGAGAGGGTCACACCGGGAACGTTCACGCCCTTGCGGCTCAGCAGCGTTCCCCCGCTCTCAACGAGCGTCTCCACAGAGTCCGTGCCGACGCCGGTGACCCGGAGCGCGATGCGGCCGTCGTCGATGAGCACACGATCCCCTGGCGCGAGGTCTCCTGGCAGCCCGGCGTGCGTCACGCCCGCACCTGACGCGTCGCCGGTCACCCCCGCTCGCTCACCCGTGCGCAGCTCGAACATCGCCCCGCGCTCGAGCGTCGACCCCGGCGTGACCTCGCCGAGCCGCACCTTCGGCCCGCCGAGGTCGAGCATGACCGCGACGTGACGGCCGGCGCGTTCAGCGGCCGAGCGCACCTCGGCAAGCCTCCGGGAGAGGTCGTCGGGCCTCGTGTGCGAGGTGTTGAGCCGTGCGACGTCGAGCCCCTCGGCTACGAGCGCGTCGAGCACGCCGGGCGCATCGGTCGCCGGACCGAGTGTCGCTATCAGTTTCGTGCGGCGCACCGCGCCCTCCGCATCCTCGCGCACCCCGCGCGAACCGCTACTGCGCGA
>CAYYLR010000177.1:0-2384 GCA_964472485.1 uncultured Coriobacteriaceae bacterium
CAGGCCGAAGTACGCGAGGCGCGCCACATCCTCGCCGCGCGCGTACACGCCGAAGACGCCGCACTCCTCTTCCATGCGGTCGGGGCGCTCGGCGAGAAGCCAATCGTCGTGGTCGGGTGTGGTCATCCGGAGTCAGCGCATCCTCAGCGGGGCGGGCGGTGCCGAACGCGGAACAGGATACCACGGCCGAAGCGCGTCCCGGACGAGCGCCGACCGTCGCGTCACGGGCGCGGCCGTCGCAGACGCCAGAGCATGTAGCCGACGCCCGCGAGCGTCACGGCGACGAGATACGGGGCGGCGATCGCCGTCACGCTCAGCGCCACCGCCCCGGCGTCTTCCGCGGCGCTCGCGAGCGGAGCGCCCGCGCCGCCTGTGGAGGCGTTGATGGCGGGGCGGGCCGTCGCCTTCGCCGCATGCACACCGCCCGCGAGCAGCACGCCGGCCAGCACAAGGAGCCACGGGCTGACGTCGATCGCGCTGCCGGCGGCGGCTACGGCGACGATGCCGCCCGCGGCGGGCCGGACCACGGTCTGGATGACGTCGTTCACGTGATCGACGGCCGGAACCTTGTCGGCGATGACCTCCACGAGCAGCAGGACCGCGATCACGGCGATCATCCACCACTCGCCGAGGATGCCGAACGGCTCGGCCAAGGTGAGCCACCCGAAGCGTTCGGCGAGCGAGACGGCGAGCAGCGGGATGTAGGCGTTGAGGCCCGCGAGGATCGAGAGCCCCAGCGCGGTGAGCAACTCCACGGACGCCTCCCCTCACCCGGCGCGGCGATGAGCGATGCAGCAGCAGGATAGCACGCGCCGGGGCGGCCCCGGCCGCGTCGCCGCTAGACGGCTCGGCCTGTCTACCAGCGGCTTCCAGGCCACCGGTCCTGCCTGCTGTGACATCGCGCACGGCACCGGGTGCGCCTACGGCGGGTGTGCCGTTCGTCACGCAAGTATCA
This sequence comes from uncultured Coriobacteriaceae bacterium, assembly GCA_964472485.1. Lineage (GTDB taxonomy): Bacteria > Actinomycetota > Coriobacteriia > Anaerosomatales > Anaerosomataceae > CAYYLR01. Next base: position 956 of record CAYYLR010000177.1, read on the forward strand.
CCTTTCGTCGCTCCGGCACCGATAACACCCCTGACGCACGAGAACGGCAAACCTCCCGCGAGGGGGGGACGCAAAGCCACGGATCCCACGAGGACCGCCGGGTTGCCGAATGCGACACGCGCAGTCGCTTCACTTCCTGGTGCCCGTGAGACCGGTGGCCGAGCACGAACCGCACGCCCCGCCACAGCACAGGAAGTGATATCGATGCAGAAGCCCCGCCTCCGCACCGCCGCACTAGCAGTCGATCTCCGCAGGTCCGTCCTCGCCTTCGCGATCCTGGCGCTCGCCGCGTGGCTCGCGCTCACCCCCGTGGTGACCGCGTTCGCCGCCGGCGGAACGGGCGCCCCCGCGGAGACCCCCGGGCACGCGCCCGACCAGTTCCTCGTCAAGTTCAAGCCCGGCACGCCCGGAGACGCGGTGCGTGCCGATAACGCGAGGAACAACGTCGAGGAGCGCGCCTTCATCCACCAGATCGGCGTCCGCGTCCTGACCGTTCCTAAGGGCCGCACCGCCGAGGAGATGGTGGCCGTCTACTCGAAGAACCCGAACGTCGAGTTCGCCGAGTTGGACTACGTGGTGCAGGCGACCTCGCTGACGCCGAACGACACGCACTACGCGACGTACCAGAAGTCGATGATGGAGAGCATCGGCGCGCCGGGCGGCTGGGCCCTATCGACCGGCGGTAGCGACGTGGTGATCGCCGTGCTCGATACCGGCGTCGATATGACGCACCCGGATCTTCAGGGCCGGTTCGTTCCGGGCTACGACTTCGTGAACAAGGACAGCGACCCCACGGACGACCACGGCCACGGTACGCTCGTGGCGGGCATCGCGGCTGCCACCGGCAACAACAGCCGGGGCGTTGCGGGCGTCAACTGGGGCGCGAAGATCATGCCGATCAAGGTGCTCGATTCCTCGTGTGGCGGCTACGGGAGTGATTGCGCGGCTGGGATTGCATGGGCGACCGACAACGGAGCAGGTGTCATCAACATGAGCCTGGTCGGGTCCGCATCCACGGCGCTCGAGACCGCCGTTCGGTATGCGAGATCCAAGGGACTGGTGGCTGTAGGCGGCGCAGGTAACGATAGTATCGCCAAGGTCCGCTATCCCGCCGCCTACCCCGAGGTGATCTCGGTCAGCGCCTTGCAGTACGACCTGCTGGCGAGCTTCTCGTCCTACGGACCGGGCCTCGATCTGTGCGCGCCTGGCAGCCAGGCATACAGCACCCGGATGGGCGGTACCTACACCTACTTCTCCGGCACATCAGCCGCGACCCCCTTCGTCGCCGGCCTCGCCGCGCTCGTCCGCAGCGTCAACCCCTCGCTCACGCCCGCACAGGTCACCGGAATCCTCAAGTCGACCGCCACCGACCTCGGTCCGGCCGGCTACGACGAGCAGTACGGCGCCGGCCGCATCCACATTGAGCGCG
>CAYYLR010000178.1:0-2361 GCA_964472485.1 uncultured Coriobacteriaceae bacterium
TCTCTCGCGACGTTCGCGCGCATCAACCCCTACGGCTTCATCGAGACGCCGTACCGCAAGGTCGTCAAGGGCAAGGTCACCGACGAGATCCACTACCTTACGGCCGATGAGGAAGAGAAGAACGTCATCGCGCAGGCGAACGAGCCGTTCGACGTCAAGACCGGCAAGTTCCGGAGCGCCAAGGTGCTCTGCCGGGTCAAGGGCGAAGGGCCCACCGGGCAGTTCGGCGAGCCCGAGGAGCGCGTGGCGACCGACGTCGACTACATGGACGTCAGCCCGCGTCAGATGGTCTCGGTCGCGACCGCACTGATACCGTTCCTCGAGCACGACGACGCGAACCGGGCGCTCATGGGCTCCAATATGCAGCGCCAGGCGGTGCCGCTCCTGCGTGCGTCGGCCCCGCTGGTGGGCACCGGCCTCGAGCATCGGGCAGCCACGGACACAGGCGAGATCATCCTCGCGAAGCGCGCCGGCGTCGTCGAGAGCGTGGATTCGAAGACGATCGTCGTGCGCGCGAAGAAGGACGGCACGCTCGACGAGTACATGCTGCCCAAGTTCCAGCGCTCCAACCAGGGCACTTGTACGAACCACCGCCCGCTTGTCGCCGAGGGCGACAAGGTCGTCGAGGGCCAGGTGCTCGCGGATGGCCCGTCGACGGAGCAAGGCGAACTCGCGCTCGGGCAGAACCTGCTCGTCGCGTTCATGCCCTGGGAGGGGTTCAACTACGAGGACGCGATCGTCGTGAGCGAGCGGCTGGTCAGGGAGGACCTCTTCACCTCGATCCACATCGAGGAGTACGAGGTCGAGGCGCGCGACACCAAGCTCGGCCCCGAGGAGATCACACGCGAGATCCCGAACGTGGGCGAGGACGTGCTCCTGAACCTCGACGAGGACGGCGTCATCCGTGTCGGCGCCGAGGTGTTCCCCGGTGACGTGCTCGTGGGCAAGGTCACTCCCAAGGGTGAGACCGAGCTGACCGCCGAGGAGCGGCTGCTGCGCGCGATCTTCGGCGAGAAGGCGCGCGAAGTACGCGACACATCCCTCAAGGTCCCGCACGGTGAGACCGGGCGTGTGATCGCGGTGCGGCAGTTCAGCCGTGAGGCTGGCGACGACCTGAGCCCCGGCGTCAACGAGCTCGTACGCGTCTACGTCGCGCAGAAGCGTAAGATCAACGAGGGCGACAAGCTCGCCGGCCGTCACGGCAACAAGGGCGTCATCGCGAAGATCCTGCCCATCGAGGATATGCCGTTCCTAGCGGACGGCACGCCGGTGGACGTGATCCTCAACCCGCTCGGAGTCCCTAGCCGTATGAACATCGGGCAGCTTCTCGAGACGCATCTCGGGTGGGCCGCGCACGTGGGATGGAACGACGACGCGAAGGCGAAGACGCCCGTCGAAGGGCCTATCCACGTGGCGACGCCAGTGTTCGACGGCGCGCGCGAGGAGGACATCTCCAAGGTCATCCGCGCCGCAAACCAAAACCTCGAGCTCAAGCACGCGGAGCGCTTCGGCAAGAAGGCCAAGTCCGCGTTCGTCCCGACGTTCACCGACGGCGGGAAGACCACGCTCTTCGACGGCCGTACCGGAGAGCCGTTCCGCGAGCCGGTCGCCGTGGGCCAGATCTACATCCTGAAACTCCTGCACCTCGTCGACGACAAGATCCACGCCCGCTCGACCGGTCCGTACTCGCTCATCACGCAGCAGCCGCTCGGCGGCAAGGCGCAGTTCGGCGGACAGCGTTTCGGCGAGATGGAGGTCTGGGCGCTCTACGCGTACGGCGCCGCCTACGTGCTGCAGGAGATCCTCACGATCAAGTCTGACGACATCCTCGGCCGCGTGAAGGCGTACGAGGCGATCGTGAAGGGCGAGAACATCCCCGAGCCCGGAATCCCTGAATCGTTCAAGGTCCTCGTCAAGGAGATGCAGTCGCTCTGCCTCGACGTCGAGATCATGACCGAGGATGGCGAGCACATCGAGCTCAAGGACGAGGACGAAGACATCTTCAAGACCGCCGAGGAGCTGGGGCTCGACCTGGGTAGCGAGGAGGGCGAAGAGTCCGACGTCGATTCGGTCGATGCGCTCGAGCAGCTGCTCGAAGCCGACATCTCCGCACTCGACGAGATGGCCGCGACCGGCGACATCGCCGACGGGGAGGAGTAAGGACGTTGCTCGACGTCGATGTGAACAACTTCGATCGGCTTCGGATAGGCCTCGCCTCATCTGAGCAGATCCGTCAGTGGTCCAAGGGCGAGGTCAAGAAGCCCGAGACGATCAACTATCGAACGCTCAAGCCTGAGAAGGACGGACTCTTCTGCGAGAAGATCTTCGGTCCGACGAAGGACTGGGAGTGCTACTGCGGCA
>CAYYLR010000179.1:0-2353 GCA_964472485.1 uncultured Coriobacteriaceae bacterium
CGGCCGAGAACGTGGTCTTCGTAACCGCCGATCACTGCACGGGCTGCGGGGCCTGTCAGCAGATCTGCCCCGCCCGCCCCAAGGCCGTCCGCGTCCAACCGTTATGAACTTTCAACCCTGGCCGGACCAGCGATTCCGCAACGTCGTTGACTTTGCGTCTGTAAGCGCCCGAACGGACAGTCAGTTGTGATCGTCGGGCAAGCCCGGAGCAGATTCGCATTCGCCAGGGCTTGACTTTTCGCCCTGAATCTGACATAATGACAATATGTCAGACAAGGAGCGGATCCTTTCCCGTGCCGGCATGCCCGCCCCAGAGCGGAATGCCCGCTCACGGCTAGTACAACTGCTCAGCCGACAAGGCATTATCCGCGGCAGCCTGCTGGTCCGCCGGCGGGTCTGCGGCAAGCCGGGCTGCAAGTGCGCCCGGGGACAAAAGCATGAGAGCCTGTATCTGGTGATCACGGACAAGGGGCAAACGCGCCAGCTCTATGTCCCCAAAGACTTCGAGCCGCTGGTGCGACGGTGGGTGGAGGACTACCACCAGGCCCGCGAACTCATGGAAGAGATCTCCCGCATCTACTGGGACAAGGTGCGCAAACGGCAGGGCTGACCATTCTTCGTCGCCTCCTGGCCTATGGGCGTAAGGTCTTGGGGTGGGAGCGGCCGCTGGACGCGGTGCGGGATTGCCGCCAGGCCGGCCACATTCCCACCCGCCGGATCCTGCGCGGCTTGGCGGTGATGTTTCTGAGCCGGCTGGGCAGTTTCAATGCGCTGGAGCAGTCCCGGCCCAGTCGGTTCTGGACTCGCTGGCTGCAAGGCGCTCTGCCTTCGGCCGATACCCTCGGCCGGGTCTGCCGCTTGATCCGGGAGGCGGACCTGCGGGCTTTGCACCATCATCTCTACAGCCGACTCAAACGCATGAAGGTCCTGGAACCGCCGACGCATGGCTTGATGGCCGGCGTGCTGGATGGGCATGAATCCCATGCCACCTTCCGGCGGCGTTGTCCGGGCTGCCTGGAACGGACGATCCACACCGCCCAAGGCGATCGCATTCAGTATTACCATCGCTACGTCGTCTTGCAGGTGGTGGGCCGCGACTTCCATGCGGGGCTGGATGTCGAGCCGGTCCGGCCCGGCGAGGACGAGATTTCCGCCGCCCTGCGCCTGCTGGATCGAGTCTTGGCGATGTATCCGCGGGCCTTCGACGTGATCGTCGGCGATGCGCTATATGCCGACAGCCGGATGTTCAATTACGCCATCAAGCACGGCAAGGATGTGATCGCGGTCCTCAAGGACGAACGTCGCGAACTGCTGGCCGATGCACGGGGCCTGTTCGAGCAGACCGCGGGGCAGGAGGTCCGGAACCCGTACGGCCAATGCCGACACTGGGACGCGGAGGGTCTTACGAGTTGGTCAACCGTGCATGCGCCGGTGCGGGTGGTCCGCAGCCAGGAAACACGAAGGATTCGCCGACAACTGGATCGGCGGATCGAGGAACTCCACGGCGATTGGATGTGGGTGACCACGCTGTCCTCGGCTCGTGCGTCCACGGCGGCGGTGGTGGAACTGGGGCATGGCCGCTGGACGATCGAGAACCAAGGTTTCAACGAGTTGGCCAACCAGTGGCATGCCGACCACGTGTACAAGCATGACCCGCAGGCCATGTTGGTGCTGTGGCTGCTGGTGATGGCCTGCCTGACTGTGTTCCTCGCCTTTTACCGGCGTAACCTCAAACCCGCGGCACGCCAAGCCGCCAGCATGCTGCAAATCGCCCGACGGATCGCCAGTGAACTGTACAGCCAGATGCCCGCGGCGGACTGTCGGGCCCCACCGTAGCCGTCGTAGCGACCGCATGCCCTTCCGCACTATCCTGTCCGGACCTCGCCTGGGCCGAGCCGGCCCCCTCCCTATCCCCTGCCGCTCAAAAAGGCCCATGCGAACCTGCCTGGCCCCCGAAACGATCATAACTCCAGTCCACGAATGGTCTCCCCTTGCAGGCTGCGGAATCGCTGTCTCTACTCCCCCTCCATTGACTCCGCCGCAAGCCACGCCTTATACTGGCGTTGTGCTCTTTCGGAGCACCGTCCTGGAACGAAGGCTCTGTCGCCGTCTCAGGAGCAGCCGCCATGATCAACCTGAACAAGATCCTCTACCCCACCGACTTCTCCGAACTCAGCCTCTACGCCCTGCGGTACGCCAAGAACTTCGCCCGGACCTTCGCCGCCGAACTCCACATCCTCCACGTCGTCGACGAGGCCTATCAGAACTGGGTCACCATGGGTCCCAACACCATCCCCGTCGGACCGACCGCCCAGGAAATGCTCGACCTCGCCGGCGAACAGATGCGGACCTT
>CAYYLR010000180.1:0-2350 GCA_964472485.1 uncultured Coriobacteriaceae bacterium
CGGGGAGCTCCTGCGGCGTCTCGGCCCCGGCCGCCACGCCATTGCGCTCGCGCCGGGCGACAGCCGGGGCTGGTTCGGCGGACGCGCGCTCGTGGCGGCCGATCCGGTTCGGATCGAGCGTTCGGTCGGCCTCGGCGAGGCGGGCGAGACGCTCGAGCGGGTGTTTCGCGGTGCGGAGCCGGGCGTCGCGGCGGCTCTCCTGCGCTACGACGGGTCAGCCGAGGTCCGCGTGTACGCGTCCGCGCTCGTCGGCGGCCCGGGCGGCTGGCGCGTGTGGCCGCCGGGGGCGTCCGCGCCCGATCTCGGCCACGGGGATCCGCCCGCGGGTCGGGCGACCTTCGGCGGTCCGCTCCTGCGCGACGCGACGCTGGAGATGGATGAGGCGGCCTACCGATCGGCGGTCGAGAGCGTGCGGGAGCGCATCGCGGCGGGTGAGGTGTACGTGCTGAATCTCACGTACCGCGTCGAGGGCGTCCCGTCGCTTCCCGCACGCGAAGCGTTCGACGTGCTGGCGGCGCGCGCGGCCGGCCCGATGTCCGCGTTCTGGGACGATCCCGTCAACCCTGTGGCGTCGGTCTCGCCGGAGCGGTTCGTCGCGCTCGCCACCGAGCGGAGCGGCACCGTCCGGGCGCACATCGAGCCGATCAAGGGCACCCGCCCTCGTGGCGCCGATCCCGCCTCGGACGCGGCGCTCGCCGCCGAACTCGCCGCCGACGCGAAGGAACGCGCCGAGCACGTGATGATCGTCGACCTAGAGCGCAACGACCTGGGGCGTGTGGCCGTGCCGGGCACCGTGCGCGTCGAGCCGATGCTCGAGGTCTTCGCCACCCCGTACTGCCACCAGCTCGTCTCGCGCGTCGAAGCCGCCGTCAGACCTGACGCGACGATCGCCGAGCTCCTGGCCGCGGTGTTCCCCTGCGGGTCGGTCACCGGGGCGCCGAAGCTCGCCGCGATGCATGCGATCGACGAGCTCGAGCGCTCGGAACGCGGCGCGTACACAGGCGCGCTTGTGGTGGTCGTTCCGGGCCGGCTCGACTCTTCGGTGCTCATCCGGACGCTCGAGTACGACGGCCCGGCCCGCGCGCGCTGGGGTACCGGATGCGGCATCACGATCGATTCGGATCCGGCCGCCGAGTGGGCTGAGACGCTACTGAAGGCGTCGCCGGTACTGACCGTCGGGTGAGCGCAGCGCCCTAGCTGTCCCGTGTGATCCGCACGCTCCGGGTCGGGACGGGGAAGGCGATCGACTCGGCGGCGAAGCGGGCGTGGAGCTCCGTGATGAAGGCGCTTCGCAGCGGGTGCTGCTCGGCGTACTCCCGCACGCGCAGCACGGCGACGCCGGTGATGGCCGAGTCGGCGAAGGCGCGGAAGCGCACGACTGGCTCGTCATCGGCGAGATCAGGCTGGAGCTCGGCCATCACCCGGGCGGCGACATCGCGCACGAGCGCCTCTATGCGCCGCAGGTCGGCGTCGTAGCCGACCTGGAAATCGACGGGCACCGAGAGCGGTTCGGCGGGGAGTTTGTAGTTGGTGATGATCGTCTTGGCGAGCGCGCCGTTGGGCACGATGACGAGGTTGTCCTGCTGCGTGAGCAACGTGGTCGTCCGCCACGCGACGTCGGCCACGGTCCCTTCCTGCCCGGTGTCGAGCAGCACGTAGTCGCCCGGGCGCACCTGCCGCGACGCGATGATCTGGAGTCCCGCGAACAGGTTGCCGAGCGTGTCCTGGAGCGCGAGCGCGACGGCCAGGCCACCGACGCCGAGCGCGGTGAGCACCGGCGTGATCGAGATGTCGAGGACCGCCAGCACCATCAGCGCGCCGATGATGAGCACGACCGCGCGCGTGATGTTGGCGAGGATGCTCGTGGCGGGAAGCGCCCCGGTCGCGGCCATCGACCGTCGCACAAGCCCGCCGGCGACACGTGTCAGCACGAGCGTGATGGCTACAATGAGCGCGATCTGAACCAGCCGCGCCACCACATCGGGGGAGAACTCGATGCCAGGGATCGTCATCAGCCGGCCTTTCGCCGCGGACCGTCGGTTCCGCGGACGATTATACCGGCGTGTGTCGCGGTGAGCCGATCCGGCGTGCGGGTGACGCGGTGCCGCTCGATGACCCGCCCACGGGCTGGCGCCAGGTCCCCAGACCGCCGCTCCCGGATGGGACGCGTGGTACACTACGCCCTGCGTTTCGGCCGGAGGGCGCTCCAGGTCGTGGGCCGTTAGCTCAGTTGGTAGAGCAGGGGACTTTTAATCCCAAGGTCGTAGGTTCGATCCCTACACGGCCCACCACATATGCCCCCATCGTCTAGCGGCCAAGGACTCCGCCCTTTCAAGGCGGCAACAGGGAT
>CAYYLR010000181.1:0-2347 GCA_964472485.1 uncultured Coriobacteriaceae bacterium
CGACCACGAACAGCGGCGCCTGGTACGACATGTCCTTCTCCTTGCACTCCTCCACGGAGTACTTGGCATCACCGAACTCGTGGCCGCCGAACTCTACGGCGAGCGTGTCGGTGAAGTCCGAGATGGGTGACATGTCCTGGAACGTCTCGTGAAGCCCCTCCTCGAGGAACCACGTGAAACTGTCCGTCTGGATCGCGATGAGATCCGGAACGTCCAGGATCTCGGGGATCTTCGCGAATGAACGGCGCTGGCGAGCACCAGCGTAAGCGGGGGAACCTGCTTCGCGCGGCACCAGGTGATTCCTCCTTAGACCCGAGCGGCGTACAGAGAGTCGCAAACGTTCAGTTTACCGAACGTGGATACCACGGTCAATGATTCGCGCGCATCGGAATCGCGCGCTGTGGCGCTATCGCGCCACCGGCCACGTTCAGCGAGGGGCTCGATGAGGCCCCTGCCCATCGCAGGACTACTTGATCTCGACCGAGGCGCCGGCCTCCTCGAGCTTCGCCTTCGCCTCCTCGGCCTTCTCCTTGTTGACACCACTCAGCACGGCCTTGGGAGCCGCGTCGACAAGGTCCTTGGCCTCCTTCAGGCCAAGGCTCGCATCGATCTCGCGGACGACCTTGATGACCTGGATCTTCTTGTCACCAGCAGCGGTCAGGACGACATCGAAGCTGTCCTTCTCCTCCTCGGCGGCTGCCTCACCGCCGGCTGCCGGAGCGGCGGCGACGGCGACCGGAGCGGCGGCCGAGACACCGAAGACCTCTTCCATCTCCTTGACGAGTTCCGCGAGCTCCAGAGCCGGTGCGGCCTTGACCCACTCGAGGATATCTTCGCGCTTCAAGTCTGCCATGTGATTTGACTCCCTTTCTTCTGTCTGAGGCGCGCCGGTTCGACCGCACGCCCACTCATCGGCAACGTACGGTTACGCGGCGGCCTTCTGGTCCGCCACGGCGCGCAGCGCGCGCGCCAGGGCACCCGCGGGCGCGTTGGCCATCGCCATGAACCCGCGGACCGGGCTTGTGGCCATGCCCATGAACTTGGCGATCAGCTCCTCACGCGACGGCAAGGCCGCAATCGCCTTCACCTGCTCGGCGGTGACGACCTGCCCGTCAAGCAGGCCGCCCTTGAACACGAAGACCTTGTGCTCCTTCGCGAAGCCGGTCAGCGCCTTGGCGGTCGCGACCGGATCGTCCGGCGTGAAGATGAACACCGTGGGACCCTGCAGGTACTCGCCCATCGCAGGCATCTCCAGCTCCCGCAGGGCGATCTCGGCGAGCGAGTTCTTGTACACCGAGACCCGCACACCGAGATCGCGGACCGAGTCGCGCAGGGCACGCATGTGCTTCACGGTGAGACCGCGGTAGTCCGCGAGGATCAAGCCGCCCGATGCATTCAGGCGGTCTCTGATCTCCGAGACAGTCTCCCGCTTTCCGATCGTTGGCATACACACACCTCCCTTCCTGCACGCGCGACGCGTCTTGCGTGGCCGCGCCGCGCTCCGGGCGAGCCCGGGGACACAACGTGGCCCCCGCCGATATCGGACGGAGGCCACGGTCGAAGACGTAGATGACGTCATACGCTTATGGTCGCTCCACCTCGGCGGGCGAGACCGGGCCCGGTCTCCTTAAGCCCGGATGCCTCCGGGCGCCCGCTGTCTTCGGCAGCGGTCGTGCGTGTGTTGTCAAGTACGAGCGAGAGCGAGTATGCACGCTCACGCTCAGGAACGCAAGGAGCGGGCCGGACGCTACGCCTCCTCGAGGAGGTTCCGGGTCTTGAGGGGATCGACCTTGATGCCGGGACCCATCGTCGTGGACACGGTGATCGACTTGAGATAGCGCCCCTTGGACGAAGACGGCTTCGCCCGGAGGATCTCGTCGAGCAGCGTCGCGTAGTTCTCAACGAGCGCCTCGGGGGTGAACGACTTCTTCCCGATACCGACGTGGGCGATACCGTACTTGTCCGCACGATACTCGACGCGGCCGGCCTTCAGCTCCTTGACGACACGGCCGACGTCCATCGTGACCGTCCCGAGCTTGGGGTTGGGCATAAGGCCGCGGGTGCCAAGCACCTTACCGAGCCGGCCGACCTTGGCCATCATGTCGGGTGTCGCCACGGTCGCGTCGAAGTCGAGGAAGCCTGCCGCGATCCGCTCGACCAGATCGTCGGCGCCGACGACGTCAGCTCCGGCCTCTTCGGCTTCCTTGGCCTTATCGCCCTGGGCGAAGACCGCGACGCGGACCGTCCTGCCGGTACCCCGCGGCAACGAGACGCTGCCTCGAACCTGCTGGTCGGCCTGGCGGGTGTCGATGCCAAGCCGGAAATGGACCTCGACGGTCTCGTCGAA
>CAYYLR010000182.1:0-2346 GCA_964472485.1 uncultured Coriobacteriaceae bacterium
CGCCGTGCACAAGTTCAGCCGCGACGCGGGCGATGACCTGTCGCCGGGCGTCAACGAACTCGTCCGGGTCTACGTCGCACAGAAGCGGAAGATCCAGGAGGGCGACAAGCTCGCTGGCCGTCACGGCAACAAGGGCGTCATCTCGAAGATCCTGCCGGTCGAGGATATGCCGTTCCTTGCGGACGGCACGTCGGTCGACGTGGTGCTCAATCCGCTCGGCGTGCCGAGCCGGATGAACATCGGGCAGCTGCTCGAGACGCACCTCGGCTGGGCGGCGCACGTCGGCTGGAGCGACGAGAAGGCCCAGAAGGAGCCGGTCTACGGCCCCATGCACGTGGCGACCCCGGTGTTCGACGGCGCGAAGGAAGAGGAGATCTCCGATACGCTCGTCAAGGCGGATCGTAACGTCAAGCTCCGGGCGAAGGCTCGCTACGGCAAGAAGACCCTCGACGCGATCGTTCCGACGATCGACGCGGTCGGCAAGACGGTCCTCTTCGACGGCCGGACGGGCGCACCGTTCCGTCAGCCGGTCACCGTGGGGCAGATCTACATCCTCAAGCTGCACCACCTGGTCGACGACAAGATCCACGCGCGCTCGACCGGCCCGTACTCGCTCATCACCCAGCAACCGCTCGGCGGGAAGGCGCAGTTCGGCGGTCAGCGCTTCGGCGAGATGGAAGTCTGGGCGCTGTACGCCTACGGTGCCGCGTACGTGCTTCAGGAGATCCTCACGATCAAGTCCGACGACGTGATCGGTCGTGTCAAGGCGTACGAGTCGATCGTCAAGGGCGAGAACATCCCTGAGCCGGGTATTCCCGAGAGCTTCAAGGTCCTCGTCAAGGAGATGCAGTCGCTCTGCCTCGATGTCGAGATCATCTCGGAGACCGGTGAGGAGATCGAGCTCAAGGACGACGATGAGGATGTGTTCCGCACCGCCGAGGAGCTCGGCCTCGACTTGGCGGGCATGAGTGAGGGCGAACGCCGCCCGGCGGGGGACCTCGACTCGCTGGACGATCTCGATACGTCGGAGATCGATCTGTCGCTCGAGTTCGCCGAGGATGAAGCGGTCGAGGAGTAGGATCCGGACGGACCGAAGGGGCGGGCGCCGCTGTGCCGGGCGCCGGCCGGATGGAGGAATGAACGTTGCTCGACGTCGACGTCAACAACTTCGATAGGCTTCGGATCGGGCTCGCTAGCTCCGAGCAGATCCGCCAGTGGTCGCGCGGAGAGGTCAAGAAGCCCGAGACGATCAACTACCGCACGCTCAAGCCGGAGAAGGACGGGCTCTTCTGCGAGAAGATCTTCGGTCCGACGAAGGACTGGGAGTGCTACTGCGGCAAGTACAAGCGCGTCCGCTTCAAGGGCATCATCTGCGAGCGGTGCGGCGTTGAGGTGACGCGCGCCAAGGTGCGCCGTGACCGCATGGGGCACATCGAGCTTGCCGCGCCGGTGTCGCACATCTGGTACTTCAAGGGAGTGCCGAGCCGGATGGGCTACCTGCTTGACATCGCTCCGCGCGACCTTGAGAAGGTGCTGTACTTCGCCTCATCGATCATCACTTCGGTCAACGCCGAGGACCGTGAAGCCGACCTTGACATGCTTCGCGATGAGATCGAGGCCGACGTCAAGGCGCTGGAGGCCGACGTCGCCGAAGAGCGGGAGCGCATCGAGGCCGAGCGGGATCGCCTTGTCGCGATCGCGAAGGGCGAGCTCGAGCCGGGCGAAGACGACGTGATCGACGAGGACGTCGATCCGGCCGACCGCATCAAGAAGCTCGAGGCCGAGGCCAAGCGCGACGTCCGCGACCTCGAGGAGGAACTCGAGGAGCGCCGCGAGCTGTTGCGCCAGGCGTTCGATCGCTTCCAGTCGCTTGCGCCGCGCGACCTGGTCGCGGACGAGACGCTCTACCGCGAGATGAAGCTCCGCTACGGCGACTACTTCCGCGGCGGGATGGGAGCCGAGGCGATCCAGGACCTCCTGAAGCAGATCGACCTGCCGACGCTCGCCGCCGAGCTCAGGGAGCAGATCGACGAGGGCAAGGGCCAGAGGAAGCAGAAGGCCATCAAGCGTCTCAAGGTCGTTTCGGCGTTCCTGCACTCGGAAAACAGGCCGCAGTGGATGTCCCGGTCATCCCGCCGGACCTGCGCCCGATGGTGCAGCTCGACGGCGGGCGATTCGCGACGTCGGACCTTAACGACCTGTATCGCCGCGTGATAAACCGCAACAACCGGCTCAAGCGCCTGCTCGATCTCGGCGCGCCCGAGATCATCGTGAACAATGTGAAGCGGATGCTGCAGGAGGCGGTCGACGCGCTGTTCGACAACGGACGTCGCGGCCGTCCGGTGA
>CAYYLR010000183.1:0-2337 GCA_964472485.1 uncultured Coriobacteriaceae bacterium
TGATCTCGACGTCGCCATCATCGTCGGCACAGCGCATGCGCTTGTAGTGGTTGTAGACCGCGACCGAGAGCGCCTTCTTGGCATGGTCCTGACCTACCACGTACTCATCGAGCGCGGCGAGTATCTCGCGCGGGGTCGGCAACGGCTCATCGAGCCCCTCTTCACGGCTGGCCTCCGGCTCCTCGTCCACGATGTCGCCGCACAGCTCGACACACTCGTCGCAGATGTAGACCCCGGGTCCGGCGACGAGCTTGCGCACCTGATGCTGCGGCTTGCCGCAGAACGAGCAGTGCAGGCGCTCCTGGCCTTCGTTGCGGTCAGGCACGGCCGTCAGTCCTCCTTCTTGACGCGCTTCTCGAACACCGCGTCCACGAGTCCGTACGCGCGGGCCTCCTCCGCGGTCATGATGTTGTCGCGCTCGGTGTCGGTGTGGATCTTCTTGACCGGCTGTCCGGTGTGGCGCGCGAGGATCCGGTCGAGGGTGTCCCGCATGCGCAGCATCTCCTTGGCCTGGATCTCGATATCGGTCACCTGACCCTGCGTGCCGCCCCACGGCTGATGGATGAGTATGCGGCTGTTGGTGAGCGCGGCGCGTTTGCCTTCGGCTCCCGCGGCGAGCAGGACGGCGGCCATCGACGCGCACTGACCGATGCAGATCGTGGCCACGTCGCACTTGATGTACTGCATGGTGTCGTAGATCGCGAGACCCGCGGTGACCGATCCCCCCGGGGAGTTGATGTAGAGCTGGACGTCCTTGTCGGCATCCTCGCCCTCGAGGTGGAGCAGCTGAGCGATGACGAGGTTGGCGATCACGTCGTCGATCTCGTGGCCGAGGAAGACGACCCGCTCGTTCAGAAGGCGCGAGTAGATGTCGAAGCTGCGTTCGCCTCGTGAGGTCTGCTCGATGACGATAGGCACGAGTGCGCGGGCATCATGGCTCATGACTGCTCCTCCTCGGTAACCGCGACGGCGTCCATCAGCCAGACGAGCGCCTTGCGATGCATGATCTGCTCCTCGATGATCGGCAGCGCGCCATTGGACGCGAGACTGTCACGCAGCCGCTCCGCCTGGGGAGCGTCACCACCGGCCGCCTCGAGCAGCGCCTCGTCGACGTCCTCGGCGGTCACGCTCATGCCCACGGCGCGGAACAGCGCCTCGAGACCGAGTTCCTCGCGGACGCGCACTTCCGCGTGCTCGCGCATGTCGGCGCGGAACTGCTCGGCGGTCACGCCGGTCGCCGCGACGTACTGCTCGAACCCGATGCCACGTTCCTCGAGGTTCTCGAAGAACTCCCGGGTCATCGACGAGGCGCGCGTCTCGATCATCTCGTCGGGCACATCGCCTTCAAGCCGCTCGACGAGCGCCCTGAGCGCGGCCGTCTCGATCGCGTGGACGTGACCCGACCGCTTGGCCCCGTCGAGCTTCGCCCGGACGTCCTCTCGGAACTCGTCGAACGTGTCGAACCCCGCCGCCGAGCTCGCGAACGCATCGTCGAGGTCGGGGAGCATCTTCGCGCGGACCTCGTGAACGTCGATCTCGAAGCGCGCCTGCTTGCCGACGAACTCCGTGTTGGACGAGGTTTCCGGGATGACGAACTCAGCGACGGCGCTGTCGCCGGAGTTCAACCCGTGAAGCGCGACGTCGAACTCCTCGGGCATGAGACCCTTGCCGAGCTCATAGAGATAGCGGTCGACGGTGTTGCCTTCGTACGCCTCTCCATCGACGGTGCCGGTGAACGAGATGAGCGCGAAGTCACTCGCTTCGACCGGTCGCTCGACCGGCTCGAGCGTGGCGAAGCGCTCGCGGGTGTGCTCGATCTGAGCGTCCACCTCCCGATCAGACGCGCGTGAGGAGGGCACGGACACCGCGAAGTCATCGATTCCTGACAGTGAGAGCGCGGGGCGCAGCATCACCTCGGCGGTGTAGGTGTAGTCCTGACCCAGTTGGACCAGGTCGAGTTCTCCGACATCGGGTTGCCCGACGGTGCGAAGTCCCTCGGCGGAAAGCGCCCGGCCGTACGACTCCGAGACGATCTCCTCCTGCGCCTCGGCGAGCACGTTCTCGCGACCGACCTGTGAGTCGACGACCGGACGCGGGGCCTTGCCGGGGCGGAACCCGGGCACGCGAAGCTTGGCGCCGATACGCGCGTATGCCGCCGCGATCTCGCGGTCGACGTCGGATGCGGGCACCGTCACGGTCAACCGCACCCTCGTGTCATCAAGCCGTTCGACGCTCGTCTGCACAGATCCTCCTGACAGTGTGTTCCGTTCGGGAGCGGCGGCGAGAGCCGCCGGAAGAGGTGGTGCGGGCGAGAGGACTCGAACCTCCACGAGTTGC
>CAYYLR010000184.1:0-2285 GCA_964472485.1 uncultured Coriobacteriaceae bacterium
GCGATCCCCCCGACGATGCGCTCCATGCGCGCCGAGTCGAGTCTGCCCACGGCGACGTAGTCGAGGAAGAAGAGCGGCTCCGCGCCCGCCACGAGGATGTCGTTGGCGCACATCGCGACGAGATCGATGCCGACGGTGTCATGCCGGTCGAGCAGCTGCGCGAGCGCGAGCTTCGTGCCCACGCCGTCGGTTCCGCTCACGAGAACGGGGTCGGCCATCGCCTTGAACGCCGCGGCCGAGAACAGCCCGCCGAACCCGCCGATGTCGCCGATGACCTCCGGCCGGTACGTGGCCCGCACGTGCGAGCGGATGCGCTCGACGGCGCGCGCGCCCTCGGCGGTGTCGACACCGGCCGTGCGGTAGTCGATCGGCCCGGTCGTGCGGTCGTCGGACATGCGGCCCCCTCGTCGGCTCCCGGTGCGCCTGACTCACGGTCCCGGCGCACACGCATTGTACCAGCAGGACCGTGGTGCCGGAGGGCCCATCCCCGGCCCCGCGGGATCAGGAAAGCGCGCCCACCGCGGCCGAGATCGCGAACACGAGCGCCGAACCGACAGCTGCGGCCGCAAGCCATCCCGTGCCGTGTGTGACCCGGCGGCCCACGGCGGCGCCGGTCAGCGCGGGGCCGAGGTAGCCGAGCGCGCACGACCCCGCGGCCCACACCGCGAGCGTCGCCCACGCGGCCCACACCGGCGCGTCACCCGCCAGGCTCATCGCCGGGCTATCGGAGAGGTCGCGTGCACGGGCGAGCACGCGCAACCCGTCCCCGGCAAGCCACGCGGCGGCGAGGATGCCGAGCGACCACAACCGCCGGTCGCGGCCGGCACGCGGATAGCCGGAGATCGCGGCAGCGACAGCCACCGAGACGAGTGCGATGAGCGGGTTGAACTGGATGGCGAACCGCAGGCCGTCGACGATCGCCCCGAGCGCCGCCGCCAGATCGCTCACGCGGGGTTCTCGAGCCGCATCTTGCCGCGCCGCACCGACTCGGGAACCTCGATCGGATACCGCCCGTCGAAGCACGCCAGGCAGAACTCCCCGGCGGGGCGGCCGGTGGAGGCGACGAGATCGGCGAGCGGCAGGTAGGCGAGCGAATCGGCGCCGATGAAGTCGCGGATCTCGTCGATCGTGTGGTTCGCGGCGATGAGCTGCTCTTGGGTGTCCGTGTCGATGCCGTAGAAGCACGGCCACACGACCTGCGGTGAGGTGAGCCGCATGTGGACCTCGGTGGCGCCCGCGTCCCGCAGGAGCTGCACCAGCTTCTTCGACGTGTTGCCGCGGACGATCGAGTCGTCGACGACGACGAGCCGCTTGCCCGCGATGATGTGCCGCAGCGGGTTGAGCTTGAGCCGGATGCCCTGCTGACGGAGCGACTGCGTGGGCGAGATGAACGTGCGGCCGACGTAGCGGTTCTTGACGAGCCCTTCGCCGAACGGGATCCCGCTCGCCTGCGCGTAGCCGACCGCGCCGGGCACGCCGGAGTCGGGCACGCCGATGACGAGGTCGGCCTCCACGGGAGCGGCCTCGGCGAGCGACTCGCCCTGTCGGCGGCGCGCCTCGTAGAGCGAGCAATCGTAGAGCACGCTGTCGGGCCGGGCGAAGTACACGAACTCGAACACGCACAGGCTCGGCTTCTCGGCGGGCACCGCCTGCTCGCTGTCGAGCACGCCGTCCTTCACCCGGATCAGCTCGCCGGGCGCCACGTCTCGGACGTACTCAGCGCCCACGATGTCGAGCGCGCACGTCTCCGACGCGACGACCCACCCCCCGTCCTGCGGCAGCCGCCCGAGCGAGAGCGGCCGAACGCCGTGCGGGTCGCGGAAGGCGTACAGGGCCTCCTCGGAGATCATCACGACCGCGTAGGCGCCCCGCATCATGCGCATGGCGTCGCGGATGCCGCCGCGGATGGAGCTGTGCGCCTGCGTGAAGTGGTCCACGAGGCGCGTGATGACCTCGGAGTCGGTCGTGGAGCGGAAGCGCGCTCCGAGCGCGTGCATCTGCTCGCGGAGCGAGACGGTGTTCACGAGGTTGCCGTTGTGGGCGAGCGCGATCGTGTTCGGGCCGATCGAGGAGATCATCGGCTGCGCGTTATCCCACTTCTTGCCGGAGCCCGTCGTGGAGTAGCGGGTGTGGCCGACCCCGATGTGCCCCTGCAGCGACTGCAAGTCGCTGTCGCTGAAGACCTGCGGCACCAGGCCGAGGTTCTTCACGACCATGAGCGTCGACCCGTCGGCGACCGCGATCCCCGCCGACTCCTGCCCCCGGTGCTGGAGCGCGTAGAGGCC
>CAYYLR010000185.1:0-263 GCA_964472485.1 uncultured Coriobacteriaceae bacterium
GCTGACACCCCAGATGTAGGCGAAGAACACAACGAGGCGCAGGATGCCGTCGACCACGTTCCACGCCACGGGCCGTTCGGTGTACGTGCCGACGAGCAGGTCGGTCAGGACCGCCGGGAGCACGATGAACAGGCCGACCGCGAGCGCGAGGCCGAGGACCATCGTGAAGCTGATCTCCTTGCTCGACAGCTTCTCCTCCTCAGTCTCGCCCGCGTGCTCGGCGGAGATCGCGAATGCCTTGATGGCCAGGACCATCGTCTCGT
>CAYYLR010000185.1:279-2278 GCA_964472485.1 uncultured Coriobacteriaceae bacterium
CCCCACATGCCTCGCACGACCGGCCACCGAAGCCAGGCGTGTTTCGCGCTGGCCGAGATCAGGTCGTGGGTCTCGGTGTAGATCTCACCGGACGGCTCGCGCACGGCGATCGCCCAGTTGTACCTGCCGCGCATCATGATGCCCTCGAGCACGGCCTGCCCGCCGATGTGCGTCGGCGTGATGGCGCAGCCGTGCGTGTCGTGGCCTTCGGACATGCTCACTCCCTCGGTGGAGCTTTGGGGTACGGTCGTCCGCACGTCATCTTCCCCTCGCGGCACGGTACGCGGCGACACGACGCGCCGGCGTCGGCGAAGACGTACGGCGCTGTCGGCTCAGCGAGCTCGAGCATCGCGCACGCGAGCTCACGGATCTCCCACTGTGCCCGCCTACAGCAGCGGAGCTCGAGGAAGTGCAGAAGCTCGCGGACGTTCATCGTGACGACGATCTTCGTCTCCATCGCGTTGGGCAGCAGGTACCGCGCGTCCTCGGCGGGCACGCCCGCCTCAAGCAGAGCACGGTACGCCGCGAACGCTGAAGCTGTGGCCGCGGCGAACGCGGCGGCAGCCGCGGGGTCGGCGGCGACGCTCGGCGGGGTGACGAACACCGGCTCGGCGGCATAGGTTACGTAGCGCTGGGACTGCTGGTTGTAGCTCGCCAGCCGATGGCGCACGAGCTGATGTGTGAGCGCTCTGCTGACACCGTCGATCGCGAAGGTGTAGCTCGCGTGCTCGAGCGCCGAGGTGTGTCCGGAGGTGATGATCGTCCTCAGCACGCGGCGGATATCGCCCTCACTCATGCGGTCGAGAAGCTCGGCCGCGCCGACCGGGGCGTAACAGAGCCGCGCGGCGGCGGCGATGGCCCGCTCGGGGTCCGGGGTATGGGAGAGGAGCCGCACGTCCACGCACAACCTCCAAGAACACATGAAGGCGGGGCATCCCCGCCTTCATGATGATACCAGCGGAACCGGCGCTCTACTCGGCCGCATCCTCAGCGGCCATCGGCTCCTCGGCCTCTGCCGGCTCATCAGCCGCGACGGGCTCTTCGACCACGTCGGCAGCGGCCTCACCGCTCTCCACGGCGGCCTCGACTTCAGCGCGAGCGCCACGGTCGGCCTTCTCGGCGTCCCTGACGGCCTTCGCCTCGCGCGCGGCGATCGCGGCTTCCTCGGCGGCGGCACGACGAGCCTCGCGTTCGGCCGCTTCCTTCTCCAAGACGGCCGCGGCGGCGTTACCGAACTTGTCGGAGAACCGCTGGACGCGTCCGCCGGAGTCGACCAGCTTCTGGGTTCCGGTGTAGAACGGGTGGCACTTGGAGCAGAGCTCGATGTGGAGCTCGGACTTGGTCGAACGGGTCACGAAACTCTCACCGCATGAGCAGGTGACCTTCGACTCGACGTAGTCTGGGTGGATACCGGTGCGCACTGGTGACCTCCATACGTGTGCGCCTGGTTACCGACCAGGCGCTCAGACAGCCCGCGAATCATAGCACGCGCGAATCCGCGGCGGCAATCGAAATCCCTCATGCGGTTGCGAGAAGCAGCGGCCCGGGACGAGCCCCCCGCCAAGCGTGAAGCGCTACAGGTCGATGCCGTTGGTGACCCGCTTGTCCTCGGCACGCTTCGCCATCTTGGACAGGAACTCCTGGTTCGACCTGGTCTGCTTGAGGCCCTTGATGAGCATGTCCATCGCGCGCTCCGTCGAGTCCACACCGTGCAGGATGCGCCGGAGACCCCAGACGAACGGCGCCTCCATCGGTTCCAGGATGAGCTCCTCCTTCCGCGTGCCGGAGGTGATGACGTCGATCGCCGGGAAGATGCGGCGGTCGGCGAGCTTGCGGTCGAGACGGAGCTCCATGTTACCGGTGCCCTTGAACTCCTCGAAGATGACCTCGTCCATCTTCGACCCGGTGTCGACAAGTGCGGTCGCGAGGATCGTGAGCGATCCCCCGCCCTCGATGTTGCGCGCCGCGCCGAAGAACTTCTTCGGCGGGTAGAGGGCGG
>CAYYLR010000186.1:0-1728 GCA_964472485.1 uncultured Coriobacteriaceae bacterium
CAGTTCGACGTGGTGGTGACCGAGAACATGTTCGGCGACATCCTCTCCGACGAAGCGTCGATGCTCACCGGCTCGCTCGGCATGCTCGCGAGCGCCTCGCTCGGCGACGGCACGGCGCTCTATGAGCCGAGCCACGGAAGCGCGCCCGACATCGCCGGGCAGGGGGTCGCCAACCCGCTCGCGATGCTGCTCTCCGTCGAGCTCATGCTGCGTCACAGCTTCGCGATGCACGAGGCCGCCGACGCGCTCGCCGGCGCGATCGAGGCGGTGCTCGCCGAGGGCTGGCGCACGCGGGACATAGCCGATAGCGACACGCTCCCGCAGAAGACCGTCGGCACGACCGCGATGGGCGAGCTCGTGGCCGAGCGTCTGCGAGGGTAGGGACCCGGTCCGGCCGAGCGCCCGAGGTTCGGCCCATTCAAGGCCGACGCCGCGCACTATGTACGAGGCCGCTTATTTCCTATAGATTCCTATCGATGCTACTATAGGCCTATGGAAGATCTGCTCGACATCGCGGCGGTGGCACGCTACCTGGGCGTCTCAGAGCGTACGGTGTACAACCGCGTGCGGGCAGGTGCGCTGCCCGCCATCAGGCTGGGTCGACTATGGAGGGTCCGGGCGTCCGATCTCGAGCGGTGGCTCGAGTCCGGCCGAACCGGCACGCTGTCCGGCCGGGCGCTGCTGGAGCGACACGCCGCGGCCATCGCCGATGCGTGCGGGCGTCATTCGGTCAAGCGACTCGACGCCTTCGGTTCCGTGCTGCGGGACGACTTCACTCCCGCAAGCGACATCGACCTGCTGGTCGAGTTCCACCCCGTTGCCGAGACCGGCTTCGACCACCCGTACTGGGCCTTCGCCGAGGAGCTCGAAACGATCCTCGGGCGCCGGGTCGATCTCGTCATGGTGAGCGCGGTGACCAACCCGTATCTCGCCCACGAGCTCGAGATCACGCGTGAGGTGCTCTATGCGGCGTAGCGCCCCGGTCCTGCTCGCCGATGCGATCGAAGCGGTGGACTCGATCGCGACCATCACAGCCGGTCTGTCGGTCGACGAGTACCGGGGCAGCCGGCTGCACCGGGCAGCAGTCGAGCGTGAGTTGCTGATCATCGGCGAAGCGCTGGGGGCGCTACGCTCGGCCGACCCCGCGCTTGCCGACCGCATCCCCGACCTGAGGCGCGTGGTCGGACTGCGCAACCGTCTCGCTCACGCCTACGACGTCATCGACGACGGCATCGTGTTCGGTGTCGCCACCACGGACGTCCCGCGGTTGCGCTCGACGCTCGCCGCGCTCCTCGACGACACCACCCGCTAGCCCTGGCCCCTTACCTCGAGCGGTGCGGGAGCGGTACACTGTCCCGATACACGCACGTGGCGCGAGGGGAGCGACAGATGGCACTTCCTGAGGTGGACTACATCTGGATGGACGGCGAGTTCGTCGCCTGGGCCGACGCCAAGGTCCACGTTCTCACCCACGCGCTTCACTACGGCTCCGGCGTCTTCGAGGGCGAGCGGTGCTACGAGACCGCCGACGGCCCCGCGATCTTTCGCAGCCAGGAGCACGCCGAGCGGCTCCTTCGCTCGGCCAAGATGCTCTATATGGACCCCGGCTACTCGGTCGAGGAGATCATGGAGGCCAAGCGGGAGCTCATCCGCCGCAACAACCTCAAGAGCTGCTACATCCGCCCGGTCGTCTATCGCGGCTACGGCGTGATGGGTCTCGACCCGATC
>CAYYLR010000186.1:1738-2262 GCA_964472485.1 uncultured Coriobacteriaceae bacterium
ACACCCCGTCCGGCTATCGCGAACTCCTCGCGCTCTATCCCGACAGCGATCTCACCATCACCGCGCGCAAGCTCGCCGAGCGGCTGCGCTACAGGCCGGAATACGTCGCTGCGATCCCGGCGCCGGTGCAGATGTTCATCGCGGTCTGGCCATGGGATTCCTACCTCGGCGACGAGGGCCTGAAGCACGGTGTGGACGTGGGCGTGTCGAGCTGGCGTCAGCGCGGCATCAACTCCACGCCACCGGCGGTCAAGGCGACCGGCCAGTACCTCAACAGCTCGTTCGCGCGCATCGAGGCCAACCCGTCCACGCGCGAAGTGCAGGTCTGGAGGCTGCCGGCGGCCCGCGCCAACGCAAATCTCAATACGCCGGCCTTCGACGGCAAGGGCCGCATCTGGTTCACCGATCCCTGCTACGGCTCCCGCCCCAAGGACGGCCAGGAGAAGTACGCCGTCTACCGCATCGACGCCGAGAACGGCGAACCGGTGCCCAACAAGGTCACCCGCGTCATCGACGACGTCGAG
>CAYYLR010000187.1:0-2202 GCA_964472485.1 uncultured Coriobacteriaceae bacterium
TAACCGATGAAGGGAAAATCTATCTCTCCGAAACAGACCTGGCTAAAACCAGATGGAATAAATGCTAGCTCGATAGAATTTTTAACAGAATAATCTGTTTTAACTTCCTGCAAAAGACCTTCCCGCCCTTGAGCTTTTTTCTCCGCTTGGCAGACCCTGATTGCCCTAATTAAAACAAAAGTCACATACATGTCTTATATTATCCTCTATAATAAAGGATGCTGAAAAAAGAGGTGCAGGAACCTTCCTGCCGAGGGTCTGTGGGGTGTCCTCCAGATTCTATATTCCCCAAGACTGGGAGATAAAGAGGGTTGAATGAGAGTTTTTCAGCACTCTCAATAATATTTGTAATGAAATTTAGTAAGAGACAATTTATCACAAATGTATTTTCCCCAGTCATTTTCATGCTACCCTTAATATTAACTACCCTATTAGCTGCTTGCAGCAATAATGAAGAAGAGAAAAGGGAGACTAACATGGTCACCCATACTATTATTCCATCCATAGACTACAGAGCTCCTGCTGTGACTGAAACAGCAACATTTTCCCTGGGCTGATTCTGGGGACCGGACTCCAGGTTTGGGAGTCTCAATGGTGTGATTCGTACCCGTGTTGGGTATGCCGGAGGCACTACTAATAATCCTGCGTACACTAATATCGGCGGCCATGCTGAAACAGTCCAGATAGAGTACGACCCCACGGTCATCTCCTATGATGAACTGCTCGATATTTTCTGGAAAGAGCACGATCCCGTCTTTGAACCGTATTCCAAACAATATCGCTCTATCATTTTCTATCACAATGAAGAGCAGAAAAAATTGGCTGTCGAAACAAAACAACAAGAGCAACAGAAAAAAGGTAAAAATATCTATACTGAGGTCATACCTTTCTCAGTATTTTACCTGGCTGAGGCCGATCATCAAAAATCATACCTAAGACTATTCCCGGAAATTTTAATGGAGTATGAACGTATTTACCCTGATCTCAATAACCTGATAAACTCCACAGCCGTAACAAAAGTAAACGGATTTCTCGGTGGCTATGGCACAATAGAAGATTTGGAGAAACAACTCGATAGTTTCGGTTTGTCACCACCCATAGCTAAACTTCTTCTTCAGCTTGGCAAAAGTGGACTGCCCAGCGAAGGCTCAGTCTGCCCAATTCCATAGCAAATTTCACTTTATAGCCACCATCAACTAATAAGTGAATTTTAGCACCTTAGCTTTTTGAGAAATTTTGGTGCCCCCAAGGGAATTCGAATCCCTGTCGCGAGCTTGAAAGGCTCGTGTCCTAGGCCTCTAGACGATGGGGGCAGGACGGACTACGGATAGACAGGCAACGCTTCAAGTCCAGCTTTCTCAGGAAAGCTGAACATTATATTCATATTTTGAATAGCTTGTCCAGCAGCGCCTTTCACCAGGTTGTCAATGCAGCTTATGATAATAACTCTACCAGTCCTGATATCAAAACAAGGATGAATCAGGCAAAGGTTGCTGCCCCATGTCTGCTTGGTGCCCGGCGGTTGCTCCACCACCCTGACAAAAGGCTCATCCTTATAGAAGGCATGGTAAAGTTTGTTTAACGCCTCTTTACCCTGCAATAATTTTTGTGCCTTGAGCGTGGTATAGCAGGTGCTTAATATGCCTCTTGTCATCGGAATCAGATGCGGCACAAAGGTCACCGAAGGCAAGAAACCAGCGCTCAGTGTCTTCAACTCCTGGACAATCTCTGGTAGATGGCGATGCCCTTTCAAGGAATAAGCGCGGACATTGTCTACTGCCTCACTGTAGTGAGTGGTTAAACTCAATGCTCTGCCAGCGCCAGATACTCCAGACTTGCTATCAATAACGATATCAGGATTAATAAGCCCTTCTTTGACCAGCGGCGCCAGCGCCAGTAATGCGCTCGTTGGATAGCAGCCGGGATTAGCTACCAGCCTGGCAGCAGCAATCTGCGAGCGGTACAGTTCAGGTAGACCGTAGACTGCCTCCTGTAACAACGCGGGCGCAGGATGGGTGAACTCATACCAGTCTGGATACTCGCTGGCATCTTTAAGTCTGAAATCAGCGCTGATATCGATTATTTTAATACCCTTTTTTAGCAAAGGTACAATCGCCTCAGTGCTTGCCTTATGGGGCATTGCCGAGAAAGCAATATCGACTTCATCAAGATCAGCAGTAATAGTCAAATCGATAGCCGCAA
>CAYYLR010000188.1:0-1687 GCA_964472485.1 uncultured Coriobacteriaceae bacterium
GCACGCTCGCCATGGTGCTCTCGACCGAGACCAGCTACGCCGACGCGATGCGTTGGCGGGGCGAGGAGGCGCCGACTCCATCCAGGAGCGGCTTCGTATGGCCTACGGGTTCGACCAAGGCGCACGTGGTCGAGCGCGTCGTGGAGGTCGAGCGAGTCAAGTGGGTTGGGACTCCGATCGTGACCGTGGCCGGAGCGCAGCACCGTGTAGGCGCGACGCACCTTGCCCTGTCTCTGGGCCGTGTACTCCAAGCCCAAGGACTGCGAGCCGCGGTGATCGTCCCAACGGTCACGCTGGCGGCGCTCGGCGACACCTACGAACTCGACTTCACCGGACTTGGCCGAGGGCAGCGTACCGACTTCGATGGGCTGACGCTGGCGACCGACGTTACACCGGGCGACCTGGCGGACGCCGAAGTCGTCGTGTGGGACACCGGCGTCTACGAGGACTCTGCGGGCGTCTTCAAGCTCGGCACCGTGCGTTGCCTGGTGTTCGGCGGATGCGAGTGGGAGCTCGGCCCGATAAGCGCGATCGTCAGCAGCGAGCCTGAGGATGTGATCGCCGGCTTCACCTACTGTGTGACGCTCGCGACCGAGGATGATTTCGCGATGTGCGTCGAGGATCTGGCGGGCTTGTCGTGCGTACGCATCGCCTTCCCGAGTGACTGGAAGGACGGGGCAACGCGATCCGACCTGGCCGGGATCGTCTCCGCAATCGTGGGGGAGGCCTAGCGATGCTTCCCACCCGTCGCCCGCGTCTGCTCGCGCAGCGCCGTGAGGGAGAGGCCAGCGCGGCACGCGCCGCCGAAGCGGAGCGAGCCGAGAGACTCAGGGCGCGCAAGGCTGCCGAGGCGATCGAGCGCGATCGCGCGCGCAAGCGCAGAGCTGCCAGTCCCCTCGCGCGGGCCCTTGAGACCGCTGGGGGCTGGGTCCTGTCGATCCTCGGCGCGCTCACCGTCTCGCTCGCGCTCACCTGGCTTCTACGCCACCCCCAGGAGCTGGACTCGCTGATAAGCGCGGTGCGGTCGCTCCTGCGCCTCAAGTAGGGCGCCGGACGGGCTCGAAAGCGGCTGCTGAGCACAAAGTCAGAGACGGTCAGAGCGTTGACGTACGATTCCGTTCCGAACGTCGGGCAAGCTCGAGGAGGGGTCTCATTGCGGTTCATTCGCGCCGGAGTCGCAGCAATCGTCGCGGGGCTGCTCTTCTGCGCGCCTGCGTTCGGCGCGGGCGGGCTGGTGACCCGCGAGGTCATCGGTGTAGCAGAGCCCGACGATGCGCTGTTCGCGTCGTCGGTCGAGGAGAGCGGCACGGTCTATGTGCTCGACACGATCGAGTGGACCGAGCGTGTCGAACGCGACCGGAGCGTCTGGCACGAGGTCGAGTACGACTTCGGCGCGCAGGTGGGTCAGGTGGAGCCGCCGGCCACGCTCGCCGCGCTCTACCACGACAGGGTGACGGGGGCCACGGTCGACGCGTCGCTCCGCTTCGAGAGGTTAGTGAGCGCAGGCGCGTCGACACGCGGTCGGGAGATCGAGATCTTCGTTCACACGAGCTACGACACGGCGGCCTACGAGCTCGCGCCGGGGGCGCTGGCCCGTTTCGACGCACCAACTCCACAGATCTCGGGCGCTGAGGTCTCGCAGGCGCTCCTCAAGGCGCTGCACTACGACCCTGCGGTCTACCGGCTG
>CAYYLR010000188.1:1741-2197 GCA_964472485.1 uncultured Coriobacteriaceae bacterium
AAGACCATCCGCGAGGCGAACTACACCGTGGAGCGGCTTGCCGAGGTACAGCGGGCGGTCTACGGCGGGGACGTGGCGCTGCCGGACGTACTCGTCCACGACGGGATCGCCACCTACCGCGCTCCGACACCGGCGGAAGTCGTGAAGACGGCAACCGCCGAAGTGGTTGAGACGGTTGTAGATGACCCCACGTCGCTCGTGCCGTGGATTGTGGCTGGCGGCGTTGCCGCGACGACGGCCCTCGGAGCGATCGTCTACTGGCGGCGGAGACGCCGTCGGGTGCTCGACGATGACGACACCGGCTTGCCCGGTGATGCCGAGATGGAGGGCGAAGATGCGTAAGCACCCGGTTCTGATCAGTCTTCTTCTCACCGCGGCGGTCTGCTCCGCAGCCGTCGTGGGTGCTGCCTTGACCGCTTCCAGCACCGCACCCGAGGCGTCTTCGGTAGGCGGATC
>CAYYLR010000189.1:0-1768 GCA_964472485.1 uncultured Coriobacteriaceae bacterium
CGTGGTGTCGTCCACCGCGATGATGCCGGACTTGCCTCCGGCCTCGATGGCCATGTTGCAGATGGTCATGCGGTCGTCCATGCCGAGCGACTCGATGGTCGGGCCGGTGAACTCCATCGCCTGGTAGAGCGCGCCGTCCACCCCGATCATCCCGATGATGTGCAGGATGAGGTCCTTGCCGGACACCCATGGACCGAACTCGCCGGTCACCACGAACTTGATCGAGGCCGGCACCTTGAACCACGCCTCGCCGGTCGCCATGCCCGCGGCCGCGTCGGTCGAGCCGACACCGGTCGCGAACGCGCCGAGCGCACCGTAGGTGCAGGTGTGGGAGTCCGCGCCGATGATGACGTCGCCGGGGCCGACAACACCCTGCTCGGGCAGGAGCGCGTGCTCCACGCCCATGCAGCCGATCTCGTAGTAGTGCGTGATGTGCTGCTCGCGGACAAAGTCGCGCATGACCTTGGCCTGCTCGGCGGATTTGATGTCCTTGTTGGGGGTGTAGTGGTCGGGAACGAGCACGACCTTGGCCGGGTCCCACACGCGCTCGACGCCGGTGCGCCGGAACTCGCGGATGGCGATGGGCGCCGTGACGTCGTTGGCGAGCACGATGTCGAGGTCGCACGTGATGAGCTGCCCCGGCTCGACCTCATCGAGGCCGGCGTGGGCGGCGAGGATCTTCTCGGTGATCGTCATGGGGCGGGACATGCTGCGACTCCTCCTCGGCCGTGCGAACTCGGTTCGTGCATTTTACGCCATGCGGAATGGGCGGGCGAGCAGCGCACCCGTATCGTGCGGGGCTCGCTGATTCCGTCGTATCGGCGTCGCCGGGAATCATCGAGCGTCGGATGAGGCCTCGATCCGCTGGCGCGCTTCCCGTACCACCGAGGGATTCAGCACCGCTCCCTCGCCTTCATCGAGCAGCTCCAATGCCGCGTCCGTCTCTCCCCCATCGGCGAGCAACTCCGCCGCAAGCACCAGCGTCTCGGCGCTCCTCGGCTCGAGATCGAGCGAGGTGCGCGCCTCCGCGAGCGCCTCGTCCGGCCGCCCGAGACCACGCAGGGCGACCGCCCGCTCGTAGTGGAGCTGCGGGTCGTTGGGCATCCGGCCTATCGCCCCGTCAGCAGCGTCGAGAGCGCGCTCGTGGTACGCTGAGTCGATCGACTGCGCACCGGCGTTGTAGACGGCCGCGAGGAAGTACTGCGCGTCCCGATCCAACGGGGCGAACTCCGCGGCCTGGAGGAGTATCTCGATCGCATTCGCGTAAAGGGCTCGCATCTCGTCGGTCACCGGCATGCCCGCGGCACGAGCCTGCATGATGCGGTTCAGCGCGTCCTCCGCGTACGCGGCGCCGCGGTGCGTCCGGTAGGTGTACAAGTAGGGCGCGAGCCACACGGCCGCATCGGCGGCGGCAAGGCGGGCAGGACCGTTGGGCGACAGCCGGGCGGCTAGGTAGCGGTTATCGGCGGACACCGCGGTGCCGGCTCCGATGAGGGCGAGTCCGGCCACGACCGAGACGGCGCCGGCCACGACCGGACGGCGGAGACGTTCATCAAGGGCGACGGCGGCTGCGCCGGGGGCAACGAGCATTCCCATCGCCATCCACAGCAAGAAGTCGGTTTCCGGATGCGAGATGCCAAACAACACGGATGCGAGATACCCCGCGCATCCGGCCCACAGGCCACCCATGACAATCCTGCCGCCGGACGACCGCGTCTCGCCCTCAGGCGCCCGTCCGACAGGGACAACCCCCTGAACCCGGCCGCCC
>CAYYLR010000189.1:1778-2163 GCA_964472485.1 uncultured Coriobacteriaceae bacterium
GTTCGAGCGACCGAGCCGATGAAGGCCCCTGCAAGCAGCAGGCCCGGCACGCCCGCAGTCACCGCGATCTGCAGCGGGTAGCTGTGTGCCATGTCGGCGATGCCTGTGTACTCCGAGAGCCGAACGAACTCCCCGGTCCGGTAGGCCGGGAAAAGGAGACGAAACGTGTCGAGGCCGAATCCGAGAAGCGGTCGGTCGGTGAGAGCGGCGAACGCGGACCTGTAGATCTCGGTGCGCGGCTCCCCTCCTCCCGCGGCATCGAACGTCGACACCAGGCGCTGGAACACGTCGGCGGTCGGGTCCGCTCCGCGCGCGCTCAACCACGCGAGAAGGCCGGCCGCGATCGCCGCTCCAGCGGAGAAGGTGGTGTCCACGACGCGATCGA
>CAYYLR010000190.1:0-2116 GCA_964472485.1 uncultured Coriobacteriaceae bacterium
TCACCGTCGCGAAATCGGCAAGCGCCTCCATCGACGCGAGAGAGACGCCGGCCACCAGCGACGGACGGACGAGCGGCAGAGCTACTCGGAAGAGCCGTCGCTTCCCATCCGCTCCGAGCGTTTGCGCGGCCTCGAACATCGAACCCGACAGCTCCTCGAACCCCGCACGAGCCAAGAGGAATACGTACGGGTAGAGGACGAGGGTCATCACGATGATCGCTCCCGCGCCAGACCTCACCTCGGGAAGGTCCGCCGTCGACCAGCCGCTCGCGCGCAAGAACGATTGCACCGGACCTGACGCGTCGAAGAGGGCGATATAGACGATGCCCATGATGTAGGCTGGAACCGCCATCGGCAGCACCAACATCCATCGGAAATGGCGCCGCCCCGGGAAGTCGAACGCGCTCACCAGCCACGCAAGGCCCCCGCCGAGCACCAGCGTGCCGACAGCGACGCCTGTCACCAGCAGCAGCGTGTTGCCGACCATCCTGGGGAGGACGGTGTCCAGAAGGTGACGCCAGACCTCCCATGTGGGAGTGAGCAGCGAGAACGCGACGACAGCGACCGGCAGCAGGGTGAGCCCGGCGATGAGCAGCGTCACGAGGGGCAGGAGAGCGTGACCGCCCCTGCCCCTCGCCCGACGTGCCTTGTCCTCAGCGCGAAGCGCGCGCGTTCGTCTCAGCTCGTCCTCCACTGTCCTACTCGTACCCGGCTCGATTCATCAGCTTGACCGCGTCGGCCTGCAGACGACCGTACTCACTCTTCGCGAGCGGGTCCACACCGAACTTGCCGAATTCCACGATGATTGGATGCGCCGCCACTGATGGATTCGCGGGGAACTCGTGATTGCTGCTGGCGAAGAGCTCCTGACCCGGTCCACTCAGCCACTCCAGCAACGCGAGGGCGTTATCCCGGTTCGGAGCGTGCGCCGTGATCCCTGCGCCGCTCATATTCGCGTGCGCGCCCCGATCCTCCTGGTTTGCCCAGAACACACGCACGGGGAAGTCAGGATCCTCCTCCAGAAGCCGGCCCAGGTAGTAGTGGTTCGTGATCGCCACGTCCGCGTCCCCGGCCGCGAGAGCCTTGAGGATGTCAGTGTCGCTATCGATGAACGACGGCGCATTGGCGACCCACCCGCGGACGATCTCCTCGGCGCGAGTCTCACCGTGTGCCGCGATGAGGCTGGAGACGAGCGACTGCGTGTACGCGTGTGTCGAGGGACGCATGACGAGACGCCCCTGCCACACCGGGTCAGCGAGAGCCTCGTACGTCGACAACTCCTCGGGTGAGACACGGTCCGGGTGATACATGATCGTGCGTACACGCTGCGTCAGTCCGAACCAGCGGCCGTCCGCATCGCGCATCTCTTCCGGGACGTTCTCGCTGAGCGCTTGGCTCTCGACCTCGGCGAGGAGACCCTCCTCGGCAGCTAGCCAGAGGTTGCCCGCGTCCACGGCGATGAGCATGTCCGCAGGCGTGTTCTCGCCTTCGGCCTTCAGTCGTTCCCGAAGCAGCGCGTCCGCGCCCGTGGTGAACCTGACCTCGATGCCCGTCTCCGCCGTGAACCGCTCGAACACAGGCTCGACGCCATAGTGGCGTGACGTGTAGACGTTGACATACCCCGAACCTGTTTCCGTCTCAGCCGCATCCGGCTCAGCCTCAGGCGCACGATCGAGGAACCTCCCGGCCACGAATGCCATGACGACTACCGTGGCCGCGAGCGCCATGTACATCGCTCTCTTGCTCATCTGTCTCCTACCGCCTTCTTCTCGACTTGTCCAACCGCTTGTGTAGGCGCTGCATCGTCGCCGATGCCTTCCCCGCCGAAGGTCAGTGCTCCGGCAAGGTCTTCGTGCATACTAAGTGCCAATGTTCGCTGTGTCAAACTCTTGCGTTGCCTCACACGAGATGTACTCAAGACCGATTCGATGCCTCAGGAAGAGAGGTACTCGAGCCGGCCCTCGCCGGATCGACCGGCGCGGGCCCTGTGGATGCCGCTTTCGATGGCTGTGAAGAAGGCGATCTGGCGCCCGGAAACGCACGTCGGCCCGGCTTCCTTCTCAGGAGTCCGGGCCAACGTTTGTCCAGCTACTGGCGGAGAGGGAGGTGTGTGAGT
>CAYYLR010000191.1:0-2091 GCA_964472485.1 uncultured Coriobacteriaceae bacterium
GGGGCGTTTTGATACGGCGTCTTCCTTCGGGGCAGGGCATCCTCGCCAAAGGTTTATCCCCTGCCCTTTATTTGATGCTCTCGCATTTTTCATCCCAAAGACCAATTTTTTGCCATGAATTTATCCATGCTCTGGCATAGTCTCCCGGTGTTTCATCTTCTTCAAGAGTGAATTTTTTTACAATATGGATATATTTATTATATTTATTGAGGTTTTTAAACATAAATCCAGCAAGCTTAATTCTCTCTGCAATGGATTCTCCTTGCTGAGCAAATTATATGCTCGCATCTTTTCGGATTCTATCCCAGTCACAAGAAAGAACAATGGTTGCAACAGTTTTTTTGTTTTTATTGTGTTTAAAATAAACACCTGCCGTCTTCTTTGCATTTTCTTTAAAACAATTCATATCAGGCTCTTTAAGAGGTATCACAGCTATCGAACGCTTGCCGACGATTGCATTAAGCATGCCTTGCAGTGCATCATCCTTATACCACGGCGGACTTGCAATTATGTAATAGCTTTCATCCTTATCAAGCGGAAAATCACGTCGGAGAAATTCTCCAATATAAAAGCCGCTCGTTACGTCAGAACAGAAAGTGCCAGCAAAGAATATAGAAAAGCAACCCCCTATCATTTACCCACATACTATTGTTAATTCCTGAATTACGCCGATGGCTTTGTTTATGTCGTTGTCATCGATGTCTTTATGGCATACCATCCTGACAGACATTTCGCTAGCTTGGGCAATTAGAACCCCTTTTTTTCGTGCCTTCTCAATAATATCTCCTAGTGTTACTTTGCAGCCACCTTTTACGCCAAAGTACACCATGTTTGTCTCAATCCTTGACGTGTCGATTTCAATTGCTTGTATTTGGGCAAGTCCCTCACCCAACCGCTTTGCTCTCTGATGATCTTCAACAATTCGATCTATGTTCTCTTCAAGTGCCACTATCCCGCATGCTGCGATAACCCCAGCTTGTCGCATACCTCCACCCATCATTTGGCGAAAATAGCGTGCCTTATCAATAAATTCCTTGCTTCCGCAGAGTAACGAGCCTAGTGGGCATCCAAGCCCTTTTGACAAACAAAACATTACAGAATCGGCAGGAGCAGTCAACTCTTTAGCTGGTATCCCACTTGCTACCTGGGCGTTAAAAATTCGCGCTCCATCCAAATGTATCGGCACCCCTGCTTTTTGGGCGATATTTGAAATTTCCAGCACAGTCTCTTGGGGCAGAACTATGCCACCGGCTGTATTATGCGTATTCTCAAGACAAATTAATCCGGTCGCCGGGTTGTGTCTGCCCCCGAATCGTATTCGCCTTTCTACTTCTCGAGGTTCCATCACACCATTCATTCCAGCAATGGGTCGTGTTTGTACCATCGCGAAAGCAGCGCCACCCATTTCGTAATTTAGTATATGGCTTGATTCATCCAAGATTACCTCTTGCCCTGGTCGACAGTATGTTCTGATTGCAACTTGATTTGCCATAGTGCCTGACACACAAAGCATGGCGGCTTGTTTTCCAAGTAAATCAGCCGCCATTTCCTCTAGTTTAGAGACGGTCGGGTCATCCCTAAACGAGTCATCCCCTAATGGCGCCTTCACTATTGCTTCGTACATGGCTTGATTCGGCCTTGTAACGGTATCGCTACGAAAATCGCTTATGTTTTGATACGCCATCAAGCCCTCCACTATTAATATTTTCATTGAAAAGCAGTCTGTTTTTATTCTTTTCTTAATCTTTGACCTGATATCTATTGTCCTGTCGACTAAATGACGCACCTGCCTTTTCTTACTGATTTACCGCTGATAATGACCGAAAAATCAAACAAATAGACTTGACGGCAAGACTTAAGATTACAAAAAGATGATACAATAATTTTTACCATAATATAACCGGTGAATCCCGGGAGATTGTCGATATAACAAGCAATCGTAACGACACAAATGCTACCCAATTATTCCTCTTGCAAATTCATTTCCCTATTAAAACTTTTAATAAGAGCAATGCTTTGTTTAACAACGGAAGGTTTAGTTATTCCTCGGAACGGAGATTCGTCGTCGGAAGCCCCATGGCTTGTTATAGC
>CAYYLR010000192.1:0-2026 GCA_964472485.1 uncultured Coriobacteriaceae bacterium
GTTGATCATCGGCAGCAGGATGCGGTTGACGATGAAGGCCGGGAAATCCTCGGAGACCGTGGAGGTCTTGCCGAGTTTGGCGATGAATTCCTTGGCGGATTCGTAAGTCGGGTCGTCGGTCGCGATGCCTCGGATCAGCTCGACGAGCTGCATCACCGGCACCGGGTTCATGAAATGGATGCCGATGAAGCGCTCCGGCCGGTCTGTCGCCGCGGCGAGGCGCGTGATGGAGATCGACGAGGTGTTGGTGGCCAGCATGGCGTCGGGCCGCACCAGCGGGCAGAGCGCCTGGAAGATCTTGCGCTTGACCTCTTCGGCCTCGTAATCGAGGTTCGACTGCCCGGTGTCCACGGTGCCGAGGCGTTTCGTGGCTCCGGCCATGAAGAGCATCGCCTCGGCGAGCGACGTCTTCCCTGAGTCTCCATGGCCAAGCAGCACGACGTTCCGGACCTTCTCGGTGCTGGGTGCTCCCATGAGCATCGCCTCCTCGCGAGATACGCGTCGACCGTGCGCGGACCTGCAGCCGGCGGTACGGTCGTGCGGGGGCGGTCCGGCTCGGGCCCGTCAAACGCCAGGCGCCGTCCGCTCGCGCGGGGCGGCGTGATGCACACGATAGCACACGGTTCGCGGTGTTCCGCGGGCGTCTTCGCTGACGCCACCGTGTCCGATTGCTAGAATGGAGCGGTCGCTTACACCCGGACCCGGTCGCGCGGTCCGGCATCGTGAAGGAGGACGCTCGTGACCCGCAGGACGCCTGCGCTTGCGCTCGTGCTGATGACGCTCGTCGCCTTCGGCGCCACCGGGTGCGTCGACCTGGGCAACGCCGACGACGGCAACGACCAGATGCACGCGAACGCGCCGCTGGATTCGGCGGCCGAGGAGACGGCTGCCGATGAGGCGACCCCGACGGAGGGAACCGGAATGCACGTATCGACAGTACAGGTCACCGGCACTGAGAAGGCGGTCATCACGACCTCCAAGGGCGTGGTCACGCTCGAGCTCTACCCCGACAGTGCCCCGAACTCGGTCGCGAGCTTCATCGAGCTCGCCGAGCAGGGGTTCTACAACGGGATCAAGTTCCACCGCGTGGTGCCCCGCTTCGTCGTCCAGGCCGGTGATCCCCAGACGCGGGACCTCACTCCCGACCAGGTGCGCGAGATGACAGCCCGCCAGAATCAGGGGCAGTACGCCGCCGGGGAGCCGATGCTCGGGACGGGTGGGCCCGGCTGGACGCAGAAGGCCGAGTTCAACGATCGCAAGCACGTCGCCGGTACGCTCGCGATGGCGCGTTCTCGCGATGTCGACTCGGCCGGCTCGCAGTTCTACATCTGCTTGGAGCCGCAGCCGTCGCTCGACGGTCAGTACACGGTGTTCGGTCAGGTCATCGAGGGGATGGATGTCGTCGCGCTCATCGGCGTCGGCGACACGATCGACTCCGTCACCATCACCCGATAGGAACGGAGGCGAGCGTGGACAACGCGCGTCTCAAGGCGGGCGACGCCGCCTACGCGGTAGGGGATTGGGTGACCGCCGCCAGGGAGTACCTGGCAGCGGTCGCAGCCGACGCCACCGACGCCGGGTATGCGTACCATCGCGCCGGGAACGCGCTCATGCGCCTGAAGCGGCTCGACGACGCGTGCGCGGTCTACGAGCGCGCGCTGCTCGACCCGGACTACCTCGAGGCGGCGGCGGTCGCCTGCAACCTCGGCATGGCCCGTTCGTCGATGGGGGCGCAGCAGGAGGCGGTGGCCGCGTTCGAACGTGCCGTCGCCGACATCTCATACGCGGGTCGCCATCGCGCGCTCCAGGGCCTCGCCGGGGCGTACTACCAGCTCGGCCGGCTCGAGGACGCCGCGGAGATGTACCGCCTCGCGGCGCTCGATGAAGGCAACCCTGACCCGGGCAAGGCCCTCAACAACCTCGGCCTGTGTTTCGCCGAACTCGAACGCCCTGAGGACGCGGTGGAGGCGTATCGCGCCGCGGTCGAGCTCGACATGTACTCGGGGCGCGGGAAGGCCGCGGCCAA
>CAYYLR010000193.1:0-1998 GCA_964472485.1 uncultured Coriobacteriaceae bacterium
CTCGAGGTTCGACGATTGCGCCGCATCCCCAGCGCCCCTGCGGGGCGCCTTAGCTCCCCGCCACACTCGGCAACGAGGCAACCTCCGGCTATAGTGTCAGGTGCCGCTGCGCACCGAACACAGGAGGTCGCCCATGTGTCTCGCCATCCCGGCGAAGATCGTCTCCGAGCCCAACGAGATCCAGATGGCCGAGGTCGACATCCTCGGCGTGAAGCGGCACGTCAGCCTCATGATGGCGCCGACGGCCACGCTCGGCGACTACGTGCTCGTCCATGCCGGATTCGCGATCGAGGTCATCGACGAGGAGTTCGCCGCCGAGACGCTCGAGATGCTGCGCTCCATGGGCATCAAGACCGCCGAGGAGCTCGAAGCCGAAGCGGCGTGCGAAGCCGGCGAGGTGTCCGCGCCGTGAGCGACCTGCTCGACGGCTTCCGCGACCCGGACGTCGCCCGCACGCTCGTGGCGGCGATCCACGAGACCGCCACCGAGCCATGTACGCTCATGGAGGTCTGCGGTACGCACACCATGGCGATCGCCAAGCACGGCCTGCGCGGCCTGATGCCCGAGACGATCTCGCTGCTCTCCGGCCCCGGCTGCCCGGTCTGCGTCACCGCCAACCCCGACATCGACCTGGCCATCGAGATGGCGCGCCAGCCCGGCGTCACGCTCGCCACCTTCGGCGACATGATGAAGGTGCCTGGTTCGTACTCGTCGCTTTCCGCCGAGAAGGCCGAGGGTCGCGACATCCGTGTCGTCTACTCGCCGCTCGACTCGCTCACCATCGCCGAGAACGAGCCCGACCGTCACGTGGTCTTCCTCGGCGTGGGCTTCGAGACCACCGCGCCGGCCGTCGCGCTCACCGTCCGCGAGGCGGCGCGGCGCGCGCTCCCCAACTGGTCGGCGCTGTCGCTCCACAAGACGGTGCCCGAAGCACTCCGGGCGCTCGCAAACGATCCTGATGTCCGCATCACGGGACTCATCCTGCCCGGTCACGTCTCGGCCATCATCGGCGTGGAGCCGTACCGCTTCCTCGCCGACGAGTTCGGCATCCCCTGCGCGATCACCGGCTTCGAGCCGGTCGATGTGCTCCACGGGGTGCTCATGCTCGCGCGACAGTTGGCCGAAGGCCGTGCCGAGGTCGAGATCGCGTACGGACGCGCCGTTCACGCCGAGGGCAATCCCGCGGCGCTCGCGGCAATGCACGACGTGTTCGCGACGGTCGACGCCGAGTGGCGCGGCATCGGCGTCATCCCGGGCACCGGGCTCGCGCTCCGCCCGGAGTTCGAGCGCTACGACGCCCGCGTGCGCGTGCCCTGCACGCCGCCGGAGCCGCGCGAGACCAAGGGCTGCCAGTGCGGCGACGTGCTGCGCGGCGTGGTGCTCCCCTTCGAGTGCCGGCTCTTCGGCACGGGGTGCACGCCGGAGCACCCCGTCGGCCCGTGTATGGTCTCAAGCGAAGGCTCATGCGCCGCCTACTACCGCTACACCGACTACGGGAAGGCCTGATCCTATGCGCTCAGACCGCATCCTGCTCGCCCACGGCAGCGGCGGAACCATGATGAAGGAGCTCATCGAGGAGCTCTTCGTCGCCGAGTTCGGCGACGAGGTCCTGCGCCGTATGGACGACGCGGCCTCACTCGAGTTCGGCGGGGGCAGGCTGGCGCTCTCCACCGACACGTACGTCGTGCACCCGCTCTTCTTTCCCGGCGGCGACATCGGCAGACTCGCCGTGTGCGGCACCGTCAACGACGTCGCCACCTCAGGCGCCCGGCCGCTCTACCTCTCGGTGGGCTTCGTGCTCGAGGAGGGACTGCCGGTCGAGGAGTTGCGGCGCATCATCGGGTCGATGCGCGAGGCCGCGGCCGAGGCCGGGGTACGCATCGTCACCGGCGACACCAAGGTCGTCGAACGCGGTCACGGCGACGGCGTGTACATCAACACCGCCGGCGTCGGCCTGCTCGCCGACGGTGTGGACCTCTCGGGCTCCCGCTGCCGCCC
>CAYYLR010000194.1:0-1987 GCA_964472485.1 uncultured Coriobacteriaceae bacterium
CGGAGTGGCAGGATCGCCTGGAACGACCGGTCGCGGGCCTGTTTGGCTGAACCTCCGGCGGAGTCGCCCTCCACGAGGTAGATCTCCGTGAGGGCCGCCTCTTTGACCGAGCAGTCGGCGAGCTTGCCGGGGAGCGTGGAGCTTTCCAGCAGCCCCTTGCGCCTCGTGAGCTCGCGCGCCTTCCGCGCCGCCGCCCGGGCTTTGGCTGCCTGCGTCGACTTCAGCACGATCGAGCGCGCCGGCTTGGGGTGCTCCTCGAGGAACTCGGCGAGACCGGTCGTGACGACCGATTGGACGAAGGAGCGCATCTCGGTGTTGCCGAGCTTGGTCTTGGTCTGGCCTTCGAACTGCGGCTCACGGAGTTTGACGGAGATGACCGCCGTCAGACCCTCACGGATGTCCTCACCGGAGAGGTTGTCGTCCTTCTCCTTCAGGATGCCCTGGCGCCGGGCGTAGTCGTTGACCGTGCGCGTGAGGGCGTTCTTGAACCCATCGAGATGCGTGCCGCCTTCGTGGGTGTTGATGTTGTTCGCGAAAGCGAGCACGGTCTCCGAGTACCCCGTGTTCCACTGCAGGGCCACCTCGACCGCACCCTCGGCCCCCTCAGCCTCGAAGTAGATGGGCCTGCTGTGTAGAGGCTCGCGCTTCTCGTTCAGGTACTTGACGAAGTCGACGATGCCGCCGGTGTAGCGGTACTCCTCGCGCCGCGGCTCGAGTTCACGCTCGTCGATCAGCGTGATCTTGAGATTCTTGTTGAGAAACGCGGTCTCGCGCATGCGTGATGACAGGACATCCCAGGAGAACTCCGTCGTCTCGAAGATCTCCGGGTCCGGCCAGAAGGTGACGGTGGTGCCCGTCGCTTTGGACTTCCCCGTCGAGGACAGCGAGCCGAGCGCCTTGCCGCGCTCGAAGGCCATCTCCCAGACCTTGCCGTCGCGCTTGACCTCGACCTCGAGTCGCTGGGAGAGCGCGTTGACCACACTGACGCCGACGCCGTGCAGACCACCCGATACCTTGTAGCCGCTGCCGCCGAACTTGCCGCCGGCGTGCAGGATCGTCAGGGCCACCTCCACGCCGGACTTGCGGTACTTCGGCACGTTGTCGACCGGGATGCCGCGGCCGTTGTCGCTGACGGAAACCGAGGTGTCCGCGTGGATGATGATGTCGACCGAGGTGCAGAAACCAGCCAGAGCCTCGTCGACCGAGTTGTCGACTATCTCGTAGACAAGGTGGTGCAGGCCCTTCGGGCCGGTGGAGCCGATGTACATACCCGGACGCTTACGAACCGCTTCGAGTCCTTCGAGGACCTGGATATCCTTGCCAGAATATGAGCCTGCGGGCACCATGACTCCTTCGCTTGAGCGCGGTCGCCGGGTGGGTGACGAGGGGCGGATCTGACCACGATATGTGGTCGTTCGCCAGCCATTATTCTACCACAAGTGGTATGTGCGACCCGATCCCGGGGGGTGTGACGCCGGTCGTGACCGGGCAAGTCGGGTGACCGACATCACCCGCGGCGAGCTGCTCACGACGAGCCCTGATCCACACCTTCGGACGGCTCGACCCGGAGCCCCGATCGCGCACCCTTCTTGCGCTCCAGGTCCTTCACCATCGCCCGAAACGCGATCTCCCTGAGTTCCGGGTCGCGCACCGGCTGCACCAGGTGACGCACTTGATCCAACTCGGTCTCTGTGAGTGGTTGCGGCTCGTCTCGATCGGACAGGTAGAAGGAGTCCGCGTCATCAGACGCCGCATCCCATGCGCGTTCGCTCGCTACCGCTCGCGAGACAGTGAAGCGGATCGAGCTTACCGCGCGCTTACCAAGGTGTGAGTTGAGGCGCTCCATCAAGTCGGGAGCGAGCAGCGTCAACTGGTTCGCCCACGCCGCGCTGTCGACGAACACGACGAGTTCCCCTTCGCCGCGCAACGCGAATCCGCGTGTGTGCCGGCCGATCTCCTCTCCCGCTATCGCCCGCCACGCCGCGAC
>CAYYLR010000195.1:0-1955 GCA_964472485.1 uncultured Coriobacteriaceae bacterium
AAGGTCGCGGGTTCAAGTCCCGTTACCCACCCCAGCATCTTCTCGCGTCGGCCCGCCTCACCGGCGGGTCGACGTGTATCGGGTGGGCGGGCGCGCCCGGACCGAGGCCAAAGGGGGAGTCATGCAGTCGGATATCGAGATCGCACACGCCGCGTCGGTGCGTCCGGTGCGCGAGATCGGCGAGGAGATCGGGCTGCTGCCCGATGAGATCGAGCCGTGCGGCCGACACAAGGCGAAGGTGTCGCTCCGCGCGCTCGGCAGGCTTGCCGATCGGCCGAACGGCAAGTACGTGCTCGTCACCGCGGTCACGCCGACCCCGCTCGGCGAAGGCAAGACGCTGACGACCGTGGGGCTCGGACAGGCGCTCCGCGCGCGCGGCCACTCGGCCTTCTCATGCATCCGTCAGCCGTCGCTCGGGCCGGTCTTCGGCCTCAAGGGCGGCGCGGCCGGGGGCGGCTACGCGCAGGTGGTGCCGATGGAGGACATCAACCTCCACCTGACGGGCGACGTGCACGCGGTGAGCGCCGCGCACAACCTCGGCGCCGCGTTCATCGACAACCACCTGCACCACGGCAACGAGCTCGACATCGACGCGCACTCCATCGATTGGCCCCGGGTGATCGACATCTCGGATCGGGCGCTGCGGCACATCGTCGTCGGCCTCGGCGGGCGGGCCCAGGGCATTCCGCGCGAGTCGAACTTCGCCATCTCGGTCGCGAGCGAGCTCATGGCGATCCTCGCGCTCGCTGATGACCTGCAGGACATGCGACGGCGTATCGGCCGGGTGGTGTTCGCTCGCACCCGCGCGGGCCAGCCGGTGACGCTCGAGGATCTGAGGGTCGCCGGCGCGATGACGGTGCTCATGAAGGAGACCATCAAGCCGAACCTGATGCAGGACCTCGAAGGTGGCCCGGTCTTCGTGCACGCGGGTCCGTTCGCCAATATCGCTCACGGCAACAGCTCGATCGTGGCCGACCGGATGGCGCTCAAGCTCGCCGGCTACGTCGTGACCGAGGCGGGATTCGGCGCCGACATGGGCGCCGAGAAGTTCGTCAATGTGAAGTGCCGCGCCTCGGGACTCGAGCCGGACGCCGCGGTGCTCGTGTGCACCGTGCGCGCGCTCAAGATGCATTCAGGCCGCTTCCCCGTGCACCCGGGCCGCACGCTCGAGCCCGCGCTGCTCACCGAGGACCTTGATGCGCTTGCCGAGGGGATGAGCAATCTCGAGAAGCAGATCGCCAACGTTCGTGCGTTCGGCACGCCGGTCGTGGTGGCCATCAACGTCTTCGAGACCGACACCGCGGCCGAGCATGCGCTCATCGCCGAGCGGGCGCGGGCGGCCGGCGCCTTCCGGGTCGTGACACACCGCATGCATGCCGAGGGCGGCGCCGGAGGGGCCGATCTGGCCGACGCGGTCGTGGCCGCCTGCGAGCAGCCGCACGAACTCGCGTTCACCTACCCTGGCGAGGCCCCGCTCGCCGAGAAGATCGAACGAGTCGCAACCGGGGTGTACGGCGCGAGCGGTGTCGACTTCTACCCGGCCGCCGAGCGCGCGATCGTCGCGCTCACCGAGCTCGGCTTCGGCGGATTGCCCGTGTGCATGGCCAAGACGCACCTCTCGCTCACGCACGACCCCGACCGGAAGGGAGCGCCGTCCGGCTGGAGACTCCCGGTGCGCGAGGTGCACGTTTCGGCGGGTGCCGGGTTCTGCTACGCCATGTGCGGCGAGATCATGACGATGCCCGGCCTGCCGAGCCGTCCCGCGGGCGAGCACATCGACATCGACGCGGAGGGGAACGTGGTGGGATTGTCGTAGTCAGCGCATGACCGCTGGGACTCTCGGCGCTCGCGGTCGCGCGGTTTGCATTCGTCGTGCGAGTAGGTACAATAGCCGAGCGCACGGGCCGTTAGCTCAGCTGGTAGAGCAGGGGACTCTTAATCCCAAGGTCATAGGT
>CAYYLR010000196.1:0-1493 GCA_964472485.1 uncultured Coriobacteriaceae bacterium
ACCCGCTCGTCTGCACCGCGTTCAACGCGGACTTCGACGGCGACCAGATGGCGGTTCACCTGCCGCTCTCGGCGGAGGCGCAGGCTGAGGCCCGCATGCTGATGCTGTCCACGAACAACATCAAGAGCCCCGCCCACGGCCGTCCGCTCACCGTGCCTTCGCAGGAGATGGTCATCGGTCTGTACTACCTGACCACGATCCGAGAGGGGGCCGAAGGCGAGGGCCGCATCTTCGCGAGTCCGGAGGACGCGCAGCTCGCCTACGACAGCCGGGCGGACCTCGATCTTCAGGCGCTCATCACCGTGCGTCTGACCACGGGCATGGTCGAGGAGTACCTCGACGAGAACGGCAAGGTCGCGCTCCGCGACCGCGCACCCGGCGAGCGGCTGGTCACGACCGTGGGCCGGATCACCTTCAACCGATCAATCCCGGAGGGGTATCCCTTCATCAACCACGACGTGGACAAGAAGGGCATCGCGCGCATCGTCGAGGACTGTTCGAACATCTACTCGACCACACAGATGGGCGCCATCCTCGACGAGATCAAGCGCCTCGGCTTCCATTATGCGACCCGCGCCGGCGTGACCGTCGGCGTGTACGACGCGGCCGTGCCGGACAAGAAGTCGGATATCATCACCGCCGCCGAGGAGGCTGTCGCCCGCATCGAGCAGCAGTACGATCGGGGTCTGATCACCAACGATGAGCGCCACCGTCAGGTGGTCGAGGTCTGGACCCGCGCGACCGATGATGTCGGCGACGCGATGGCCGAGAACTTCGACAAGTTCAACCCGATCTTCATGATGGCCCACTCCGGCGCGCGCGGTAACATCAAGCAGGTGCGCCAGCTGGCCGGCATGCGCGGGCTCATG
This sequence comes from uncultured Coriobacteriaceae bacterium, assembly GCA_964472485.1. Classification (GTDB taxonomy): domain Bacteria; phylum Actinomycetota; class Coriobacteriia; order Anaerosomatales; family Anaerosomataceae; genus CAYYLR01. The sequence goes on from CAYYLR010000196.1 coordinate 870, forward strand.
GCCAACCCGAAGGGCGAGATCCTCGACCGGCCGATCAAGGCCAACTTCCGCGAAGGTCTCTCGGTCCTCGAGTACTTCATCTCCACGCACGGTGCCCGCAAGGGACTCGCCGACACGGCGCTCCGTACCGCGGACTCGGGGTATCTGACCCGCCGCCTGGTCGATGTGGCGCAGGACGTCATCGTGCGCGAGGCCGATTGCGGCACCGACGAGGCGATGGAGTTCCGGGTTCGCGACGAGCGCGGCCAGATCGATCGTGACCTTGCGGGGCGCTGCCTTCTCGAGCCCGCCGTCCACCCGGCGACGGGTGAGGTGCTGATCGAGGCGGGCGAGTACGTCGCCGGTGACAAGGCGCTCGAGATGCTCGCCGAAGCTGGGATCGAAGCCGTCCAGGCGCGTACGGTCATGACATGCCGTGCGGCCCACGGCATCTGCCAGAAGTGCTATGGATACGATCTCGCCGCCGGACGCTCCGTCGACATCGGCACCGCCGTGGGCATCATCGCCGCACAGTCGATCGGCGAGCCGGGCACGCAGTTGACGATGCGGACCTTCCACACCGGCGGCGTCGCCGGTCAGTACCTGACCGGTGTAGCTAACGTGAAGGAACAGCGCGTGCGCACG
>CAYYLR010000196.1:1503-1951 GCA_964472485.1 uncultured Coriobacteriaceae bacterium
GAAGACATCACCCACGGTCTGCCGCGTGTCACCGAGCTCTTCGAGGCTCGCAAGCCGAAGGGCCAGGCGCAGCTCGCCGAGCTGACCGGCACGCTCGCGATCGAGGAGAGCGACAAGACACGCACCCTCACGATCACCGCCGAGGACGGCGAGGAGAAGGCGTACACGGTCTCTCGTCGCGCTCGTCTCCGTCCGGGCATCACGGATGGCGCTCAGGTCGAGGCCGGCACGCAGCTCACGGAGGGTTCGGTCAACCCGCACGACCTGCTCGTCCTGCGCGGACCGAAGGCGGTGCTCGGCTACATCGTGCGCGAGGTGCGGGCGCTGGTGGACAGCGGGGTGCCGATGTTCGGGATTTGCCTCGGACATCAAATCCTGGGGCAGGCGCTGGGCGGAAAGACCTTCAAGCTCAAGTTCGGCCACCGCGGCGCCAACCAGCCGGTGAAGG
>CAYYLR010000197.1:0-1948 GCA_964472485.1 uncultured Coriobacteriaceae bacterium
GGGGCCGGCCTTCCCTCATCACGCGGGACGCAAGCGCGTGTGCGGCGGGCTGTGCCGCTAGTGCCCTTCGGCGCGCTCCTTCTCGTACGCCTCGACGAGCTTCTTCTGGATGTCCCCGGGAACCTGCTCGTAACTATCGACGGAGATGGTGTACGTCCCCGTGCCGCTCGTTATGGACCGGAGGTGCGGTGAGTAGTGCACCACTTCGGCATACGGCGCCTGAGCGCGAATCACCTGGATCCCCGGCTCGGGCGCGTCCATCCCGAGGATGCGCCCTCGCAGGGATGAGATGTCGCCCATGACAGCCCCGGCGTACTCCTCGGGCACCTCGATGGCGAGCGTGGCGATCGGTTCGAGGATGGCTGGATCGGCCTTCTCCATCGCGGCGCGGAAACCGATGCGCGCCGCGGTCTTGAAAGCCATCTCGTTGCTGTCGACGGAGTGCATCGACCCGTCGTAGACGGCGACCTTGACGTCCTGTACCCGGTAGCCCGCGATCGCGCCGGACGCCATCGTGTCCTGCACGCCCTTGTCGACGGCGACGATGAACGGCTTGGAGATCCTGCCGCCGACGATCTCGTCGAGGAACTCGTAGCCCGCGCCCGGGTTCGGCTCGACGCGCAGCCAGCAGTCGGCGAACTGGCCGCTGCCGCCGGTCTGCTTCTTGTGGCGCCCCTGCGCCTGCGCGACCTTGCGAATCGTCTCCCGATAGGGGATTCGGAGTTCGATGAGTTCGGCCTCCACATGGAAGCGGTCGCGGAGGCGGTTGAGGAGCACGTCGATCGCAGTGTCGCCCATGGCCGCGAGCACCGTCTGCCTTGTCTCCTCATCGCGCCGCAACACGAGACCCGGATCCTCGTCGACGATCCCCTTGAGCGCGGTGCCGAGCTTGTCCTCGTCTGCCTTGGTCTTGGCCACGATCGCGACCGGGTAGAGGGGCTCGGGAAGCGGGAGCGGAGCGAAGGCGACGTCCCCCCTGGCCGACAAGGTGTCGTTCGTGAGGGTGTCGGCGAGCTTGGTCAGCACCGCGATATCACCGGCCGGCGCGCCGTCGATGTCCACGGTCTCCTTGCCGGTCATCCTGAAGACGTGCGCGATCCGCTCCTTCTTCCCGGTCCGGGAGTTGATGAGCTCGGTTCCAGGCTTGAGCGTGCCGGACACGACCTTGACGAAGTTGATGCGTCCGACGTACGGGTCGGCGAGGGTCTTGAAGACGTGCACCGCAGTGTCGCCACCGGTTGAGAATGCTACTTCGTTGCCGTCGACCGTCTTGAGCGGACCGTGGGCGGTGGGCTCGGGGAAGAAGCTGACGACGTCATCCATGAGGTCTTCGATGCCCTGAAGGGTGAGGGCGGAGCCGACGAACACCGGGATGAAGATCCCCTGGGCGATCGCCTTGTCGAGGAGCGTCTCGAGCTCCTCCTGGCTGAGCCGTTCCCCCTCAAGGTACTTCTCCATGAGGGCGTCATCAGCTTCGGCCACGAGTTCACAGAGCTTGTCACGGGCCGATTCGGCCGCGTCGTTCATGTCGACCGGGATCTCCGCGATCTCCTCTTTGTCACCCTCATGGTGGTACGCCTTCATGCGGATGACGTCGACGACGCCCCTGAAGCCGGTCTCGGCGCCCATCGGCAGCTGGACCGCGCCGACCCTGTGGCCGAAGGCCCGCTCGAGCGCGCTCATCGCCGCCTCGAAGTCGGCGTGTTCCTTGTCCATGCGGTTGATGAAGATCGCCTTGGCGATGCCCATCCGATCGGCGAGCTTCCAGAGCTTGCGCGTCTGGACCTGAGGGCCGGCGACCGCGTCTATCACGAAGAGCGCCATCTCGGCGGCCTCCATGCCGGCGATCGCGTCACCCGTGAAGTCCGCGTAGCCGGGTGTGTCGATGATGTTGAGCTTCACGCCCTTGTGCACGATCGGTGCGAGGGCGAGGTTCAAGGTGATCTTG
>CAYYLR010000198.1:0-1919 GCA_964472485.1 uncultured Coriobacteriaceae bacterium
GCCCGCAGCCGTGCCTGGTACAGCTGGTACACTCGCGCGGCCACCTTCTCCGGCGGGATCGCGGCTCGCGCGGCATAGGCCGCGGGGTCGAGCAGTTCGTTCTTCGCACCCGAGATCCGCGATGAGATGCCCTTTGGCGGGAACTGCTTCGGGTCGTAGTCGAGTTCCGTCATGACCGAGGTCAGCAGACGCCGCGAATCATCCTCGTTGTAGATCGAGAACGAGCGGGTGAAGCCGAGGCGGTGACCGTCGGCGCGCAGGAGGCGCACGCAGAACGCGTGGAACGTCATCACCCACATCGGGCGCGCGGCGGGGCCGATGAGCGCCTCGAGCCTCTCTCGCATCTCGCCCGCCGCCTTGTTGGTGAAGGTGATCGCGAGGATCGAAGCGGGCGACACGCCGAGGTCGCGCACGAGGTGCGCGATGCGGAAGGTGAGCACGCGCGTCTTCCCGCTGCCCGCGCCGGCCAGCACGAGCAGCGGTCCTTCGGTGGCGGTGACGGCGTCACGCTGCGCCGGGTTGAGGTCGTCGAGAGGAATCGTCATGGGGTGCCTAGTGTACCCCGTGGCGCAACCGTCGTGCAGCGCGCGATGCGCGCCGACATGAGCGGCAACCCAGATGAGAAGTACCGCGCGTGAGATCGAGCGTCAGGTGAGACCTCGGCCCACCGCCTGGGCGACCAGGCGCAGCTCCGCCATGAGGCCCCGAAGACCCTCGAGATCGAGCGACTGCGCCCCGTCGCACAGTGCGGAGCGCGGATCGGGGTGCACCTCGACCATCAGCCCATCGGCTCCCACCGCAACCGCGGCCCGTGACACGGCCGGTACGAGATCGGCCTGCCCCGTGGGGTGGGACACGTCGACGATGATCGGCAACAAGGAGAGCTTCTTGACCACCGGCACGGCGCTGATGTCGAGTGTGAAGCGGGTCGCCGTCTCGAAGGTCCGGATGCCGCGCTCACACAGGACCACGTTGTCGTTGCCGAGCATCGTGATGTACTCGCTCGCTTGAAGCCACTCTTGGATCGTCGCGGCCATTCCGCGCTTGAATACAACCGGTTTGCGGCTCTCAGCGGTGGCGTGGCCGATCTTCTTCAGCAGGCTGAAATTCGCCATGTTGCGCGTCCCGATCTGCAGGATGTCCGCATACGCGTCGACGATCTCGATGTGCGCCGAATCCGTGACCTCGGTGACGAAGAGGAGGCCGTGCCTGTCGGCGGTCTCGCGCAGGATCTTGAGGCCCTCCTCCTCGAGTCCCTGGAACGAGTGCGGGCTCGTACGGGGCTTGTAGGCTCCGCCGCGCATGACGCGCACGCCGCACTCGACGAGCGCCGCGCCGACCTCGTCCATCTGCGAGCGGCTCTCGACGGAGCACGGACCCGCGATGATCGTGACACCGCCGTCGCGGACGACCGGCGGCACAGATTGCGTGCCCATCAGCCTCTCATCTCCTTCATCACATGCAGGACCGCCTCGTAGATCTCGCGCAGGTTCTCCGTGAACAGCGGCCCCTCGTTGCACGAGGCCACGTGAGCGAATATCTGCTCTTCGCGCTTGGGGTCGTAGAGACCCAGGTGCGCGTGCGGCTTGAGACCGCGGATCTCGAGCGCATGCGCGGCCCGCTCGTTGAGCAGCCGGACGATCTGGCAGTCTACCTCGTCGATCCGCCCGCGCAGCTCGGCGATCCGCGCTTCAACCTGGGCCTGGTCCTGACTCATGACGTGTGCCTCCTTCGGCCTATTCCCACTCGATGGTACCCGGGGGCTTGCTCGTGATGTCGTAGGCCACCCGGTTGATCCCCTCGACCTCGTTGATGATCCGGTTGCTCATGCGGGCAAGCAGGTCGTGCGGCAGACGCGCCCAGTCGGCCGTCATCGCGTCGGCCGAGGCGACCGCGCGGATGATGATGGGGTGCCCGTA
>CAYYLR010000199.1:0-1905 GCA_964472485.1 uncultured Coriobacteriaceae bacterium
CTGGATTTCAAATAAGGATTTATGTGATACCATTACCATCCCGTATGTAGTATAGTGATAGATATACGGGATCATAAAAATCCATGGAAGCCCGGATTTTCTCGATCAAGGCACCGTGAAAGCATCTAATTTCCTCATCATCGCTGATATATACCTCGGTTTGTTATGAAATCGGTTATAATAAAGACATCCCTCCTTATAGAATTCATAATGCGCTGTAAAACGCTCAATATGATAGCATGACAATTGATATAAATTTAACTTGCACGGTATATCTGCAATAAGATGAAAGTAATACAAGGCATTAAGATATTCATGACTCGAATGATCTTTAAACCCCATCAATAGTCTTAAAAAACTCCGCAAAGCGGAAAAACGACCCTCACAGCGATTATTCGTTAAATCATCGCATTCATAATCCTTTAAGACGGATAAATATGGTGCATATTTTTCCACACGTTCCTTGAGATCATTCCAAATTCCCTCAACCGTTGCAGTATTCTTCTTTTTCCTCCCTCTTTTTTGCCTCCCCTCTATTCTATTCAAAGATACTACAGGAGGGTGTACATTTTTCGCAAATGAAAGAAGCGCTTCTTCGGTCATCTGACTGTTTAGCGATTTGTCTTTTATAATGGAACAGATTTCATTGATATCACGGCTGAATTTATCCAATGTAATAAAATAATCTTGATTCTTGGAAAGATGTTCTTTTGCCTCGTGTATCGCACAATTTATGTATTCCATATCTAACCCCACTTTATTAGCCTCCAATTTGTCCATTCGCGAAATCAATTCACGCACAAATGAATTTACTCTCATAGATTTATACTCTTTTCCTTTTCTATCTTTTATTTCCGTGATTGCATTCATCGTATTTAGTACAATAAACCCAAAGATATCATGCGGTTCGGGCACATCGAATTGAGTGATCTTCTGATTTTTTTCATCCTTTTCCTTTTTGATCGGTCGCCATATTTCCGATAACGCGTCATCTAGGAGTGTAAAAGAAGCGTCGTCCAAAGGTTTAGCAATTTTAAAGCAAATATTTTTAAAATGCATCAAGCACATATGGTGTTTAGTTTCGGCCTTCTCTTCGAGATTTGTGTATAAAAGAGAAGTATCGGCATCAGATACATAGACTTTCTGAATCTCTTTAATCTCAGGGATTTGTTTTTTGATCAAGCCTTGGATATTCGCTTCGTTCGTGGAATCCAAGATTTTATAGAGGATTGGAAAGAATGTGTTGTGTTCAAATGCGACAAAGATTTTATGTCGCTTAGCTTTCGGTTCTATATAATCCATATTAATGATGATAGCTTGATTGTTATCTATGATTCGGGGAATTAATGCTCGAATATTTGACAGATATAACGTTTCTGCTTTTCCCGCATACCGTTTTATAGTGGATTCTCCGAGTTTGATTCGATATCGTTCTAAGAATTCTTGTCGTATCTTCGGGGTATTATATCGTTTATCAAATTTAAGGATGAGGAGTTCTGTAAGAACATCTTTTCCAACTTTGATATTCGGCATGGCGAGCGAATATGGGTTGTACATATCTCCGTAGAATTGGCAATTGTTACTGACACATCGAAACTTTTTAAGAGTGGTCTGTAAAAATCCTTTAAGCGTTATAATTTTTCTCGGTTTAGATTTTGAGATAAATTTTAAGAAATGTCCGCACATCGGGCATTTTCTTAAATGATCCGTGTGTTCATCGTAAGCGAAATTTTGGTTAATGAGATATTTCAATACCATCATAAGTTAACTATATTGAATGCATGGGTTTATATTAATGTATTAGTAGCCATTTTCTTCTGAAGAGAAAATCCGGGCTTCCATGTCAATTATCATGGAAGCCCGGATTTTCTCGATCAAGGCACCGTGAAAGCATCTAATTTCCTC
>CAYYLR010000200.1:0-1891 GCA_964472485.1 uncultured Coriobacteriaceae bacterium
GACAGGCCCTCCCCGAGGGTCTCACGGAATCGTCCGAGCTGCCCGAGCCGATCTTCACTCCGTCGACGAAGGCGGCCGTGGGCGACCACGACGAGAACATCAGCTTCGAGCGCATGGCCGAGATCATCGGCGTCGAGTATGCCGAGCGGCTGCGTGAGATCTCACTCGCCGTTTACGACGAGGCGCGCGCCTACGCCGCCTCGCGCGGTATCATCGTCGCCGACACGAAGTTCGAGTTCGGCCTGGTCGACGGTGAGATCGTCTGGATCGACGAGGCGCTCACGCCTGACAGCTCGCGCTTCTGGCCGGCGGACGAGTATGAGCCGGGGCACGGGCAGCCGAGCTTCGACAAGCAGTTCGTCCGCGACTGGCTCGAGGCGAGCGGCTGGGACAAGACGCCGCCGGCCCCGTCCCTTCCCGAGGACGTGATTGTGATGACCGCAGAGAAGTACGTTGAAGCCTATGAAGCCATCACCGGTGTGGCGTTCGAGCCTGAGGGTGTGTGAGCGATGGCACAGCGCAGCTACATGAACGACCGCTACCGCAAGGACGCCAGGCTCGGCTCGACGCGCAAGAGCGCGGCGAAGGCCAAGCCGGTCCGCAAGCAGGGCAGCGTGTCTGCGAAGTCCAAACCGGCCGTCAAGCCGAAGCGGGAGCGGCCCGACTGGATGCTGCCGACGTCGCCCGAGATCAAGCGCTGGCGGCGTCTCTGGTGGGTGCTGCTGCTGGGAGGCCTCGCGCTCATCGGCATCGGTTACGCGGTCCCTGCGCTTCGTGAGAACGCCACGGCGCAGCAGGTGATCGCGGTGCTCGTGCTCATCGCGTCGTCGGTCGCGGTGAGCCTTGACCTGTTCGTGATCCGCAAGCTCCGGCACAAGCTCATCGCTGAGCGTCAAGCCGCCAAGAAGTCGAAGAAGGACGCCGGATGATCTCGGCGCGCATGCCGCTGAAGGTCAGGATGCACCTCGGCCTGTTCTGTGCCGGAGCGATCGTGGCCGCCGCCGGTGTGCTCGGTTTCTTCTTCAGCTTCAACGACGTCGCTTCGCCCGCCCGGGCGGCGATCGCGGTGCATACCGACATCCCGACGGGCGCCTACCTGTCCATCAGCGGTTGGCTTGGCGGGCTCGGCATGATGTGGGTGAGCCGGCGCGTGCTTCGCGATCTCGCGCGCGGGCGGGAAGACGAGATTCGGAACGCGCTGGCCCGGACGCCGGGAGGCGACGGGGCTGGTTCGGCGGACGGCTGAGGGAAGGGGCGCTTTCGGATGGCGCGCTACGAGATCCACGTGACCTACAAGAAGGGTATCTTCGACCCGCCCGGGGCCACCGCTGAGCGCGCCCTGCAGAACCTCGGCTACGGTGAGGTCGCGTCGGTTAAGATCGGCAAGTACATCGAGCTGGAGGCGGCCGACGGTACCGAGGAGGCGCGCGTCCGTGAGATGTGCGACCGCCTGCTGGCGAACCCCGTGATCGAGGACTACCGGATCTCGCTCGCCGGGGAGGCGTAGCCCATGCGGTTCGGTGTGGTCACCTTCCCCGGTTCGAACTGCGAGCAGGACGCCGTCCATGCGGCGCGGCACCTCGGCTTCGAGGCCGACTACGTGTGGCACGGCGACACCGGCCTGTCCGGTTTCGACGCTATCGTACTCCCGGGCGGCTTCAGCTACGGCGACTACATCCGCTGCGGAGCCGTCGCGCGGTTCAGCCCCGTCATGGCCGAGGTGGTGCGTTTCGCGGAGCGTGGCGGTCCGGTCATCGGCATCTGCAACGGGTTCCAGATCCTCACGGAGGCGCACCTGCTGCCCGGCGCGTTGCTCCGCAACCGCGGCCTCAAGTTCATCTGCGCGACGATCGACCTGCGCGTCGAGGAGCATGTCTGCCGATGGATCGAC
>CAYYLR010000201.1:0-1884 GCA_964472485.1 uncultured Coriobacteriaceae bacterium
GGCGCCACGTGGGTGAACGTGACCGTGGGCGGCCTCGGCGAGCGCGCGGGCAACGCGGCGCTCGAAGAGGTCGTGATGGCGCTCAAGTACATCGAGGGCTTCGACCTCGAGCTGGACACTGCGCGCTTCCGTGAGATCGGCGAGTACGTCATGAAGGCGGCCGGCCGGCAGATCCCCGCGTGGAAGTCGGTCATCGGCACGAACATGTTCGCCCACGAGAGCGGCATCCATGCCGACGGCGTCATCAAGAACCCGAAGACGTACGAGGTCTTCGCGCCCGCCGAGGTCGGTCTCGCGCGACAGATCGTCATCGGCAAGCACTCGGGGAGCAGGGCGCTCGAGCTCAAGTTCGAGGAGTACGGCATCGAGGTGAGCAAGGAGGAGGCCGCCGAGCTCCTGCCGCGCGTGCGCTCCAGCGCCATCGAGCTCAAGCGGTCGCTCTTCGACAAGGAGCTCATCTACATCTACAACGACTGGAAGGCCGAGAAGCGGCGGGCCGACGCATCCGCGTGACGGATGGTGGCATGGCCCGCGCGTGTGCGTACGACGAAGGAAGAGGGTGAGCACGATTCCTGGTAAGACGATCGCTGAGAAGATCTTCACCGCACGTTCAGGGACCGACGCGCATGCGGGAGACATCGTCGTCGCCGACGTGGACTTCGTGATGGGTCAGGACGGCACGACCCCGCTGGCGATCCGTGCGCTTGAGAACATGGGCGTGGAGACGGTGTTCGACCCCGCGAAGGTCGCCGTCGTCATGGACCACTCGAGCCCGAGCCCGCTCGAGGGCGTCTCGGCGCTCCACACGATGATGCGCGAGTTCGGCAAGAGGACCGGCGCAAAGGTCTACGACGTCGGTGAGGGCGTGTGCCACCAGCTCATCCCGGAGGCGGGCCACGTCGTGCCGGGTGACCTCATGGTCGGATGCGACAGCCACACGTGCACGTACGGTGCGGTCAACGTGTTCTCCACAGGTGTCGGCTCGACCGACGGCGCCGCGGCGATGGCCGCCGGCAAGCTGTGGTTCAAGGTGCCGGACACGATGAAGGTCACCTACGAAGGCGAACTCCGGCCGGGCGTGTTCAGCAAGGACTTGATCCTCGCGCTGGCGGGCAGGATCGGCGTGGACGGCGCAACGTACATGGCGCTCGAGTTCCATGGCCCGGTGATCGACGCGCTGTCGGTCGACGCGAGAATGACGATCTCGAACATGGCGATCGAGGTGGGTGCGAAGGCGGGTCTAATGCGCGCCGACGCCACGACGCTTGCATGGTACGAGGGCCGCGGCGACCGGACTCCCCGGCCGGTGGACCCGGACCCGGATGCCATCTACGCCGAGTCGCTCACGCTCGACGCCTCGGCCATCGGTCCGCAGGTCGCCAAGCCGCACGCGGTCGACAACGTGGTGCCGATCGAGGAGGTCGCGGGGACCCCGATCGCGCAGGGCGTGCTCGGGACGTGCACGAACGGCCGCCTGGAGGACCTCGCGATCGCCGCGAGGATCCTGGAGGGGCGCACCATCCACCCCGACGTGCGCTTCATCGTGGCGCCCGCGTCGCGCCGCATCCTGCTGGATGCGATCGACGCCGGGTACATCCAGACGCTCGTTGCGGCCGGCGCCGCGCTCGTCACGCCGGGGTGCGGCCCGTGCGTCGGCACGCACAACGGTGTGCCGTCCGACGGCGAGAACGTGATCTCGACCGCCAACCGCAACTTCAAGGGCCGCATGGGCAACTCGAACGCCTTCATCTACCTCGGCAGTCCGGCCACCGTGGCCGCTTCCGTGATCGAGGGCGTCATCACTGATCCACGGAAGTACTTCACGGGAGGGGAGGGCTGAGATGACGATCCGGGCGAAGGCGTTCACGTACGGCGATGACATCA
>CAYYLR010000202.1:0-1878 GCA_964472485.1 uncultured Coriobacteriaceae bacterium
ATGGGGACCTGCTGGAGACACACCGCGGTCTCATCCGCGATGCGCTCGCCACCTTCGGCGGCATCGAGTTCGGCACTGGTGGTGACGCCCTGTTCGTCGTGTTCGACTTTGCGGCGAACGCGGTCGAGGCTCCGCCGACGACGAGCGCGAAGGCGATCGACAGCAGGAGCGCTGTCTTGATGTGCTTGTTCAACTGGTCCCTCCCTGTGTGACTGGTGCCCTCGGACATGCGGTACCCCCCCGGGTAGTTTCGGGCACTGCTTGAGGCGTCGTCAATACGAGTGCGCCCTAATTGTGATTAGCGTCACAGGTGTCTTCGGCGGTCGGTGTTCGCCAACCTTACGGTGCATAATGTCACCGAGACATGTGCGCCGCAGCGCTGTAGTGCGGGAATCATCGCGACAGGAGGCGGACGTGATCGACTGGAAGCGTTACAAGACACCAGGTCTCATCGGCGCTGGGGTGTTGGCGGGTCTCGCGATCGCGGCGATCGCCATCGCCCTGCTCGGACGCGGCACCGTGGTCGAACCGCCGGACACGACGGATGAGACAACGGCGACCGCCGATGCCACCGCCTCGGTCGATGCGACAGCACCCGCCGAGACCGATCCGATCGCCGAGGAGTCCCCGGGGGAGGCGCCCCCCGCGACCAGCGACGGATCATGGGCGCTCGAGAACGAGCCCGCGGTGACGGAGCGGCAGCCGGGCGTCATCACGAACGTTCGCCCGGCGAGCGGCACGTACTACCTGTCCATCGACTACGTCCAGTTCCTCACCGGCGGTATCGCCGCCGACGCCGCGGCCGCACGTGGGGACGAATCGCCGCCGCCGAACGACTACTACATCATCAACGACAACCCGCTCATCAGGGAGTTCCCGATTCAGCCGGGCATCTCGGTCCGTGTCGCGACCAATGACGACGGCACGTCCAACCCGCCCGGTCGCACGATGACGCTCGCCGCGTGGACAGCCGCGATGTCCGGACCCCAGCGTGATGCGTTTCGCGCCGGGGTCTATTGGATCACCCTCACGGATGGAACCGTGACCGCGATCGAGCAGCAGTACCTCCCGTAGCGGGTCGGGCCCCTACCGCTTTCGCTTGCGCACCCCGTGAGCGGAGCCTTTGCGCGCGCCCTGCTTGAGCCGGGCGAGCACGTCGTCGGCGGTCGTCGCCTCGGCCTCCGCCTTGAGCTTCACGACCTGGTCGCGCAGCCGGGCGGCCGTCTCGAAGTCGAGCGCCTCGGCCGCCGAGTGCATGTCCTCTTCCATCGCCGCGAGCACGCGCGTGAGCTCCTCGCGCGGGAGCTTCCCGAGTTCGGTGGCGACATCGACGCTCGGCTCGAGGCCGACCTCCTGCTCGCGGACGTACTGCGCGATGTCGTGTATCGCCTTGCGGATCGTCTTCGGCTCGATGCCGTGCTCCGCGTTGAAGGCGATCTGCAGGTTCCGGCGGCGCTCGGTCTCGTCGATCGCGGTCCGCATCGAATCCGTGACCCTGTCGGCATAGAGGATGACCTCGCCGGACACATTGCGGGCCGCGCGGCCGATCGTCTGGATGAGCGAGCGATGGTTGCGCAGGAAGCCCTCCTTGTCCGCATCGAGGATGGCGACGAGCGAGACTTCGGGCAGGTCGAGCCCCTCGCGTAGCAGGTTGATGCCGACGAGGCAGTCGATGACTCCCGCCCGCAGGTCGCGGAGGATCTCGACACGTTCGAGCGTGCCGATATCGGCGTGCATGTAGCGCACCTTGATGCCGTGCTCGAAGAGGTAGTCGGCGAGGTCTTCGGCCATCTTCTTGGTAAGGGTCGTGACGAGCGTGCGCTCATCGCGCTCCGCACGCTCGCGGACCTCGGCCATTAGATCGTCGATCTGACTGCC
>CAYYLR010000203.1:0-1877 GCA_964472485.1 uncultured Coriobacteriaceae bacterium
TGCGAATTTTCAACATCAAGGACTCGTCGTTTCTGCCATACGAATGAATAAATCCTCTAAGGTAGCTTCTTTTTCGTAAACCGCTTCTACCGGCACATTGCTTTTTGCTATGATATGCAGAATTGGTGTGATGGGAGCGCCTTGCGCCATTTCCATCTCAACGCGAACATGATTCGAGCGGACACAGGAGAGTGTAGGAAGAGGTTTTAGCTTGGCAGCTACCTCAGAAGCATCATAGGGAGCTTGCAGCACCACAACCAACTTTTTCTTCTGTACAAGCTGTTTAAGATTCTCCGGCGAGTCGAGCGCCGCAATTTTTCCGTCTTTAAGGATGCACACATAATCGCTTATGCGACTGGCTTCCTCAATGTTGTGCGTGGTGAGAAGGATAGTTTTCCCCTGTGCCCGTAAGTCTTCTAAAATCCGTCGGATAGTAACAGCGCCATAGGGATCAACCCCTGATGTGGGTTCATCCATCAAATACACGGGCACATCACTCAGGAGACTCCGCGCAAGAGCCAACCGTTTTCTCATGCCATGGCTATAGTGCATAAATAGTTTGTTTCGAGCGTCTGTCAGGCCTACCTGCGCCAATACTTCGTCAATACGCTCTCGCAGGTTTTTGCGAGAGCACCCGGCCAATCCGCCAAAGAATTCCAAATTCTGATATCCTGTCAAACGAAAATAGAAAGAACGTTGACTGTCAGAACACAAGCCGAGGCATCTGCGCACTTTAGCGGCATCACGGACGACATCATACCCACATACCCTTGCCTGTCCACGCGTGGGTAATACCAGTGTAGCCAGGATACGAACTAACGTGGTCTTACCTGCTCCATTGGGTCCTAATAAGGTGAATATCTGCCCACTGTCGATCTCAAGAGAAATATTGTCAAGTACTGGAGCTTTGCTGCCAGGAAATGATTGAGAAAGTTGTTTCAACTCTATCGCACACTGTTTTGATATGTTCTGTTTTGTCGTTGACATCGTTATTGGTCATTCAAAAGCATGGGGGAGATGCCCACGATTTCCCCAGCGGATTTTCGGTACGCCGCAATCAGACGTACCAACAAAGTCCAGACAGCCAATACATTACATGCGCCTGGTCAGGTTATCCCGAATCAACAACCAGACAAGTATCCCTGGAATGCCGGCAAAAAGGATTAATGCGCCGACTAAATACGCATTTTGGCCGCGCGCGTCGGCATCTTTATAAGCCCAAACTACCAGGACAATATTGATGAGAAACCACATCCCAGCACAAATCATCCCTGCGTAATTATCCATAGCTGTTTCCTTTTTGCCTGACTTTGTACGTATCACTGCTGTTGAAGTCGCACTTTCGATGTATGCTACACAACGGTTCAGCCTATCAGCCGGCGCGCCCGAGAAGCTGCAAAAGCCACCTTGCCAGGGCTGCGCTGGTTGAGTAGTGACTATTCTACAAGGAATTATATAAACACAAAATGCGCCAGTCTTACGCTTTAGCTTGAGTTGCACGCTGAGCCTTTTTCCATTCCTGGTAGTAATCCAACAAAACATCATCAACATTGTATCGCCATGAAATGCAATTGGGTGCACTAGAATGTTCATACTTCCCTTGTAGATAGTATTCAGGACACCCACCAGAACACAATGGCAAGTAAGTACATTCGCGACATTCAGGGATTTCAAAGTGATCAAGAGCCATCCATTTTATGAATCTTGGATTCTGGTATTGCTGATTACTAGCATCCATCAGATTGCCAATAGCCTCTTTTTTGTTGCCGAGGTGATGCCAACACTTGTAGAGGTCGCCTAAGGGGTCTACCACATATGACTGTAATGCTAATACACCACAGTAGTTAGAAAGAAAGCGAGGGTATGGCAAAGAAATG
>CAYYLR010000204.1:0-1876 GCA_964472485.1 uncultured Coriobacteriaceae bacterium
TTCACGGACGCGGGATCGGTCACGCTGAGTGTGACCGGCGATGATGATGTCGTGGTGTTCACGGTGCGCGACACCGGCAGGGGGATCCCCGCGGACCAGCTGCACGCGGTCATGGAGGACTTCCACCAGGTCGTCGAGCCGGCGGGGGTCAAGCCAGTCGGCACAGGGCTGGGGCTTGCCATCAGCCGGAGGATGGCCGAGGCGCTCGGCGGGACCCTCACTGTCGAGAGCGTGTACGGCGAGGGGTCCACCTTCACGCTGACCGTGCCGCGCGAGGCTCCGGAGGCCTGAGATCACCTCGCGGGCGGCGGAGATCACCCGCAGTCCCGGTGTCTCGCGGGCCTCCACCGCAACGGCTCGGGTATCATGTATCGCGTTCGTCCGGGCGTGCCGCTCTCGTCCGGATCCGCCCGACCGGAGGGTACGACAGATGGCAATCACCGAAGCCGACGTCCGCCACGTCGCGCGCCTCGCACGCCTCGCCCTCACCGGCGAGCAGGTGACGACGCTCACCGCTGAGCTCGGCTCGCTGCTCGAGCATATCGACACGCTCCAGCGGCTCGACCTCGATGGCGTGCAGCCGACCGCGCATCCGCTCGCGATGACCAACGCGATGCGCGCCGATGAGGTGCGGCCGGGCCTGTCTCGTGCCGACGCGCTCAGGAACGCTCCGGCTTCCGACGGCGTCGCGTTCATCGTGCCCGCGATCACCGGCGGAGGTGACGCCTCGTGAGCGCTCATGGCATCGGGCTGCACGGTCTCTCGGCCCGGCGCGTGCGCGACGGCATCGCGGCCGGCGAGTTCTCCGCGCGTGAGATCGCCGAGGCGGCGTACGCGAGCGTCGACGCGCTGGAAGGCGACGTGCACGCGTTCCTCGAACTCACCCCCGAACTCGCGTTCTCGGCGGCCGATCGCATCGATGACGCGCGCGCGAGGGGGGAGGCGCTTCCGCCGCTCGCGGGCGTGCCCGCGGGCCTCAAGGACAACATGAACCTCGTCGGCACGCGGACGACGTGCGCGAGCCGCATCCTCGCCGGGTACGAGAGCGTCTACGATTGCACCGCGGTTCGTCGTCTGCTCGACGCGGGTGCGGTGCCCATCGGCAAGTGCAACATGGACGAGTTCGCGTTCGGCTCCTCGACGGAGAACTCGGCGTTCGGGCCCACGCACAACCCGTGGGATCTCGGGCGCGTGCCTGGCGGATCGAGCGGCGGCAGCGCCGCGTGTGTGGCGGCGGGCATGGCGACCGTCTCGCTCGGAAGCGACACCGGCGGCTCGATCCGGCAGCCGGGCGCGCTGACGGGGACCGTCGCGCTCAAGCCGACGTACGGCCGCGTCAGCCGTTACGGAATCGTCGCGTTCGGCTCGTCGCTCGACCAGATCGGGCCGTTCGGACGCAGTGTCGACGACGTCGCCCTCACGCTCGAGGCGATCGCGGGAGCCGATCCGATGGACGCCACGTCGGCGCCGGTCGAGGTGGAAGCGTACTCGGCGGGCCTCGACCGGGGTGTCACGGGGCTCCGCGTCGGCATCGTGCGCGACATGCTCGCGCTCGAAGGCTGCGCCGCGGAGGTCCGGGCGGTCGTCGACGGCGCGGTCGAGACGTTCGCGGCCCTCGGCGCGGACGTGGGCGAGGTCGACCTGCCGAGCGCCGAGCACGGGCTGGCCGCCTACTACGTCATCGGTCCCGCTGAGGCGAGCTCGAACCTCGCGCGCTTCGACGGCATCCGGTACGGTCACCGTGCCGACGGGGCCACCGATGCGCTCGACCTCTACATGCGCTCGAGGGTCGAAGGATTCGGCCCCGAATCGATCCGGCGCATCATGCTCGGCACGTACGCGCTCTCGGCTGGCTACTACGACGCCTACTACGGCC
>CAYYLR010000205.1:0-1834 GCA_964472485.1 uncultured Coriobacteriaceae bacterium
TTGGGATTCCGGCCTGAACGACGATCAACTAGCCGAAATCGCGGCGGATGAGAAGCGGATCATCCTCACGCGGGATCGCGATCTGCTCAAACGCCGTTCAGTCACGCACGGGTACTTCGTGCGCCAGACGGCGGCCCGCCTCCAGTTGGCGGAGGTCATCGAGCACTTCGATCTGGCGGCGTCGGTCCTGCCGTTCACCCGCTGCATGAAGTGCAACGGCGAACTGGCGGACGTTTCGGCGGAGGAAGTCGCGAACCACGCTCAGGTGATAGGAAAGGTGTCGCGTGGAGTTCCAGGAAGTGATCCGGCAGCGCCGCTCGGTTCGCGCCTTCACGGCGGAGCCGGTCGAGGAGTCGAAGCTTCAGAAGATCCCTGAGACCGTGAACGCGGCGCGGCTGGCTCACGAAGTCTGAATTCGGGGCACACAAACCGGGCCTGGCTCCAACCTGTCTCCTTGTATCTCTCCGCGTCGGCGGTGAAGACCAGGTGAAAACTCCCCACCTCGGCCGGCCTCGGCGCGGGCCCCGCGCGCCTGGGTGAAACCAGCGCCAGGTACTTGAGAATCCGGTAGACATCCCCGGTCGCGGGAACCGTTGTCGCCATCTCCTGCGACACGAACCGCACGCGCGCCTCCCGCTGGGTGAGGTGCCACACCAGGTAAGCGCAACTTTCCAGGGCGGTCTCGAACCAGGGCTTGGCGGCCTCCGGCACGTCGATGTCGAGCAGGATCTCCACCAGAGGCTCCTGCTCCCGGGCGAACTCCCGGACCTGGAGCGCGCCGGTGTGCGCCGTGGCTTTCCAGTCCACGTGCCGGGCGCTTTCGAATAGTTCGTAAGGACGGATACGGTGGAAATCGTGGCCCGTGCCGCGGTAGTGCGCCGCCACCTCTCCCTGGAGGGTAAAGACAAGCTCGTCGAAACCGGGCTGCGGGTTCATGCACGGGTAGACCAGAATCTCGCGGCTCAGCGCCACCTCCGCGCGGCGCTCCAGAAAGCCGAACGGAAACGATGTCGAGAACTGGAAGCCCTTCTCCCGGTGGATGCCGCGCCGTGAGAACTCGACTTCCAGGGTCTGCTCCAGCGTCCGGCCGCCCGGCAGGACGGGGAAGTAGAGCGCCGAGAAGATGCTGTCGCCGATGCCCGCCAGCTTCACGGAAAACGACGGCATCCAGCGCTTGGCGTTCCGGGCCAGGATGCGCGCCGGGAACTTGCGCCGGGCCGAGACGTGCTCTGGCAGGCGCACGTCCAATTCCAGCCCCGCCAGCGAGAGCCGGCTGACGAGGTTTGAGACCATCAGCGTCGCCAGCATCGCGGCCAGTACCAGGAACAGCAGGTTGTTGGCCGTTAGCACGGCGGCGGCCGCGACTGCGAGCAGGGCCGCCGCGAAGACCAGTCCCGTGGCTGTGGTCCTTCTACCCATATCTTCCTGCGATTTCGGCGGCCACGGAGTCCAGAATGGCGCGGCCGGTCGAGTAGCGCCGCGCCGCCAGGCGCTCCTCCGCCATCCGCCGGACTCTGCGGCAGGCGCGGGTGTAGGTGCCCGGCGAGAGCCAGTAACGCCAGGCCGCCCGGCGCCGCTCCAGCCGCCAGACGCGCTCATAGGCGCCGGGAATCTCTCCGGAGGGGCGCGCGCGGCCGGGGGCCGGCCGGAACACCATATACAGGCCCCCGCCATCCGGGCTGGTCTCCGACCGCACCACCGACAGACCCGCCAGCTCTCCGCAGCGTGTCAGTGTGACAGGGGAGAAGCAGAAGAGGTGAGCCGGGTGGAAGCGATGCCTGGGGTGCTCCAGGGTCGACTCGAAGTTCGGGACTTCGACCGCCAGGAAGCCCTC
>CAYYLR010000206.1:0-1814 GCA_964472485.1 uncultured Coriobacteriaceae bacterium
TCGATGAGCTTCTGGTGGCGGCGCTGAACCGAGCAGTCGCGCTCGAACAGGTACACCGCGTTGCCGTGCGCGTCCGCGAGCACCTGGATCTCGATGTGACGCGGACGATCGAGGTACTTCTCGACGTACACGGTATCGTTGCCGAACGCGGCCGCGGCCTCAGCCTTAGCCGCGGCGAGGTTGGACGCGAGCTCGCCCTCATCGCGCGCGACACGCATCCCGCGACCGCCGCCGCCGGCCGCGGCCTTGATGAGCACCGGGAAACCGACCTTCCGGGCGAAGGAGAGCGCTTCAGCCGCATCGGCGACCGGCCCATCACTCCCCGGGACGCACGGGACCCCGGCCTCCATCATGGTGCTGCGGGCGACCGCCTTGTCGCCCATGCGCTCGATGGCGTCGGCCGACGGTCCGATGAACACGAGACCAGAGTCGACGGCCGCACGCGCGAAGGCCGCGTTCTCCGCGAGGAATCCGTAGCCCGGGTGGATGGCGTCAGCCCCTGAGACGAGCGCCGCCGAGATGACGTTCGCCATGTTGAGGTAGCTCTGGGCCGAAGCGGCCGGACCGATACAGAGCGCCTCGTCAGCCATGCGAGCGTGCAGCGAGTCGCGATCGGCCTCGGAGTACACGGCAACCGAGGTGACGCCCATCTCCTTGCATGCGCGCACCACACGCAGCGCGACCTCACCGCGATTGGCGATCAGCACCTTGCCGATCCTGGCCACTAGGCCACCGGCTCGTAGTAGAACAACACCGTTCCGTACTCGACGCCTTGCGCGTTCGAAACGGCCACCTCGCGGATGATGCCGGCCTCCTCCGCCGTGATCTCGTTCATGAGTTTCATCGCCTCGAGGATGCAGACGGTCTGTCCCTCGGCCACCTGGTCGCCGACCGATACGAACGGCGGGGCGCTCGGCGCGGAGGCCGCGTAGAAGGTGCCGACCATCGGTGCGACGATCGACTTCCACGCTACGGGACGCGACTCACGCACGGGCGGCTCGTCGTCGACCACCTGCGGCGACTCGGGCGCGGCGGGTGCGTGTGCGGGTGGAGCCGGTGCGTGGGTGGCGCGCGGCGCGGCATGCTCGACCGAGGTGCCGCCCTTGCGCACCACGATACGCGAGTCGCCCTCCTCGACGACGATCTCGGTCACATCCGACTCATCGACCAACTTCACGAGTTCGCGGATCTGATTGACGTTCACTTCCTCGTCCTCTCCGGCCGCCACGGCCTTCTCGCCCAGCAGGAAGACCGTCGCTTCGGCGCCCGACTGGTGTCGCTCAAGGTAGTCACGCGCCTCGTTCGGGAAGAGCGCGTACATCAACACGTCCTCCTCGCTGCGCGCGAGGTCACCGATCTCAGCCGCGACCTCGTCATACGTGGTCGTGACGTGCGAACTCGGACGGACGTCGTGAGGCAGCGGCTGTTCATCGCCGAGCACGCGCTCGACGATAGCGGGATCCATCGGGCCCGGCGCCTTGCCGTACGAGCCGCGGATGTAGTCCTTCATCTCCTGCGGGACCAGGCCCCACCGTTTGCCGGTGAGCACGTTGATGACCGCCTGCGTGCCCACGATCTGTGACATCGGCGTCACGAGCGGCGGGAAGCCGACCTCGGCACGCACTCGTGCGATCTCGGTGAGCACGTCAGGGAGCCGGGCGGCCGCTTTCTGCTGCTCCAGCTGGCTCATGAGGTTGCTCATCATGCCGCCGGGCACCTGGTGGCTGAAGACCTCCATATGGAGCAGCGAGGTCACGCCGCGCTTGAGCCCCTTACCCTCGCGGACGCGCTCCCAGTACTCCGCGATCTCGAAG
>CAYYLR010000207.1:0-1765 GCA_964472485.1 uncultured Coriobacteriaceae bacterium
GTCCCGTCGCGTCGACCACCCACCCACGAGGGACGAGCCGTCTCGGTGCGGTTGACCCGCTCGGCGATCCGCTCGCTCATCCGTGCGTACGCCGCGTCGGCCTGCTCCTGGGTGATGGTCCCGTCCGCGACCTTGGCGTCGAGCACGGTCGCGCGAGCGGCGAGCGCCGCGTCGACGACGGCCTGCGCCTCGACGCCGTTGGCCTCGGCGATCTCGGCGATCGAGCGGCCCTCGGCGCGCTCCGCCTTGACCTCGTCGGCCGACAGTCCGGTGAGCCCGGCGACGATGTCGACCATGCGAGCACCGGCGTCACGGATCGCCTGGCCCATACGCATGCCGGCGCCGGTGAGCGGCGAGGCCGGCTCGTCCGTGGCGGCGTAGGAGACTCCGACGCTTCCGATCACGAGTCCCGCGACGAGCGCGGCGCTGGCGAGCGCGAGCGTCCTGCCGCGACGCGCTCTCGCGTGCTGTTGCCTCATGGTGCGTTCCTCCTTGCGGTTCGGGTATCCCTACATGAACGAGTATCGCCACGACATATGGAGCCGATGTGAGCGCGGGGTACCGGTTCGGTGGAGGAATCCGGGCGATGGTGCATAATCCGACTAGTGTTCCGTATAGCGATTGGAGTAACGATGGCCGAACGCCGTATCGTCATCATGGGCGCGGCAGGGCGCGACTTCCACGACTACCTCACCCGCTACCGCGATGACGACAGCGTCCGCGTGGTCGCGTTCACGGCGACTCAGATCCCCGGTATCGATTCCCGCACCTTCCCTCCCGCGCTCGCCGGCCCGCGCTACCCGGCCGGCATCCCGATCGTGCCCGAGAGCCGTCTGCGCGACCTGATCGCCGCCGAGAAGGTCGACGAGGTGGTGTTCGCGTACAGCGACGTCAGTCACGAGTACGTCATGCATCACGCCCAGGCCGTGATCGCGGCAGGCGCCGACTTCACGCTCCTCGGCGCCGAGCCCACGATGATCGCGTCGACCAAGCCTGTCGTCTCCGTCTGCGCCGTGCGGACCGGCGTGGGCAAGAGCGGCATCAGCCGGGAGCTCTTCCGCCTCTTCCGCGAGCGCGGCATCCGCGCCGTCGACATCCGGCATCCGATGCCCTACCGGGACCTCGAGACGATGGCGGTCGAGCGCTACGCGTCGCTCGAGGATCTCGACCGGCTCGGCGCCACGATCGAGGAGCGCGAGGAGTACGAACCGCTCATCGGGGAAGGCGCCGTCGTGATGGCGGGCGTCGACTACGCGGCGATCCTCCGCGAGGCCGAGAAGGAAGCCGACGTCATCGTCTGGGACGGCGGCAACAACGACATGCCGTTCTACCGCTCCGACCTCGAGATCGTCGCGCTCGACCCGCACCGCGCCGGTCACGAGCGCGCGTACCACCCGGGCGAAGCGAACTTCCTGCGCGCCGACGTACTCGTGATCAACAAGGTGGACAGCGCCGATCCGGCCGATGTGGCCGCCGTCCGCACGGCCGCGGCCGAGCACAACCCCGCCGCCGAGGTCATCGAAACCGACTCGCTCATCGACGTCGACGCCTCGGCGCTCGTAGGCAAGCGCGTGCTTGTGATCGAAGACGGCCCGACGGTCACGCATGGCGGCATGCCGTACGGCGCGGGCGCCATCGCGGCGCGGCGTGGCGGCGCGGCCGAACTCGTCGACCCGCGCCCCTTCGCCGCCGGCAGCATCGCCGACACGCTCGCGGCCTACCCGCACCTCACCGAGGTGCTCCCCGCGATGGGCTACTCCGCCTC
>CAYYLR010000208.1:0-1746 GCA_964472485.1 uncultured Coriobacteriaceae bacterium
CTCGTCGCCCTACTCGGCATCGAAAGCCGGCGGCGACCTGCAGGTGCTCGCGTATCACACGACCTACGGCACGCCCGCGCTCATCACACGCGGCTCGAACACGTACGGCCCCTACCAGTACCCCGAGAAGCTCATCCCGCTGTTCGTCACGAACGCGCTCGAGGGCGAGAAGCTGCCACTCTACGGCGACGGGCTGAACGTGCGCGACTGGCTGCACGTCGACGACCACGCCGACGGTATCGAGGCAGCGCTGCTGCGCGGTGAGCCCGGCGAGGTCTACAACATCGGCGGCGGGAACGAGCGAACCAACCGCAAAATCACCACGATCATACTCGACAAACTCGGCCGTGATTGGGAAGACAGCGTTCGGCAGGTCACGGACCGCCCCGGTCACGACCGGCGCTACTCGATCAACTGCGCCAAGGCGCGGGACGCGCTCGGCTGGGAGCCGGCTGTCGACTTCGAATCGGGGTTGCGCGAGACCATTCGATGGTACCGAGACAATCCCGAGTGGTGGAGCAAGATCAAGCATCAGACCGGCGAGTTCGCGGACTGGCGCCGCCGCTGGTACGAGGAGCGCGGCTGAAGTGGACCGGTCGGCGCACGCGTTCCTCATCGCCGGTTCCGGCGGCATGCTCGGTACTGCGCTGCAGCGCGTGTTCACCGCGCGAGGGGAGCGCTGCGAAGCGCCGCCGGAGAGCGCGTTCGACATCACCGACGAGGCGACCGTGCGGCACGTGATCGACGAGTTCGCATCAGGGCTCGGGCCCGGTGAAGACGGCGTCCTCGTCAACGCGGCCGCCTACACGAACGTCGAACGCGCGGAGGACGAGCCGGAGATCGCGCACCTCGTGAACGCCCGTGCTCCGGGCGTGCTCGCCATCGCCGCGCGCGATGCGGGAGTGCGCTTCGTGCACGTCTCGACGGACTTCGTCTTCGACGGCACCAAGCAGGGCGCCTACGTGGAGGACGACGCGCCCAACCCGCTCTCGGTCTACGGAGCCTCCAAGCTCGCGGGCGAACTCGCCGTACAGGACGCCAATCCCGCCGCGCTCGTCGTGCGGACGGCCTGGGTCTTTGGCCCGGCGGGCGTGAACTTCCCCGTCAAGATCCTGGACGCGGCGCGGACAAGACCGTCGCTCTCGGTCGTGACCGACGAGATCGGCTCGCCCACGTACACGATCGACTTGGCGGCCGGCATCGTGGGCCTCGTCGAGGCGGACGCGCGCGGGCTCTACCACCTCGCGGGCGCCGGCGCGTGCTCGCGCTTTGAACTCGCGCTCGAGACGCTGCGCCTCGCCGGACTCGACACGGCTCTCGAGCCGGTCACGAGCGGTGAGTTCCCCACGAAGGCGGCCCGGCCCCGCAACTCGACCCTTGACTGCGCGAAGGCGGCCCGGGCCGGAGTGGCGCTTCGCGACTGGCGCGAGTCGCTCGCCGAGTTCGTGAATGGGCTCGAGACCGGTGAGCGAGGGGAGACGTTCCGTGGCCGCTGACACCGGCGCCTTTCGCACGAGTGTCCTCTACTGCTCGCAGTCGACGGCGGCGAGCACGTGGTACCGCGCGTACGTGCCCGGCGTCGAGCTTCGTCGACGCGGCTACGACGTCATGCTCGTCGAGAACGCGACCGCACATGACGTCGACATGCACGACGTCTTCGCGATCGGGTTCTGGGTCAGTCCGTCGACCTGGCAGCTTGTCGGGTATGCGAAATCGCAGGGGAAGCACTGCGTGCTCGATCTCGAC
>CAYYLR010000209.1:0-1685 GCA_964472485.1 uncultured Coriobacteriaceae bacterium
TGTCACCTTTGCGCTCGATGTCGATGCGCGAGACCGCGGCACGCTTCAGCTTCGCGAGCAGGTACTTCCTGATCGCGAGGTCCTCGGCCAGAGTCTGGCTGTAGCCCTTGTCCTGATACCAGCGGCTCCGCCACTCCTCGGTGATACCGAGCCGGAACCCGATGGGATAGACCTTCTGACCCATGGCGCTTATGCCTCCTCTCGCTGCTTCACGACCACGGTGATGTGGCTCGTACGCTTGTTGATGCGGAACGCGCGGCCCATCGCGCGCGGGCGGATGCGCTTGATCGTGGGACCCTCGTCAACGAAGGCCTGCGACACGTAGAGCGTCTCAGGCTTCACCCGGTGCTGCTTCTCGGCGTTGGAGGCCGCTGAGTGCACGACCTTTCCGACGACTTCCGCGGCGGCGCGCGGAGTGAACTTCAGGATCGCCTCCGCGTCCGGGACGGACTTGCCCCGAACCAGATCGACGACCTCGCGCGCCTTGCGCGGGCTCACTCTCACGTACTTGGCGGTAGCTCTTGCTTCCATCAACTCGAACCTCCGACCGTCATCCGGGGTCACCGTCGGGAACCCCGGGCTTCAGCAGTGTCACGCGTTCTAGCGCTTGCCCTTCTTGCGATCGTCCGCGTGACCGCGGAACGTGCGCGTCGGCGAGAACTCGCCGAACTTGTGGCCGACCATCGACTCAGTGACGTACACCGGGACATGCTTGCGGCCGTCATGCACCGCCACGGTATGACCGACCATCTCGGGGAAGATCGTCGAGGCGCGCGACCAGGTCTTGATGACCTTCTTCTCGCCGGCCTCGTTCATGTCCTGGATACGCTTCAGGAGCCGTGGCTCGACGTAGGGGCCCTTCTTCAGGCTTCTGCTCATCTTGTCGCTCCCTCTCCCGCTACTTCTTGCGGCGGCGGATGATCATGCGGTCGGACGACTTATGCTTCGCACGCGTCCGGTGACCCTTCGTGGGGACGCCCCACGGCGAGACCGGATGACGACCCGCGGTCTTGTTCTTGCCTTCGCCTCCGCCGTGCGGGTGGTCCACCGGGTTCATCGCGGTGCCTCGCACGGTCGGACGCTTGCCGAGGTGACGGTTACGGCCGGCCTTGCCGACGGAGATGTTGGCGTGCTCGCTGTTGCCCACTTCACCCACAGTGGCGCGACAGGTCAGCGAGACCATGCGCATCTCCGAGGAGGGCATGCGTAGTATCGCGTTGGGACCCTCCTTGCCGACGAGCTGCACCGAAGTGCCGGCGGAACGAGCGATCGCCGCACCCTTACCGGGCTGCATCTCGACGGCGTGAACGACCGTACCGGTCGGGATGTTCTCGAGCGGAAGGGCGTTACCCGGCTTGATGTCAGCCTGGGGACCGGACATCACCGCGTCACCCACGCCGAGCTTCTCAGGCGCGAGGATGTACCGCTTCTCGCCGTCGGCGTAGTGCAGGAGCGCAATGCGGGCCGACCGGTTCGGGTCGTACTCGATCGTCGCGACCTTGGCGGGGATCCCGTCCTTATTGCGCTTGAAATCGATCTTCCGATAACGGCGCTTGTGACCGCCGCCCTGGTGGCGCGTCGTGACGCGCCCGTTGTTGTTGCGGCCGCCGGTCTTGTGCAGCGGCTCGAGCAGCGACTTCTCGGGCGTGGTTGTCGTGATGTCGGCGAAGTCCGACACCGTCTGG
>CAYYLR010000210.1:0-1672 GCA_964472485.1 uncultured Coriobacteriaceae bacterium
CGCACACACGATTTCCAGTCGTGCAC
Organism: uncultured Coriobacteriaceae bacterium; assembly: GCA_964472485.1. Taxonomy (GTDB): domain Bacteria; phylum Actinomycetota; class Coriobacteriia; order Anaerosomatales; family Anaerosomataceae; genus CAYYLR01. The sequence continues at coordinate 27 of CAYYLR010000210.1, forward strand.
CTTCAACCACTCGGTCAGCTCTCCGCGCCGCCGGCCGACGGTACGGCCGGAATCGCATAGGCGAGTATAGCCGCCGGGAACAACCCGGGCAACGCGAGCAAGCCCTACGTGATCGCCCGGACCCGCCGCGCCGCCGACTCGGCCATCTCCTCGCCCACGACCAGCCGGAGCTGCATCGCGAGATTGTCCGCCAGGTACGGAACGTCCCTCAGCGTGATGGTCTCCGGATCCTTGCCGACACGCTTCGATTCAAGCTCGACGGAGACCCGCGCCAGCACGATGCCGATGATCGGCCGCAACTCCTCCTCGATGCGCGCCGCCAGGGCGTTGCCCATATCTACTCACCGCCGGCGTCTGGATCGACGACCGCCGTCAGCATCTGCGCCTCACCGGTGAGATGCGTCAGGAAGCGTCGCATCGCGCGCTTCACACGCATGAAGTAGACGACGAGGAAGAACATCGCCGCGACCGTCAGCAGGTCGGCGCCGAGACGGGCGTGCTCGGCCGAGAATCCCGTTGACACGAGACCCTCGACCCATCCGAGGATGACGGCGGTGACAAGGCACAGGGCGGCAAGCACCGCGTAGAGGATGTTCTCCGCGATAGCGGCGCCTTCCACCAGGCGGCGCAACCCCACGAGCTGGAGCAGCAGGACCACCGCCACGGCAAGTCCGACCAGTCCGCCGCCGAACCGAAGCGCTTCAGGCGCCGACAGGCTCGACGCGTGCGCGGCCTGCGGAGCCGCCACGAGTACCGCGATCAGCGCGGGAGTCATCCGGGCTGGTCCGATCATCCGCCACACTCCCTCATTCGGGGCACTGCGTGCCCGGTCTGAGTTCATTCGGCATGAACGGCGCCCATCTTGAGCCGAACGGCACATGAAAGTCGACGAACGGTCGCCACCGGCTGGAGTTCCTAGCCGGCGCCGCCGCCACCCCCGCCGCCGCCACCCCCGCCGCCGCCGGAGAAACCTCCGCCGCCGCCGGAGGACGAGGAGTTGTTGCTCGATGCGATGCTTGAGACCGAGACCACCCCGGTGGACAGCGCGCTCATCGGCGTCAGCCCGTCGGTCCCGGGCGCCATGAGCCACGCCCACGTTCCCATCGCGGGGTCGGCGAGCACCTCGGGGACTGTGACGCGCAGGTGCTTGATCACTTCGTCGGCGATACCGAAGACCACCGCGAGCGTGAGGAAGTGCCGCCAGAGCACGACGGACGTCGGCGGCTTCTCCTGCATGCGGCCGAAGTCCTTCAGGTAGTTCCGCACCGCGGCATACTGCGCCGCAAGCTCGGCTGCTTCCGGATTGCGGCGGCTCATGTTGAGTCCGAGCACGAAGACGACGACGCCGATCACGATCGTCACCGGTAGCATGATGCCGGTGCCCGCCGCGAGGACCGGCAGCATCCCGGAAAGCCCGACCGCGACCCCGAGAGCCGTGAAGCCGCCGACCGCCCTTCCGCCCTTCGCCTCGAGGTAGCCCTTCGTGGCGACCTCCTTCTCGGCACTACTACGACTTTCGATCGTGCGGCCTCTTGTCATTCCGCGCCGCGTCTGTGCGAGATCCGCGACGAGACCATCTCCCCTGTCGCCGGCGAACTACCGTCTTCGACAGTCGGACGTCCCGAAAACCACCTGCCAGAGGCAGA
>CAYYLR010000211.1:0-1647 GCA_964472485.1 uncultured Coriobacteriaceae bacterium
CGCAACGTGGAACGCGAACGCGAAGACCCACATCAACGGCTCGATGCGCGCCGAGTGGGGCGCGATGAAGGTGTCCTTGAGCATCTTGACGCTGCGGCCGGTTGCCGTCGCGGGCTTGGGGAACAGGCCCAACTTGACCGCCGACTTGGGCGTGGTCGACCACTGATAGATGCGCCACGCCATCCCTCCAACGAACACGCCGATGCCGATATACACCCCGATCACTGAAGTGAGGTACAGATAGGTCTCCATCGTCAGCCCTTCTTCGTCGGCGGGCGCCGGCTACTTGACCCGCTTGACCAGGAAGACGTACTCGTCACCCTCTTTGCCGGCGGAAAGGACTTCGTTGCCGGTGCTCTTGGCCCACGCGGGGATGTCGGCCATCGCTCCCGGGTCGGTAGCGACCGCGCGGATGACGCCGCCGACCGGCACGTCGCCGATCCGCTGACTGACCTTGACCATCGGCATCGGGCAGAGCAGGCCTTTCAGATCGAGATCCAGGTCGATCTTGATGTCCTCGGACACGAGCATCTCCTTTCGTCAGCCGCGTCAGGCGCGCGGCGGGTCCACGTAGGAAGGGGGGCCGTAGTCGTCCCTAGATGAATAGCTGTATGTCGGCTTCTTGCGCTTCGGCGAGGAAGAACCCGACGCCTACCGGGTCCTTGACCCCGTCGATGAGCGAGTCGGCCGGTATCTCCATCACGTCCATCGACATCTGGCACCCGTAGAGGTCCACGCCGAGGTCGACGGCGAGATCGCGGAGCTCGACGAGCTTGGCGACGTTGTGTGCTCCCATCATCTTGCCGAACATCCATCGGCCCATGCCCCCGAAACTGAACTTGCTCGGATTCGACTTGGTGATGTCACCGCCGTACATGGCGCCGAGCATCCGGCCAAAGAGCGTCTTGCCGGTACGCACGTTCTTCTTGATGGCGCGCAGTCCCCAGAAGGTGAAAAACATCGTCACCCGCATCCCCATCGCAGCGGCGCCTGTAGCGATGATGAACGCGCCGAAGAGCTTGTCCATGTCGCCGCTCATGACTACCATTGCGAGTTTCTTGGGCTTGTCGTCCTGGCTTACGTCGATCGTCTCACTCACGGTGGGTGACCTCCTCGGTCGTATCGGGGCCGTGTCTCGGCTTCTAGGTGCCGGTCTGTCCAGTGTGCGTCTTGGCGCTCGGTGGGTGCTCGCTCAGTCCATCGATGTTCTCCTGCTGTGCCGCGAGCGTCTCCCGCATCACCTCTGTGATGAGGTCGAACGCTTGGATGATCTTGGGGTTGGCAACGGAGTAGTGGACGTGCGTTCCGTCGCGGCGGGTGTTGACGAGTCCTTTCGAGCGCAGCAGAGCGAGGTGCTGGGAGACGGTCGCTTGCGCGATGCCGGTCTCCTCGGCGATGCGAGTGACCGAGAGCTCACCATCTCTGAGGGCGCTCAAGATGCGCTGGCGCTTCTCGTTCGCGAGCGTCCGGCAGATCTCCGAGTGCAGACAGTGGAAGTCCATGTCGCCTTTCACTCTCAGCTGCTACTTATCGGCAGTTGTGCGAATATGCGAACATGCGAATGTTTTCACGAGCCGAGTATAGCGACCGTTCGTGAGTTTGTGAATAGCCCGACGGCGACCGATTGCCGGCCGAGTGGGAGCGGGC
>CAYYLR010000212.1:0-1625 GCA_964472485.1 uncultured Coriobacteriaceae bacterium
GTGTCGGGCTGATCCATTCGATGACCGTCTACCGGCGGCGCAACGGATTCCGCGCATGGACGATCATGATGGCCGCTATCACGTTCGTCTTCGTGCTGCTCGGCACGTTCATCACGCGCTCGGGCATCGTGCAGTCGGTACACGCCTTCAACGAGGACCCGATGTCGTTCTGGCTGTTCCTCTCGATGATGGTCGGCTCGCTCGCGGTCGTGGGCATCGGCGTGCTCATCCGCTGGAAGGACCTGCAGAGCGACGGGGACGGCTTCGAGCGCATCGTCTCCAAGGAGGGCTCGTACTACTTCAACAACGTCATCATGCTCATCTCAGCGGTGCTGGTGGCGTACATGACCCTCGCGCCGGCATTTCCGACGTGGATGCCGCTCGGCGGTCAGTCGATCAAGCCGCCCGCCTACGACGCGCTCGCGCGACCGCTCGGCATCTTCTACATCATGGTGATGACCCTCTGCCCCATCCTCGCGTGGGGTGGTGGCCAGTGGCGCAAGTTGCTCGAGAAGGCGAAGATGCCGCTCATCATCGGTACGGCGCTCGCGGTCGGCTTCATGGTGCTCTACGTCGTCGCCATGCTGCCGTACTACGCGCCTGACGCGAGCGTTCCCACCTGGTGGCACCACTTTCTCGCGATCGCGGGCATCGTGACCGCCGCGTACGCGATCGCGCTTCCCACGTGGCTGTTCATCGACGGCGCGCGCACGCGCGCCGAGGCCACGGGCACGACCGCGATGCAGGCGCTCGGCTGGATCCTCACGCGGGCCCGCACGCAGTCGGGCGGCTACCTCACCCACCTCGGCATGGGCATCATCCTGCTCGGACTCGTCGGCTCCACGATGTTCGTGAAGACGCACCAGGTGACGCTCCCGCAGACCGTGGGCTCAACCTATGAGGCGGAGGGCTACGTCTTCAGCTACGTCGGGCTCGAGGAGACCGAGGAGAATATCCGGACCGAGGGCGTGCAGGGCGACGTGGTCTACACGCTGCTGCTCGACGTGACCAAGGACGGGCGCCCGGTCGCCACGATGGGCCCGCAGATCCGCTTCCCGCAGCAGCTGAGGGCGCAGAACTCGACCACGCAGCATGTCGCGCTCAAGATGGACCCGCTGAAGGACATCTTCATCTCATTCTCGGGTCTCGATCAGTCGAACAACGCGAACCTCACCATCAAGTTCTTCCCGATGCAGATCTGGGTCTGGGTCGGCTTCGCAGTCACCATCATCGGCGCCGGGCTGGCGTCGTGGCCGAAGAAGGCGTCGGAGCTGCGCGAGCTGAAGGCGGCCTAGGCCGGGTTCGATGACCGAGTCCACCCGAACAGACGTCGCGCTGGAGGTCCGGGAGCTCACCCGGGCCTTCGGCGTGCGTAAGGCCCTCGACGCGGTGAGCTTCGATCTGCCCGAGCGGGCGTTCCTTTCCATCTTCGGACCGAACGGCGCGGGCAAGACGACGCTCGTCAAGGTGCTGACGACACTGGTCCACCCCACGAGCGGGTCGGCGGCCGTGCTCGGGCTTGACGTCGTCGGCGACGCCGTCGAACTCAGGAGCCGCATCGGGCTGATCAGCCACAACCCGCTGCTGTATCCGGACCTCTCCGCCGAGGAGAACCTGCTCTTCTT
>CAYYLR010000213.1:0-1623 GCA_964472485.1 uncultured Coriobacteriaceae bacterium
CCTTGAACGCCGCGCGGATCGCCACCTCGGTCTTGCCGTACCCGACATCCCCGCACACGAGCCGGTCCATCGGCCGGTCCGACTCCATGTCGGCCTTCACGTCGTCGATCGCCGCGGCCTGGTCGGGCGTCTCCTCGAAGGGGAAAGCCGCCTCCATCTCGCGCTGCCACGGGGTGTCGTCGCCGAACGCGAAGCCGGTGACCGCCGAGCGGCGCGCGTAGAGGTCGACGAGGTCGAACGCGAGCGCCTTGGCGGCCTTCCGGGCTTTCGCGGTGGCCTTGGACCAGTCGGCCGTGTTGAGGCGCGTGACCCGCGGCGCGGAGCCCTCGGGGCCGACGTAGCGCGTGACGCGATCGAGCTGCTCGACGGGCACGTACAGCCGGTCGCCCTTGGCGTACTCGAGCAGCAGGTAGTCGCGCTCGGCGCCGAGGACGACCTGCCGCACCAGTTCGCGGAAGAGCGCGATGCCGTGCACCTCGTGCACGACGTAGTCGCCCGGCGCGAACGCGAACGTGAGACGCGTCGGGTCGGCGGCCTGTCGTCTGCGCTCGGCGGCACGCGGGAAGACATCGTCGATCGAGACCACCGCGAGCCGCGCGCCTGAGAGCACGTAGCCGGCCGGCACGTCGGCCAGCGCGATGCCGACGGTCCCCCGTACCGCGAGCGATCCTGGCGCGAGATCGGCGACCGACATCCCCGCACCGACGAGCGTGTCGACGAGCCGCGTCCGTCCCTGACGGTCGCGCACCGCGGCGACGACGTCGTAGCCGGTGTCGAGCAGCGCGCGCATGCCGGCGGTGAAGGCCTCCTCGCGGCCGCTGACCTCGGGGCGGCGCGCGGCGATCTCGCCATCGATTGCGCCACCAGCGCGCAGCAGGGAGAGGAACGTCAACCGCTGTCGGCCACCGAGGTCGATCTGCGCGGGCGTGTGGTAGAGCCCGTCAAGCGTGCGCGCCTGTGCATCGGCCCGGGTCTCGACCTCGCCGCGCGCGCGCACGAGGTCGTCGAAGAGCGAGCGCGGTTCGGCGACGACGATGAGCGTCTGCGGCGAGACGTAGTCGAGGACGCTCGCGGAGGACTTGTACATCACTGGGAGGTACTGCTCGATACCGTTGAACGTCACACCCTGCTCGACCAGCTCGACATCGCGTGCGAGCGTGTCGTCGGTGTTGACCCGGGTGCCGAACGCACGCCGCATCGCTTGAGCCGCCCGTACGCCCGGTGCGACCTCGCGGCACGGGTAGATCTCGATCGCTTCGGCCGCTCCGATGGCCTGCTGCGTCGAGGGCACGTACCGCCGCAGGCTCTCGACCTCGTCACCGAACAGCTCCGCGCGGACCGGGTAGAGCGAGTCCGACCCGAACACGTCGAGCGTACCGCCGCGCACCGCGAACTGCCCTCGCTCGGCCGCGGTGGCCACGCGCTCGTACCCCATGCGCACGAGGCGCGACGCGGTCTCGGCGACGTCGAGCGTGACGCCCGGAGCCAGCGTGAGCGGCTCGAAGACGTGGGAGCCTTGGGGCGGCAGCGCGCGCAGGAGCGCGCGGGCGCTCGCCACCACGACAAGCGGCCGGGCGCGGTCAAGCGCGTCTACACCAATCTCGGCGTGTTCGAGGTCGCGCC
>CAYYLR010000214.1:0-1618 GCA_964472485.1 uncultured Coriobacteriaceae bacterium
CGCTTACCTCCACGGGATTCGAGCCCACGAACGTCGAGCCGGACCACGTCCAGCGAGTGTAGACGTCGAACGTCGACACCCCACCCTGGTTGCCGGTGACGGTGCATCGAATGACTATGGGAGCCTCGGTGCCGGCAGCCAGTTCGACGGCGTTGACCGGCGCTACGATGTCCACCACCGCGATGTCGACGGTGCTCGCGAACGCCGCCCAGGGCGCCGCTATCAGGATCGCGAGCGCAAGATTGAGCGTTCGCATCGTCAGGCCCGGCCTACTGTGACGCTTCATGGTTCCCCCTCTGTCGACGCTGACGCTGAATCCCCGCCGGGCCCCTGACCGGACGGACTGCACCAGTCAGCATAGAGGGATACGCGGCGATCGAGCATCAGCCCAGCAGGTGGAATCGCTCATCCACCGGTATGAGAAGACGCGTCTGCCGCGGATGCCCGGGGCGAGTCGTCCTCAGTACTCGATGCCGCGGCGGGCGGGTACACCCGCATCGAACGGGTGCTTCCGGGGCGTCATCTCGGTCACCAGGTCCGCCCGCTCTACGAGCGCGGCCGACGCGCCGCGACCGGTGAGCACCGCCTCCACGAAGGACGGTCTCCCCTCCAGTGCCGCGAGGACCTCGGCCTCCTCGACGAGTCCGTAGCGCATGGCGACGTCGATCTCGTCCATGATCACCAGGTCGTACTCCCCCGACAGAAGCGCCGCGCGCGCGATGGCCCACGCCTCGGCGGCGGCCACCCTGTCTTCGCCGGTGACGCCCGCACCGAGCAGCCCCGTCGAACGTTCGGCCGGCCGATCGACACGCACGCCGGCCGACTCGAGGACCGAGAGCTCGCTCGAGCGCGTGCCGCCCTTGACGAACTGCACGAAGGCTACCCGGAGTCCGGCGCCGGCCGCGCGGACCGCGAGACCGACGGCGGCGGTCGTCTTGCCCTTGCCGTCGCCGGTGTAAACCTGCACGAGCCCGCGCTCCAGACCAGCCATCACGCCTCCGCCTCACACTGACGCTCGACTGACGCGAACGCCTCCGCCTCGGACTCTACCCGCTCGGCCCCCGCCGCCAGCGCCGCCTCCCACAACGTCGCGGCCGCCCCGGACGCGTAGTCGCGCTCGGGCGTCATCGCTCCGATGAGCACCAGCGGCCGCCCGCACGACACCGCGGCGCGCAGGTTGCCGAGGTTCGCCCGCCCGAACGGCGTCTCGCAGACGATGACGCAGGCGCACGCGGCGAAGGCGTCACGCACCGCGGCCTCCGCGTCGGCCGGGACATCCCCGAACGGCGGAAGGTCGATCCGCCCCGCTCCGAGCGCCTCGGCGACGGCCTGGTCGACATCGCCCCGGTTGAGCGCGCCCGCGTGGACCGGATGACCGGCGAGCGCGAGCCTGCGCATGAGACCGGCACCGGCGCCCGAGCCGCACACGAGGCCGACCGGCGGGCGCGTGCCGACAGCGTCGAGATCGGCGCCGCGCGCCACCGGCGTGACAGAGGGCGTGCCGGTGACCGGGTCGGTCCGCACGACGGCCCGCACCCCGAACACCTCGGCGATCACGCGTGCCTCAAGCGCCTCGGCCGGCGGGACGGGTGCGCGGACGCGACCCTCGGCGACGATC
>CAYYLR010000215.1:0-1597 GCA_964472485.1 uncultured Coriobacteriaceae bacterium
CGCCGCAACTCATCGAGTCGTTGGGCGCTCCCTTCCTTGCCATTCTGACGGCCGCCAGGGAGGCGGCGTCCGCCGCCAGCTGGGCGGACTTCCTGGTGAAATAAGACCACCCCAGGTCCACGACAAGTCCCACCATCCCGAACAGGAGGAGGATGGCGAAGGCTGACATGATCACCACCTGGCCGCGCTGCTCTGAACCCCTGACGCTTCGCCATCTCATCTCGCTCACCTCAGAACTGTATGTTTTCCCGGGAACTCGCCGGGAAGAGAAACGCGCCAAAGACCTGGCCGGGCCCGGCGCCCGGCCAGAACATCGCGATGGCCGACCGGAATTCATACTCCGCGCGAATCTCGACATAGCCCGCCATGGACTCCCCGCCCAGGTCGATCGTCGCGCCGGGGGCTGCCGCCGGCCAGTACGTGCTCCCTGCCCCACCAGATCCCAGGCAGGCCGCCAGCGTGGAGCACTGAACGGTCCTGGTCCGTGAGGAGAACCTCACGTTGCGGAGTTCAGTTGCCGGCATGCCCACAGCATAGTCGTTGATCCGCTGCGCGATGGCCCGGATGGTCACAGCGCAGTTGCTGGGAGGCACGTTGCAGTTGTTGGCGCGGACGGCGGCGAAGCGGGTCCCTTCCCGCACCGCGGTGGAAAGCGTGTGGTACATCCACATGCCGCGGGAAAGCTCAAACACTGAAATCATGACGAAGATCAGGGGGATGCCTACCAGGGTGAATTCGATGAGTGCATTGCCGCGAGTAAAGGACCTGGGCCGCGCCATAGCTAGTCTCCGTAGACCCTCACTTCAGCGGTTCGGGTTATCGTTACGCGGCCAGGAACAAGGCCGGGGATGGGAATCAATGGGATGGTCTGGTAGGTTACACTCACGCGGCTGGCCGGCAGGCCCTCCGCGTCGGTGATCTGCTGCGCCGTCACGGTCAGAGGGCCGCTGGTGCAACCGCTGCTGAAGCTCCCGGCGTTCGGCATGGACGCCATCTCGGTGCGCACCTGACGGCAGGCTGTCGCCTGATCCGCCACGGTGCCGTTGCACTGCGCCGTGTAGAGCGCTCCAATCCGGGCGGCATTCTGGGTGGCTATGAGCGCCTGGGAGAAGAACCCGAAATCCAGCGTGCCTACGAATAGGAACACGAACCACGGCATCATGAAGGAAAACTCAATCACAGCGTGGCCGCGCCTCCTCCCCCGTCGCCCGGGTTTTCTCGATGTTCTCTTGTTGTCTATGCGTTTCATTACCATGGCGAATCCCGGTCAGCGGGCCAGCCGGATCACGATGTGGGTTGCGATCGTGTCGAAGGCGGCCTGCAACTGCGTCGCATCGGGGGCGTTGACGTAGATCCCCCGGGGCTGGTTGATCTGCTGTGTGTAGAAGGTGGGACCCGCTCCGGGCGCCGTGGCCAGCGAAGCGTCGTTGGCGATCTTCATCAGAAGCTGCTCGTCGGGAACATCGCCAACGGGGTCGGTTATCAAGCCGATTGTATAAATCATCGGCTTCAGGTTAGTGTCAGACCGGATCGTGGTGGCCATGTTGTCGGTCGCATTCGCGGAGGCCTTGGTGATCTCTCGTGGCAGGTCCACGCG
>CAYYLR010000216.1:0-1590 GCA_964472485.1 uncultured Coriobacteriaceae bacterium
GTTGTTGAATGAATCGGTAAGCAGCTTCTTCGACCAGGCGAATGAAGAAGAGCAGGTACAGCGGCATCCATTGTGCGCTGACGAGCACCGGATGCACGCTCTCCGCCATCCGGTAGGGATAGAAGGCGAAAACCAGCCCGGCGAAAAATGCGCCCCACGGAGAGCGCGTCACGTGGCGCGCCAGGCAGAACATCGCGTAACCGCTCAGAATGTGCGCCAGCAGCACCGTGAGATTGTGCGCACCCAGGTCGCCCAACCAGGGACGCAACAGAACGGCAATGGCGGAGTTCACGTGGCTGAAACTGTGAAAAGCGAGGCTCACCCCTTGCGGATGGAACATCAGGTCCGTGTAGTACAGATTTTGGCCCGTCGCCAGCGCCCGTTCCGTCCACCAGGTAGCCCATTGGTTGATCCACACGTCGATGTTCTGCCCGGCAAAGTGCGTGCCCAGGTGCGCGATCAACGGCCACGTCATCGCTACCGTCAGCAAGGCATAGACGGCTATCACACCCACATCGATGCGCCAGGATTGAGGTTTCTTCATCATCGGATAGGTTCTTAACGCTCGGAGTTTCTGTTGGCTTTTATCCGTGTCATCCGTGTACGATAAACGTTTCGACACACAGATAGCAACTCGGGTTACTTTATCATCATTGCCGGCAAAACAATATGATCCTGGCCGGTCTGCGACCCTGCGCGCACCGTCCAGCGCTCCATTGTATCCAGCCAGTAAACGCCCACGTGCGGCGTGTATACCCCGGCAGGCGCATCGGGTGGAATCAGGAGCGCGTGACGCTGCGCGAGCACATCGCCCACCTGCCACAGCTCGCGCGGCACACCCAACCCATCCCCCACGATGACGGGCTGTCCACCCGGCCCGACCAGATGCAACATCAATGAGAGGGGACGCTCAGGGACGGCCTCGACGCGCCACCAGGTTTCGAGGTCGAACGACGTTCCCGGCGATAACGCCTGCGACTCCGCCACAGTATACCGCAAGAAGGTCAACGCACCAAACGCGACGGGCGCATCGTCAAGCCCGGCCAGAAGCGCGCCGGCAGGTTGTTCGTAGAGCGCGAACGGCGGCAGTGTGCCCGGTCTGCGCTGTTCGTAACTCAATTGCGCGCCAGACAACTGCGCGCGCACAAAGGCATCATCTGAATACGCCATCTCGCTGTGAAGGGCATACCAGCCGGGCGCAGAACCCCCGCCGGGATAGAGCCAGCTTTGCGTGCAGTCGAAGGAAATCACGCGCAGGTCGTCACGTCCAAAGCCATCAACGATCGCTTCCGTTGTCAGCGGCGACACCGGCGCAGCGCATTGCGCCAGCCATTGCGGTTCGACGGCGCGCGGCGCCACATCGTAGACCAACAACCCATAACCGGGCTGCGCCACCGGCTCGCGGTGACGGAACCAGTCGTACAGATCGCGCTCGACGACCATCACCCCTTGCAGCGGCGTCGCGCTGATGGCGTAGACGCCCGGCGCGGGATCATAACGCCGGGCAAACAGCGACCCCGCACCCTGCGCCGGAGGAAGCGGGCGATACCGCACACCGTAAACGGCAGGATCGACCCAGGTATAGTAGCT
>CAYYLR010000217.1:0-1139 GCA_964472485.1 uncultured Coriobacteriaceae bacterium
GTGATCGCGCCCGGCGCGTCGTTGGTGTGCAGCGTCGAGAGCACGAGGTGGCCGGTCAGCGCCGACTGGATGGCGATCTGCGCCGTCTCGCGGTCGCGGATCTCGCCGATCATCACGATGTCGGGGTCGCAGCGCAATATGGAGCGCAGCGCCGCGGCGAAGGTCATGCCGGCGCGCGTGTTCACCTGCACCTGGTTGATGCCGGTGAGGCGGTACTCCACCGGGTCCTCGACGGTGATGATGTTCTTCTCGGGCGAGTTCAGGATGTTGAGCCCCGCGTACAGCGTCGTCGACTTGCCGGAGCCGGTGGGGCCGGTGACGAGGATCGCGCCGTAGGGCTTGGTGAACGACTTGCGGAAGCGCTTCAGCGCCTTCTCCGAGAAGCCCAGGTCCTCGAGGTCGAGCATCACGTTGCTCTTGTCGAGGAGGCGCATCACGATCTTCTCGCCGTACACCGTGGGCAGCGTGGCGACGCGCATGTCGATGGGCTTGCCGCCGACCATGAGGCCGATGCGCCCGTCCTGCGGCACGCGCCGCTCGGCGATGTCGAGCTCGCTCATGATCTTGAGGCGGCTGATCACGCCGCTCTGCATGCGCCGGGGGATCGACATGATCTCCTGGAGCACGCCGTCGATGCGAAAGCGCACCACGAGCTCCTTGGCCTGCGGCTCGAAGTGGATGTCGCTGGCGCCGTCGTCCACCGACTGCGCGATCACGTTGTTGACGAGCTTGACGACCGGCGCCTCTTCGGTGGCGTCGCGGATGTCGGCGACCGGCTCGTCCAGCTCGGCTTCGATCGCCCGTTCCTCGGCGTTCTCGCCGACGTCGCGCTCGCGGTAGGCCTGGCTGATCGCCTTGAAGATGTCCTCTTCGCTGGCGATCGCGGCGACGATGCTGTAGCCGGTGATGATCTCGAGGTCGTCGAGGGCGAAGAGGTTCTGCGGGTCGGCCATGGCGACGAGCAGTCTGTCCTCGACGAAGCGCACCGGGATCGCGGAGTAGCGGCGCGCCAGCTTGTCTTCGATGAGGTGCGCCGCCGACGGGTCGACGTACATCTGCGTGAGGTCGACGAACGGCACGCCGAACTTGGTCGCCAGCGCCCGCGTCAGGTCGAGCAGCGAGATCGTCCCCTGCTCGAG
>CAYYLR010000217.1:1149-1581 GCA_964472485.1 uncultured Coriobacteriaceae bacterium
GAGGAGCAGTTGGCCGACGCGCTTGCGCGTCTCGGCCTGCAGGGCCATCGCCTCGTCGACCTGCTCCTTCGTCGCGAGGCCCATCTCGACGATGATCTCGCCGAGGCGGAGTCTCGACGCCTTGTGCGCGGTGAACATGTCGAGGGTGAGCTCCTCGCGGCGCGAGCCGCCGGCCTCGGGGGCGGGCTCCTCCTCGTCTTCCTGGTACGTGGTGTAGTCGGGGGCCGCGGCGAGCGCCTCCTCGGCGTCGGTCTTGCCGGGCGCCGTGATGATCTCGACGGCTTCGCTCACGTCGTCCGGCTCGGCCGCGAGGCGCGTGTCGGCGCCCTCGCTGGAGGTGAAGCTCGCGAAGGCGGCGTCGAGCGCCGCGCTGGCGTCGGCCTCGGCCTCGTCGGAGCCGGGCAGCGTCGAGGGGTCGTCGGAGGCGGCGGG
>CAYYLR010000218.1:0-1576 GCA_964472485.1 uncultured Coriobacteriaceae bacterium
CTCGACGCCCATCTCGGTCAGTCTCGTGATCGCCGAGGGCGCGTCGTTCGTGTGCAGGGTGGACAGCACCAGGTGGCCCGTGAGCGCCGCCTCGATCGCGATCGTCGCGGTCTCGCGGTCACGGATCTCACCGACCATGACGACGTCGGGATCCTGGCGCAGGATAGAGCGAAGCGCGGCGGCGAAGGTGAGGCCGGCCTTCTCATGGACCTGAACCTGCGACAACCCCTCGAGGCGGTACTCGACCGGATCCTCGACGGTGATCAGGTTCACGGTGGGCTTGGTTGTCTTGTTGATGGCGGCGTAGAGCGTCGTCGACTTGCCTGAGCCGGTCGGCCCGGTGACGAGCAGCGCTCCGTACGGTTTGGTGATCGCCTCCATCACGCGCTCCATCGGCTGCTCGAGGAAGCCGAGGTCCTCGAGCGACATCATGATCGCGTCCTTGCGCAGGAGCCGGAGAACCGACATCTCGCCCTGCACCGTCGGGAGCACCGCCACACGGAAATCGACCGATTTCCCGTCCAGGATCACACCGAAGCGGCCGTCTTGCGGGATGCGCTTCTCGGCGATGTCCATCCCGCACTGGATCTTGAGACGGCTGATGAGTTGGCGGTGCATCTTCTTCGGGCTGCGCATGACCTCCTGGCAGACACCGTCGATCCGGTAACGCACGCGCAGATCGGTCTCACCCGGCTCGATGTAGATGTCGCCGGCGCCCTGCCGGATCGCTTCGGTGACGATGTGGTTCATGATCTTGGCGACCGGCGCCTGGTCATCTCCGGCAGCCGCCTCGTCCTCGCGATCGGTCGCGTCGGACGTGAGGTCCTCGACGTCGCCCACCATCTCGTCGACGTTCTGCTGCATGCTGGCGAACCGGTCGATCGACGCCGCGAGGTCGCTCTCAGTGGCGACGACGACACGGATGTCGAAGCCGGTCACGATGCGCAGGTCGTCGACCGCGAAGATGTTCGCCGGATCCGCCATCGCCACGACGAGCTCGTCGTCCTGGATCTTGACCGGGAGGCAGGTGTGCCGTCGCGCGAGCTCGATCGGCAGCATGGTGACGGCCGACGGATCGACGTCCACACCGCCGAGATCGATGAAGGCGAGTCCCATGCTCTCAGCGACCACGTGCGCGATCTTCGTCTCGTCGGCGACCCCGGCCTCGACCAGCACCGCCGTGAGCGTGCGTCCGGAGTCGTCGGCGAGCGCCTCCGCCAGCTGGTCCTCACTGATGACGGAAGCCTGCACGAGCAAGCGGCCGAGCCTCTTACGCGAGGCGGCGCTCACCAATCCTCACCCTCCTCGGCTGGCGCGGCGTTCATGGCCGCCTCCGCGGCCGCGCGCATCACCTCACGGGGCGCACTCGTCTGCGCACGCTCCGCGCCCGCCCAGATGTCGATCGCGAGCGCACCTTGCGAGACGAGCATGCCGAGTCCGTTGAAGGCGGTCGCTCCGGCGGCGCTGGCGGAGGTTCCGGCCATTCAGACACAACTCCGCCGCCGTCTTCGTGAAAACCTGGCGGAACTGGACCGGCAGCTCCTGGCCTATCCCGCCGTCTCCCGCATGCCGGTCG
>CAYYLR010000219.1:0-1569 GCA_964472485.1 uncultured Coriobacteriaceae bacterium
TTGGCGTCTCTCGACATTTCCGGGCAGTGGCCTGTGTTCGAACAGGAGCCGCACCTAACGGATGGAGCTCGTTCTCACGTTGTCAACGCGCCCGAAGGCGCGTCGCCATTGTAGGGCCGTGGAGCCCTCGCAGACAACCCCGGGAATACCAGGGGTCGTTTCGGCGGGAGGCTATGCGATCGTGACGATCTCGTCGGGTCCACAGACGGCGGCGACCATGTCGATCATCGCTCCGACTTCGCCGACAACGAGGGACTCCTCCAGATCGAGTGCCTTCAGACACGTGCCGCATGCGCGGATCGCGGCGCCCGCTTCTTCCAGCATGCGTAGGTCGTCGAGCGACTCGGAGCCGGCGCACGCAAGACGGACGCCCTCGTTTGCGAGCATGATCGCGGCGGGCGCGTTCTCGTCGCGTGCGAGCGAGAACAGGAAGTGCCGCATCAGGACCGCGCCGAGATCGGCGTCGTCTCGTCCGATGCGGTCGGTGAGAATGAGGATGCGTTTGGCCATGTGCTACCTCCAGTCAGGGGTGACGCTGCCGAATGTACCCTCACGCGGTCATGGATGTCGCTGGAGTTCCGCGTAGCCGCTCAGTGCCGCACCGTACGCGCCGACGATCTGCACCTCGTCCGGCACGAGCACCTCGCCGTCAAACCCGTCTCGGATGAGCCTGACCATCGCGGAGTTGTTCGCCACCCCGCCGGCGAACACCAGCGGCTCGCGGGCACCGATCCGCCGCAGTGATCCCAGGGTTCGCTTCGCGATCGACTCGTGCAGTCCTCGCGAGATCCGCCCTCGGTCCTCCCCTCGGTGCACGAGACCGGTGACTTCGCTTTCCGCGAACACGGTGCACATCGAGGAGATGGCGACCCCGGCTGAGGCCGCGAGGGCCTCGGCCGCCATCTCCTCGAGTGTATAGCCGAGCGCATGCGCCATGACCTCGAGGAACTTCCCCGTGCCCGCCGCGCACTTGTCGTTCATCTCGAAATCGGTCACACGCCCCCCCGGACCGAGCGAGATCACCTTGGTGTCCTGGCCGCCGATGTCGAGCACGGCCGCCGCTTGCGGGAACAGCGACGCGGCCCCCAGCCCGTAAGCGGTGATCTCGGTCACGGCTGTCCCGCCGAACAGCCCCTTGGCGGTATGCCGACCGTAACCGGTTGAGACGATGACGTCGTGCTCTCCGCGGCCGACGAAGTCAGCGGCGGCGGCTTGCGGATCGAACCCTGAGTCCGCCACGGCCCACGCAGCAAGCCCGCGATCGTCCATCCATACCGCGTCCACGCTTCGCGAACCGATGTCGATGCCGAGCACTCGCATCCGCTACAGCATCTCCAGGAACGCTTCGACACGCGTCGAGAGTTGGCCGATGTCCTCCATGGAGTAGTCGGTGTCGATCTTGAGCACCGGGAAGCCGGCGTCCCTGGCGGCCGCTTCGATGTTGGTCGCCTCGATCTGGTACGGACCGCAGAACTGCAGCGAATAGTGCAGGATGCCGTCGGCCTTGTACTCCTTGGCCATCCGGATCACGTCGTCGATACGACCCTGGTTCGGCGTGAAACACGCGCA
>CAYYLR010000220.1:0-1567 GCA_964472485.1 uncultured Coriobacteriaceae bacterium
AAGTTCGCCTATCGCTCCGAAATCATCATCGACGAAATCTGCAACAATGCCGTCGAACATGGAAAAACCGGGCGTGACGAACTTGTCAGGCTTTCCGCCACCATCGATCCCGACAAGATCGAAATCGACATCCAGAACTCAAGCGATCCGGAAAAGGTTGCATCCCTGTCAACGCTCCTTGTTCCCGATACGCCCAAAAAGGATATTTTCCCCATCGGTCAAAAACGTGGACGAGGCCTGACGCTCATCAAGATGCTTTCCGATGAACTTTCGGTTGACTGCACCGAAAGCGGAACCAGCGTGCACGTAAAAAAAGTAAGAGAGGAATAGTATGGAATCTCACATCGAGCTGTCTTTCGAGGATGTTCGCGGCAAGCGGGGTGCAAAGCTGGTCCGATTTATCGGCGACCTTGATGCGACCAACATCGAAACCGTCCTCGAAAAGGTGTGCACCCTGATAAACGACGGCGCCATACACCTGATCGCCGATTTCAGGCAGCTTCGGTACGTCAACAGTACGGGGCTCGGCATCCTGCTCCACTTCAGCAAGACCGCCCGGGAGAAGGGCGGCTGCTTCAAGATCGCCGAAATCAACGAAAACGTCTACGAGATAATCGAAATCATCGGCGCCACAACGCTGCTCGAGATCTACGACGACCTTGACGAAGCAATAGCCGCACTTCCCTGATTTCCGGCAGGGCAGACGCGGTTCCAGTATCGACAATCAACCATTTATCCGTCCGAGGAGTACTATGAAAAAGTATGCATTGCTCATGATCGCCCTGCCGCTGCTTTTTGCCTGCAGCAAAAAATCCGGCGATGCCGACATCGTTCGCATCGGCGCCACGAACGTCTCCAAAGCGCAGTTTGATGCGTTCGAAAAAACAGTGCGGCTCATTCCGTCCGATCCCGGGCCCCATTTTCCCGGAATCAGGCCCGCCATAAGCCACCTTGTCGAAACAGAAGTGCTTTTCCGCCGCATGGGAAACCACCGGATCAAGGACTCCCTCAAAAGAAGCGACGACTGGAAATGGAAACAGCGGTACTATCCGGGACAGATGCTGCTGACTGATGACCTGCACGAGAATTTCGGCTTCTCCGACGAAGAGATCGCCGCCTGCTATAACGCCAACAAAGAATCATTCAGGATAACCGTGCCGGGCGACAGCGCTACTCCCGACTCATCCTATTACCGTCCAATGGACGAGGTAAAAAAACAGCTCGCCGATTCGCTCTTTCTAAAAAAGCACCGGCCCGACAGTGCCTTTCTCGCACGCTTCGACTCCCTTCCCGATGTGAACGACCTTAACCAGCAGTGGCTGCACCATGTACGGCGGAACCTTCCCACGTTCTTCATGAAGAAGCTCTACCATGAGATGTACGGCACCCCCTATCCCGATTCACTCGGCGACATCTTTGGTGAGGGCAAGTATATCACTCCGGCCGATTACGAGGTTATCCTCTCGTGGATTCCCGAATCACGGCGCCATTTTCATGCCAATCCCGCGCAGCAGCGTGAGCTGGTTGAGTGGCTGGTGCGGTGGAAACTTTTTTCGGCATACTCCGA
>CAYYLR010000221.1:0-1550 GCA_964472485.1 uncultured Coriobacteriaceae bacterium
GCGGGCTCACGCGCCCGTCGGCGTCCGGCGGCACGACCATCGCGATCTCGCTCACGCCGGCCACCCGCGCCGGCAGCGCGTTCATGAGCACCGAGGACGGGTAGCGCGCGCGTCCTCCGGGCACGTAGATGCCGACGCGCTCGATGGGCGTGACCTTCTGGCCGAGGAACGCGCCGCCGTCCTCCGCGGTGAACCACGACTGCTGCACCTGCCGAGCGTGGAACGCCTCGATGGCGTAGGCGGCCTCGGCGAGCGCCTCGCGGAACTCGTCGCCGACCTCGGCAAGGGCCTCCTCGATCTCGGCCTCGGTCACTACGAGCGAGGTGAGCGTCGCGTGATCGAACTGCGCGGCGTAGTCGATGAGCGCCGCGTCACCGCGGGCTCGAACGTCATCGATGATGCGCTGCGCCACGCCGAGCACCTCGGCGTCGATGACGGGCGTGCGTCGCAGGTCGGCCGCGGTCAGACGGCGTCCCGGAGCGAGGTCGATGCGTCGCAGCATGCGCGGTCACCCTTCCTGTCGCGTCGCCGCGGCCAGCCGGGCGGCCAGCGCGGTCACTCGGTCGTTGTCGGTCGTGAGGCTCACCGGGTTGGCCACGAAGCGCGCGGTCGAGGCGAGCACCTCGGCCACGACGCGCAGCCCGTTGTCGGCGAGCGTGCGCCCGGTCGCGGTGATGTCAACCACCTGGTCGGCGAGGCCGATGAGCGGCGCGAGTTCGATGTTCCCCGAGAGCTTCACGAGCTCCACCTGCAGCCCGCGATCGGCGTAGTACGCCTCGGCGATGCGCGGGTACTTCGTGGCCACGCGGATGACGCCGAGGTGCCGGTAGAGCTCGGCCACGCTGCGCTCCGCGTTCCCGGGTTCCGCGACGACGAAACGGCACGCGCCGAAGCCGAGGTCGACGAGCTCGGCCACATCGAGCCCGGCCTCGAGCAGCGAGTCCTTACCCGCGATGGCCACGTCGACGGCGCCGTACGCGACGTAGATGGGGATGTCGGTCGGCTTGCCGATGATGTACTCGATCCCATCCGCGCGCACGATGAGCTGGCGTCCGGGTTCGGCCAGCGCGGCGGTGTCGAGGCCGGCGCGCGTCAACGCCTCAACCGAGCCGTCGAAGAGCGACCCCTTCGGCACCGCCATGCGCAGCGGACGGTCGCCGGTACCCCTGCGCGCGATCACGCGACATCACCGCCGCGCGCCGCCCAGGTCCGCCTCGGCGGCTCGGGCAGCGGTTCGGTGAGCATCCCGGCGACCTCGCCCGCGCGGTCCAGGCGCGCGATCGCGTCGCCAGACGCGAGGAGCGCCTCGGCGGCCCCGGCGCGATCCGCCTCGCGCACAAGCGCGCTTCCGACCACGCCCGGCGCCACCCGCGCGCGCCAGCCGGCTTCACGGAGCGTCCCGGCCGCGCGGAACACCGCGACCGCGTCCTGCCCGCCCACCACCGCGTCGAGCGGCTCGATCCGCGGCCCGCGGCCCCGCTCGGCGAGCGCGATCATCACGCGATCGAGTCCGATGGCGAAACCGGCCGCCGGGACCGAGCGGCCGAACG
>CAYYLR010000222.1:0-1529 GCA_964472485.1 uncultured Coriobacteriaceae bacterium
CCTTTAAGTCCGGTCCCGTGAGGCCGGCAAGGGGCAATCGCATACCTGGCCCGCGGACCGTTTCCCGCGCGCTGATCGACGCAGACGCCTTCTTGCCAGCCGCAGGAGGCGTCGTTTCGTTTCCTCCGCGGGATCCCGGCCGTCAGCGGGAGGTGGGGCCGATGGAGTATCGCGTGAAAGCCGAGGTGATGGATGCCGAGGCGGTCGACCGGGCGCTCACGCGCATCGCGCATGAGATCCTCGAGGCGAACAAGGGCGGTGAGGGTATTGCGATCGTTGGCATCATGACCCGCGGTGTCGACCTCGCGTCGCGCCTCGCCGGGCGAATCCAGCGTATCGAGGGCAGCGAGGTGCCCGTCGGGAGTCTCGACATCGCCTTCTACCGCGACGACGTCTCGATCAGGCTCAGCCCGGAGGTGCACACCACCGACATCCCCTTCGGCGTCGAGGGTCGCACGATCGTGCTCGTGGACGACGTGCTCTACACCGGCCGCACCATCCGAGCGGCCATGGACGCGATCATGGACTACGGGCGACCGGCGGCTGTCCGTCTCGCGGTGCTCGTCGACCGCGGCCACCGCGAGCTTCCGATCCGCGCGGACTTCGTCGGTAAGAACGTGCCGACAGCGCGGCGCGAGCGGGTCAAGGTGCTCCTCGCTGAACACGACCGTCGCGACGCCGTCGTCATCCTCGATGAGTCAGACGGGGAGGGATAGCGCCTGATGCTCTCACGTAGGCACATCCTCACGATGGACGACCTCAGCGGGGATGACATCGCGCTCATCCTCGACACGGCGGACTCCTTCTCCGAGGTCAACCAGCGTCGGATCAAGAAGCTGCCGACACTGCGGGGCCGAACGGTGGTCAACCTCTTCTTCGAGCCGTCGACGCGGACCCGCACGTCCTTCGAGATCGCCGCCAAGCGCTTGTCGGCCGACGGCGTCAACTTCTCGGCGTCGGCCTCGGCGACCGTCAAGGGCGAGACGCTCCTCGACACCGCGAAGACCCTGGCGGCGATGGCGTGCGACCTCGTGGTCGTGCGGCACAAGTACGCTGGGGCGCCGCAGATGCTCGCCGAGGTGATGGACTGCTCGATCGTCAACGGCGGCGACGGTGTGCATGAGCACCCCACGCAGGCGCTGCTCGATCTCTATACGATGCGTCAGGCGCTGGGCAGGCTTGCGGGTCTGCGCGTCGGCATCGTCGGCGACATATGCCACTCGAGGGTCGCGGGATCGCTCGTGCCGGCGCTCCGGAAGGTCGGCGCGACGCCGGTCATCATCGGTCCGCCGACGCTCATGCCCGCCCGTCCTGACGTGCTCGGCGCCGAGGTGATGTGGGATCTCGACGAGGCGCTTCCCACGCTCGACGTCGCGTACCTGCTGCGCGTGCAGTTCGAACGCGCCGCGCGAATGCCGTTTCCGTCGAACCGGGAATACGCGATGCTCTACGGGATGAATGCCGCGCGGCTTCAGGCGCTGCCGGCGCACGCGGTCGTCATGCATCCCGGTCCGATGAACCGCGGCGTG
>CAYYLR010000223.1:0-1526 GCA_964472485.1 uncultured Coriobacteriaceae bacterium
AGCAGAAGTGGGCCGAGCTCGTCTACAACGGCATGTGGTTCTCGCCGCTCAAAGAAGCGCTCGACGGCTTCATCGAGACCACCCAGCAGCTCGTCACCGGCGACGTCCGCCTGCGGTTCTTCAAGGGCAGTTGCGTCACGGTCGGACGCCGCTCGCCCTATTCGCTCTACGACTACAACCTCGCCACGTACGACGAGGCCGACACGTTCGACCACACCGCCGCCAAGGGCTTCATCGACCTCCACGGCCTGCCGGTCAAGGTCTGGGCGCGGCAGCGGCGCACGATGGGCAAGGAAGGCGAGGTGTAGTGGTGTTCGGGGTCGGCGGCGCCGAATGGATCGTCATCGCTCTCGTCGCGCTTGGGTTGTTCGCGCCCGGACTGCTGCTGTTCTGGCTCGGCTACCTGACGGGCAAGAACGCGGGTGTCAGGCGTACGCTCGACGGCGTGGCGAGCATCGCTCCTGAGATCGCTGACGAGGCTCCCGCTTCGGTGCCGCTCGGCGATGAGGCCGCGTCTCCCGGAGATCCTGATGCCTGAGCCGACGAAGACCCCGTGGTCGGGACGGTTCGAGAGCGTTCCTGGCGCGTTCCAGCAGGCGTTCGGCGCGTCGCTCCCGGTCGATCGGCGCCTGTACGCCGAGGACATCGCCGGTTCGGTGGCGCACGCCCGCATGCTCGCGAGGCAGGGCGTGATCAGCGCTGCGGACGCCGAAGCGATCGAGGCGGGCCTTGTCGCGATCCTCGCCGACATCGACGCTGGCCGCTTCACCTTCGACCCGGCCGATGAGGACGTGCACATGGCCATCGAAGGCGAGCTCACGCGGCGTGTCGGTGACGCCGGCAAGCGGCTGCACACCGGCCGCTCCCGCAACGACCAGGTGGCGACCGACACCCGGCTGCACGCCAAGCGCGCCGCACTCGAGCTGGCCGCGCGCGTCAACGGCGTGCGCGGAGCGCTCGTCGCGCTCGCCGAGGCGAATCAGGCCGCCGTGATGCCCGGCTACACGCACCTCCAGAAGGCGCAGCCGGTCCTGTTCGCGCACCACATTCTCGCGTACTCATGGATGCTCGCGCGCGACCACACACGCCTGCGCGCGGCCTACGATGCGGCCGACGTGCTGCCGCTCGGCAGCGCGGCCCTCGCTGGCACGACCTTCTCGATCGACCGCGACGCCGTGGCGCACGAACTGGGCTTCGCCGCTGTCTCACCGAACTCGCTCGACGCCGTCTCCGACCGGGACTTCCTCGTGGACCTCGTTTACGCGTGTACGCTCGGGATGGTGCACCTCTCGCGTCTCGCCGAGGAGCTCGTGCTCTGGTCCACCGAGGAGTTCGGCTTCATCACGCTCGACGACGCGTGGTCGACCGGGTCGAGCATCATGCCGCAGAAGAAGAACCCCGATTTCGCCGAGCTCGTGCGCGGCAAGACGGGGCGCGCCGTGGGGGATCTGACCGCGCTGCTCGTGACGCTCAAGGGGCTTCCGCTCGCGTACAACAAGGACATGCAGGAGGACAAGGAGCCGGCC
>CAYYLR010000224.1:0-1516 GCA_964472485.1 uncultured Coriobacteriaceae bacterium
ACCTATGTTAAGGTCGGCAAGGATAGCCCCTTCATGTATTGGTATCACGGCGAAGATAAGCAGTATTGGTATGAAGACAACCAGAGGCGCCAGGAAATGAACCACCTTATCGGCTTTCGCCGGTACGATGTCTTCTTTTAACAGTACTTTCACCGCAGTGGCGAGGGGCTGGAAAATTCCCTCGGGACCAAACCGGTTAGGTCCGAGGCGGATTTGGAATCTGGCAGCAAGGCGACGCTCTATGTAGATGAATACGATTACCATGATGAGGATAAAAGCGATGATGACAATGATGCCAATCAGGGCGGGGACGACATATGCCGCCCACTCAAATCCAGGCCAGATGGACTTGAGCCATGTTTGGAACTGCTCAAGTAACGTCATTATCGGTCAATTTCTCCCATACAGATGTCAATGCTGCCAAACGTTAGTATCAGGTCAGCTACTTTCCATCCTCTGACCATATCACGCAGGGCAGTAAGATTAATCAGTTCAGGCGGGCGGATATGGCAGCGATATGGTGCAATGCTATTATCACTCATGATGTAGAAGCCCAACTCTCCCTTGGGAGCTTCAATGCGGGAATAGACTTCGCCCACAGGGGGACGTACCAGTGCTGGCACTATGGCGCAGACTTCACCTTTTGCTGGCAGCTGGGCTATTGCTTGCTCCAGTATGCGGACGCTCTGCCGCATCTCCAGGATTTTAATCCAGTAGCGGTCATAGCAGTCACCAGCAGTGGTGACAGGTATTTCAAAGTCAAACCTGTCATAGATAGAATAGGGGTCTGTTCTGCGCAGGTCCCATTTCACACCGCTGGCTCGAAGCATTGGCCCGCTGGCGCCGATGTTAATGGCTAAATCTTTGGGCAGGATGCCTACTCCTTTGGTCCGTGCCAGCAGGATTTCATTAGTAGCCAGAAACTGGTTATATTCATCAATATACCCTGGCATTTCAGCAATGAATCTCTTTAGCGCAGGCAAAAATTCCTCGGGGATATCATGGCTTACGCCGCCAACTCGCATGTAATTATAGAGAAGCCGCTGGCCGCATACCATCTCAAATAAATCTACGATCTTTTCCCGCTCGCGCCACATGTACATTAAAGGAGTGAAGAAAGCGCCCATATCATTAAGCAAGGAACCAATGCCAAGGAAATGGCTGGAGATGCGCATCAGTTCGGCCATAATCACTCTTAAGTACTCAGCCCGCTCAGGGACTTTAATCCCCGCCAGTTTTTCCACGGCAAGCGCATAAGCCAGATTGTTGGTCATTGACGCTGCATAATCTAACCTGTCGGTTAAAGGGAAAATTTGGGTATATGTTCTCCCCTCAGCCAATTTCTCGATGCCGCGATGCAGGTAGCCGAAAATCGGCTCGAAATCAACCACAACCTCTCCATCGAGGGTGACCCTCATGCGGAAAACACCATGGGTCGAGGGGTGTTGTGGCCCCATATTGAGGATGAAAGGCTGGGTTTTCAGTGCCATACTATAAGTAATCCCTCCGCAGCGGA
>CAYYLR010000225.1:0-1500 GCA_964472485.1 uncultured Coriobacteriaceae bacterium
CCGTCCGGCGCTGCAGGGCTTCCCACGCGGCACGCGCATGAGCCTGCTCTTCGGACATCGCGGTCTTCATGAGCTTGCTTCTCCCTGGCGTTCCCGATTCGGAGCAGTGAGCAATGACCTACCCGGGCCGGGAGTCCACATGCCTCCACGCTACCACGCTGGTCTACCTAGAACACCGAATGGGTTGAAAGGGATCTCATCACGCCGCTTTACGCTGGATGGCCTCGAGGTTCTGGATGGCCGAGGCGCGGCGTAGGTCGAAGAGGTTCCGGCGCACGCCGCGGTAGCGAGCCCGCCGGCCCTGGCGGCGGACGAGGTGAGCGAGCCGGTGCTCGACGCCCACGCGCTCGCGCAGCCGGGCACGACCGCGTGGTGTCGCGAGGTATTTGCGCAAGCGCTGCTGGAGCCGCTCGTCCTCGGCGATGTTCACGGAGCGCCCGGTCCCCGGAGCCGCGGCAGTGCACTGCGCGCGCAGCGTGCAGTGGTCGCACGCCTCCGGATCGAACTCGGTGACCGAACCGAACTCGATCCGCTCCACCTCGCCGGCGGGGCAGGTGATGGTGAGGTCGCGCATGTTGATCTTGAAGGCCGCCTTGGGGAAGGCGCCCTCGTTCCGCGCGATCCACGGCCGGCAGACGACTTCGCCGTCGCGGCCGAGCACTTCGTCGACGAGGCCCGCCTTCACGTAGCCGCGGTCGATGTGCAGCTCGTGGATCATCAGCCCTTGCTTCTCGATGTCGCCGGCAAGGCCCGCCGCCGCCTCTTCCTCCGGCCGGTTCGCCGGCGTGATCGCGCCGGAGAGGATGAGCCCGGAGTCGAGGTCGGTGGCGATGTGCCGCTTGAAGCCGTTGAAGCGCTTCGTCTTGCTCTTGCGCCCGTGGCGCATCTCCGGGTCGCCGACCGAGACCCGCCGATCCGGCGCCACGCCCTCGCGGATCTTCTTACCCCCACCTTTGGGGTCCGGCTCGAGATCCTGATCCATGATCTGCCGAAGGGTCGCCAGGTCCTCGCTGAGCGGCGGCTTCTTCAGCTCCTGCGCGAGATTCGTGGCGAGCCAGTCCTGCAGGTTCTCGAGCTCGATGACCAGCGCCTTCACCGCCGAGGACTTCTGCAGAGGGTCACTCCAGTCGCGGTCGAGCGCTGCCTTCACGCTCGGGCCGATGAGCAGCGTAGCCCGTGCCTCGCGGCACACCCGCTCCGGTTTCCAGCCGAGAAGGCCGGCGGCACAGTCAACCACCTTGCGCGCCGCGTGCGCGAGCAGGTTGAGCGTGTCCTCGACCCGGCCGGCTCCTTCGAGCGGCGCCGAGTCGATGGCCACGCGCAGCGTCTTCGGCAGCTTCTTCCAGTCGAACTCCTTCGTGTCCTTCGCCAGCTCGACCGTGCGCTCGAGCAGCCGCCGGTCCATGTCGTGCGCGATGAGCCGCTCCCGGAACGTCTGCAGCCCACCCTGCGAGAACGGCGGCTCGGTTGCGCCCAGGCAGCCGAGGACCATCTGCCAGC